>NZ_CP017659.1:305909-611818 GCF_015326965.1 Paenibacillus sp. JZ16
CGTTTAATTGACCAATACTCGGCGTTTATAACTGACGAAACCAACATCACAGTTTGGGATGAGCTGGAGCAACAAGGAATCGGCAGAACTAGCGGTCTTGTTGATGGACTGAGGAAAAGTTCAGCGCGCTGCGTCGCGATACTGGAGAAATATCGCGCGCTGAATTTGCAAAAGGGAGATACGGAGATCACCGATTATTTCAGGAATATCGAGGAATGCATCGAGAAAGAGTTCGGAAGTTTCCAGATTTCTTCTACATCGAAGGTATTGTTGGTTGGCTCTGGTTCATTCCCGATGACGGCACTATTGATCGCAAAGCGCACAGGAGCTGCGGTGGTCGGGATCGACATTGATGCTGAAGCTATTGAGCTAGGTCTGAAGGTTGTAGAGACATTGGGTCCTGAGCTGAAGATCCGATTGGAAAAGACATCGGTTGAATTCCTTGATGATTTAAATGAGATAACCCACATCATTTTCAGCTCAACGGTTGCAGAGAAGTACGAACTGCTGGAGCGTTTATATCCGTTGACGAATGAGCAGGTTGTTGTAGCCATGAGGTATGGAAACCGATTGAAATCTTTATTCAACTATCCCCTGAAAGAGACGGATGAACATAAATGGGGACTAGTGGATAACGTGCTGCGCCGAGACGATATATTTGACATCGCTTTATATCAAAAAATCCTGGCTTAGCAGACCTGTAATCGGAGTGAGGTGACTTATGAAAGAGATGAAGCATGTCCTGTTGTTGGGAACAGGCCCTGCAGCCTTGCAGCTGGCAGTGACTCTTAAAAAGGGGTTCCATTGTCGCCTGGGGATCGCCGGTCGTGAATCGGTTCGGTCTCTTGGATTCTTCGACGGCCTTGCGAGGAACGATCAAATGGTTTACGCGAGCATCCAAAATGAAAAGCATCGTTCCATGGAAGGCGAATGTCGCATTGACGATGTGTTTCAGGGTTTTGAGACCATAGAAGGCGAATGGGACACTTTATTTGTTGCGGTGACGACCGATGCGTATATGGAAGTCTTACAGCAGATGAATCATAACGTCCTGCGTAAGGTCAAATGTGTGGTGCTGATATCTCCAACTTTTGGTTCTAACAGCTTGATATCCGGTTTTATACGTCAACTGAATCCGGATGCGGAAGTCATTAGTTTTTCTACATATTATGGCGACACGAGGTGGGTGGATAACCAAGTTTCGAATCATGTCATCACGACGGGGGTTAAGAAAAAGGTCTATATCGGCTCTACGCGAGGGCACTCTGATCTTGTCGACAAGCTGAGCCGCCTGTATAAGGAGCTGAATATTGAGCTAAGCGTCATGAGGACGCCGCTAGAGGCAGAGGCAAGAAATATTTCGTTATATGTTCATCCTGCTTTGTTCATGAATGATTTCTCGTTAAGCGCCATATTTGATGAGTCGGGTTCGCGCAAGTACGTCTACAAGCTTTTTCCTGAAGGCCCAATTACGCAAGATCTGATTCGCAGTATGTTGTCCCAGTGGAAAGAGATGATGAACATCTTAAACCAATTAGGGATGAAGGGCATCAATTTGCTGAAATTTATGACGGATGATAACTATCCGGTAAGAAACGAGAGTTTATCGCGCCAGGATATCGATAGCTTTGATCAATTACAAGCGATTCATCAGGAGTATCTATTGTATATACGTTACGCCTCCTTGTTAATTGACCCTTTTTCTCAGCCCGATGCAGATGGAAAGTACTTTGATTTCTCGGCTGTTCCGATTAGGAGTTTGTTTATCAATAAGGAAGGCTGCCTGGATATCCCGAGAATGCCTAAAGAAGACTATTATCGAATCAAGGTGATCCAGGGCATTGCCAGATTCTTGAAGGTGGATTGTCCTACCATCGATCAGTTCATCCAATCGTATGAGGACAAAATCGTAAATGTATCACTTGCTCACAAGGGCCGGTCGTTGTCCAATGCGTTTACGGTTCAGAGCTTCGAGGAAGATCTGGATCTGATATGCATGGAACTATCAAACCAATGAAAGAAACAATAAACAAGTGGATAGCAGGAGGAAAACTGTGAATAGAAAAAGTGTCAAGATATGGATGTTAATGATCTCCATCGCGCTTCTGGCAGGGTGCGGGGAGACAACGCAGGGAAGTAAGGCCGAATCAGCAATCAGGGATGAAATCATCTATGCTACAGCAAAAGATATTCATGATATGAATCCTCATTTATACACGGGATCCATGCCGGCTCAGGGTATGGTATATGAATCGCTGGTGGAGAACACAAAGGAAGGGATCAAGCCTTTGCTGGCGGAATCCTGGGACATTTCGGAAGATGGAACCACCTACACCTTTCATCTGAGGAAGGACGTGAAGTTTCATGACGGAGAACCATTTAATGCCGAAGCTGTCAAACTGAATATCGATGCCGTGCAGCATAATGCCGAGAAACACGCCTGGATTAAACTGTCGACCAAAATCAAGAACGTGAAGGTAGTGGATGCATACACCGTCCAATTGGTTTTAAGCGAAGCCTATTACCCTGCACTGGTCGAACTGTCCATGACGCGGCCGTATGTGTTTCTCTCACCCAAGGATTTCATTCAGGGGGAAACGAAGGATGGCGTTAATGGACACCACGGTACGGGTCCTTACCAGTTTACGGAACATAAAATCGACGAGTACGCTACCTTTACCGCCAACGAGGAGTATTGGGGAGGTCCGCCAAAAATCAAAAAAATCACGGCCAAGGTACTGCCTGCGGGCGAGACGACGTTTTTGGCCATGCAGAAAGGAGAGGTGAACTTCGTATTCACCGATGATCGGGGAGCAGACAGCATCGACGTGCAAGCGATGAATCAACTGGTTGATGCCGGAACATATCAGCTGGTTCGCAGCGAAGCCATGAATACAAAAATGATGGTGGCGAACAGCAGCAAATCGGAAAGTCCGGTAAGCGAAACCGCGGTCCGTGAAGCGATCTGGCATACAATCGATCGGGAAACCATCAGTAAGGACATATTCGAGGGGACCGAGACGGAAGCGAACACGCTGTTCTCATCCAATGTGAATTATGCGGATGTCGAATTGAAGGAACGCGGCTATGATCCGGGAAGGGCTGAGCAAATGCTGGAAGAGGCCGGATGGAAGAAGGAGAGTGACGGCAAGGCCAGGTTCAAAGCCGGTAAGGAGCTGGCCATGAAATTATATTATGACAGTAATTCATCATCACAAAAAACGCAGGCGGAATTCATCCAAAATGCGGTAAAAGGGATCGGAATCAAGCTGGATATCATCGGAGAAGAGTCGAGCTCCATCGCGAATCGAAGATCCACGGGGGATTATGAGTTATTGTTTAATCAAACCTGGGGTTTGGCGTATGACCCGCAGAGCACCATCTCTGCCTTCACTTCTGAAGCTTCTTATCTACATACAACCAAAGGAATCGCACAAGCGGATCATCTTTATGAGCATATTCAAGAAGTTATGGTATCCAAGGACGAGGAGACCCGCAAGTCGCTATACGCTGAAATTATGCGAACGGTTCACGATGAAGCGGTGTTTATCCCGATCTCGAGCGGGAGCGTCACGGTTCTTGCACCGAAGGACTTGAAAGGCATCACGTTCAAGCAAACCCAGTTTGAGCTTCCTTTTGAGCAAATGTATTTTGAATAGGACACGAACTTATTATTCGATAAGGAGTCATTATGGGAAGTTATATAGTAAAAAGGTTATTGTTGTCCGTTCCGATTCTGCTCATCATTTCGTTTTTGACCTTTCTGCTGATTAATCTGTCCCCCATGGATCCTGCCGAAGTGGTGCTCCGCGCCCAAGAAGTTCCGGAAATCACGGAAGAACTGATCGCACAGACGCGTGAAGAGCTAGGGCTGAATCAGCCGTTCTTGAAACAGTACGCCGATTGGGTGATGGCCTGCCTTCGATTGGACTTTGGAGAATCCTACGTGACGGGACAGACGGTTTGGTCATTGATAAGCCCGGCATTTCTCAATACTTTAAAGCTGACCATGGTTTCGTCAACCATTATTATCATCATGTCCGTTATCTTGGGGGTTGCTTGCGCATTAAACGAGGGCAGAATATGGGATCGGTCAGTGAGAGGAGTTTCCTTCTTTCTAACAGCGATGCCTTCATACTGGCTTGCATCGATTTTGATCTGGTATTTTTCCGTGCGTTTGGACCTGCTGCCAACCAGCGGAATGGATTCGTATCAAAGCTATATCCTTCCCGTGACGGTCATATCGGTGAGTTATGTCGGCATTTATTTCAGAAACGTAAGAAGCTCGATGTTGAATCACTTGCATGAAGAATATGTTGTTTACGGGAGAGCCTGCGGTTTGCCCGAGAAGAAGATTACTATGCGCATTCTGAGAAATTCGCTTCAGGTTGCCGTATCCATATTTTGCATGGCGATCCCCATTATTCTGGGCAGCACTGTCGTCATCGAAAATGTGTTTGCATGGCCCGGACTTGGGCGGCTGAGCGTGAAATCCATTCTAAGCAGGGACTTTCCGGTCATCCAGGCGTATGTTCTTATTCTGGCTGTAGCCTTCGTGTTATTTAACACCTTGTCCGACATGATCAATGCTGCACTGAATCCGAAACTAAGGAAGGAAATCTGATGAACGTACTTCGAAGTTTGAGTAGAGACAAGCTGGCCAGCCTGTCACTGGTCGCCATAGCTGCAATTGTCATCGTGGGCCTGTGTGCCCCTATATTCGCGCCCCACGATCCGAATCAAGTTGATATGAAGCTGCGTTATGCCGGGTCTTCCTGGGCGCATTGGTTCGGTAACGATCATCTGGGGAGATGTATCTTATCCCGGATAATTTATGGCATACGTCCCAGTATTTTATGGGTGTTGGCAGCTCTGTTGGCGTCGGTAGGAGTTGGCGGGATCGTTGGTTTCATTGCAGGTTACTTCAGAGGAAAAACGGACGCGATCCTGATGCGAATTTGCGATATCATGCTATCTTTTCCCGGTTATGTTATGACGTTGGCGGTTGTCGGCATCCTGGGAGCAGGCCTTGAGAACATCCTGATTGCTTTTGTTGCCATGAAATGGGCGTGGTTTGCCCGTGTCATCCGAACGTCGGTCCTGCAGTACGCGGAAATGGATTATGTGAAGTTTTCAAAAGCAGCCGGCATCAGCAATCGCAGGATCATATTGAAGCATATCGTTCCCGTGACATTTTCGGATATTGCCGTCATTGCCAGCGGTTCAATGTGTTCCATGATTCTGCAGATCTCCGGATTATCATTCTTAGGGCTTGGCATCAAGGCCCCCAATGCGGAATGGGGGATGATGCTGAATGAAGCGAGAGAGGTTATGTTCTCACGCCCCGAGCTCATGTTAGCGCCTGGCTTGGCTATTGTGATTGCCGTATCGGCTTTCAATTTTCTGGCAGATGGGCTTCAAGTCGCGCTTGATCCCAAAAGGATGAATTCCGGTAAGCAGCCGAGATCAACAGAGGTGGAGAAACCGACTTATGAATATGCTAGAGGTTAAGCATCTAAGGGTATGGGATGCGAACGAGGGAAAAGAGATTATCCATGACAGCTCCTTTCAATTAAAGGAGGGAACCTGTCTGGCGATTGTAGGGGAAAGCGGGAGCGGAAAATCCCTGACATGCAGGTCGATCATAAGGCTGCATAAACCCTGGATTCGCCAATCCGGGGAAATCATCTTCCAAGGAGAGCATTTAAATCACCTGTCGGAAAGGGACATGAGAAAAAGAAGGGGAAAGCACATCGGCATGATCATGCAGAACGGGATGGGAGCATTCGATCCCTCCAGTGTGGTCGGCGTTCATTTCCAAGAGACGTTGAAGGCGCATTTCGGCTGGAGCAAAGGCGAGGCTGAAGCCAGCATGAAAAAAGCGATGGAAAGCGTTATGCTTTCCCATCCGATGGAGATCATGAATAAGTTTCCTCACCAGTTATCCGGCGGGATGCTGCAGCGTTTAATGATCGCGCTCACGCTGGTGCTGGAACCCGCTGTCGTCATCGCCGATGAACCGACAACGGCGCTGGATACGATCTCGCAATTCGAGGTCGTGGAACAATTCATCCAGCTTCGCGAAAGGATGGGCGGCTCCATGATCTTTGTGTCGCATGACTTGGGTGTCGTGAAGAAGATTGCCGATGAAGTCCTGGTTATGAGAAACGGCGACATCGTGGAGAGCGGGAGCGTTGAAGAGGTATTTACAGCACCACAGCACCCTTACACGCAATACTTGGTTTCCACGCGCCTTGAGCTCAGCCACCATTTCAATAAGATTATGAACGGGGGAGTGTAACGTGCTGAAAGTTGAGAACGTTCATAAATCCTACCGGGTCGGCGGCTTGTTTTCAGGGAAAAGGCAACGCATTCTGGAGGGTGTAAGCTTTGAATGCGGCAGTGGGGAATGCCTCGGCATCATCGGTGAAAGCGGTAGCGGCAAATCAACCCTGGGACGCATGATCTTGGGAATTGAGAAACCGGACCTTGGGCATGTCTTATTCGAAGGGAACCACGTCATACATCGCCATGTGCGATTTGGCAATATAAGCGCCGTATTTCAGGATTACACTTCGTCAATCAACCCATTCTTTACTGTGGAACAAGCGATCATGGAACCCTTAACGGCGCAGAGGTCATTGAATGATGATACGAGGGCCAAAATCGATCTGTTGCTGAATCAGGTCGGATTGGATGCTTCCTATAAAACGAAATATGCTCATGAGTTATCCGGTGGTGAGGCGCAGCGAGTATGCATTGCCAGAGCCATTGCCACGGAACCGAAGTGTATCGTACTCGACGAGGCGATTAGCTCTTTGGACGTATCCGTACAAATTCAAGTCCTTCGATTATTGAAGGAGCTCAAAGACATTTATAAGATGAGTTACATCTTCATCACGCATGATATACAAGCTGCCGCTTATCTTTGCGACAGGGTTCTGATATTCAAAAGCGGCAGGGTGGAGGAAACGGTTCGTGTAGAGGAATTAAAGCATGTTCAGTCGGATTATGCCAAAAAATTAATGGAGCATTTGATTACGTTCTAAGGATCAGTCGCAAGCAGGAGGAGAGAAATAGTGAGTGGAGCGATGTCTTGGCCATTTTTGCGTTTATATATACTGGCGCTGCTTTATTTCAGCGCGAATGCTTTACTCAATGTATTAATTCCGCTACAAGGAGCTGCTTGGGGAGCCAGCAGCTCAACCATCGGTCTTGTCATGGGAGCTTACATGTTCACGACGATGTTCTTTCGACCCTGGGCCGGACATTTGATTCAAAAGCACGGTCCGGTCAAGGTGCTGCGGCTGATCCTTTTGGTCAATGGCGCTGCCTTAATTCTGTATACATGTACAGGATTAGGAGGATATCTGGTTGCTCGAATATTGCAAGGGGTAGCAACGGCTTTTTTTTCGATGGCACTCCAGATCGGCATCATCGATGCACTGCCCGAGAAGGAACGTTCGCAAGGAATCTCGTTCTATTCATTGTTTTCCTATATTCCCGGCGTGATCGGCCCCGTTCTCGCATTAGGCCTCTGGCAGACCGGGGGGATGGATTCATTCACCGTCATTTTTGTAGCCATCGCAATCTGTACCGGTTTGTTCGGATACAGCGTCAAGATGGATAGAGAAGAGGGACCATCCGGACAATCGGCGAATCGTTCGGGCGTATTTCATTCCTTTGGACAAATCGTGAAGAATCCGTCCCTGTTCAAATGCAGCGTGTTAATGCTGTCGGCATCGATCATATTTGGAGCCGTAACAACGTTTATGCCATTATACGGATCGCAGCTAAGCAGCGGCAGTGCCGGCATTTATTTGATGCTCCAGGCTGCGGTCGTTGTTGCTTCACGATTTCTTCTAAGAAAAAGAATTCCTTCGGATGGCAAATGGCATTCGTTTTTTATCATGGGTACTATGCTTCTACTAACCCTCGCTGCAGTTTGCATCAGCATTTCTTCAGAGCAGGGAGCAGCTTTTCTTTATACTGGCGCTATTCTCATGGGCATTACGCAGGCGCTCTTATACCCAACGTTAACTACTTATTTGTCCTTTGTATTACCTTCATCCAACCGCAATGTGTTAATCGGGCTGTTTATTGCCATGGCTGACCTTGGCGTATCCATGGGCGGGGTTGTGATGGGGCCCATCGCGGATTATTTCTCATACTCCGTCATGTATATGATATGCGCTGTATTAAGCATGGCTATGGTAATTGTTGCGTACGAGCGAAGAGGAAGCTTGGTGGCTTCGAGCAACAACCTTGCCAAGGAGAGTGAAGGGGATGTGTAGCCGTTTAACAAGGTTCAAGGCGGTGACAGCCTGCTCTTGAAGTGTCAGTCTAGGTCCGTCGGAAGGTTCATATCATCTCTGCTCGTTGGTTGAGCAGAGATTTTTAATGAACATTGTCTCTTATCTGGCTAAGTGATAGATCGACTGAGCCATCTTCTATGATCCCTGTATGGGTGGGGAATAATGTAGAAGCTCATCCCAATGAGGCGTAGCTATGTTTGCGCGTATCTTCAAATGATCAAAAGCTTGCTGTAAAGCGGTCATCTCGTCTGCCGACACCGCCTTATCACTTAACAGGATTCTGCCAATCGGGCTTGAGAGCATCAGCTTCAGCAGGATGTAGAACAGCTTTCTTTTGCCCCGGGCAAATTGCTTCTGACCGGCAGGCGTAACCGTAAAGCCGTTTTTCTCTAAGACTTGATGCCCCTCATCTACCGCATGGATGACCAGATTAAGAAGCTTCTTGTCTTTTGCGGCTCTGCGCAAATTACCGTTATATGAAGAAGCTATGGAATTCAAAGGCAAGATGATCACAAAATGACTTTTCAGCCACTCATCCATATTTGTAATGTAATTCCATTTATATTTAGTGTTAACCAAGGCTTCATCGATCAGTGTGCGCCATGACAGATCCTCTCCTAAACCACCGATCGTTAGGTTGGTTTTTGGGCCGTGCACGCTAATGATCCGGCCATTCTCCCTCCAGCCGGCAATCGACTGAAAAGCGAACGAAACCTGTTTCGCTACCGGACTATGGGTTTGCAAATACTTCTCCATTTCCCCAGGGCTTGCATTGTTGCCCATTATAACGATATGGCAGCTATGATTCGCCGCAAGGGCAGGCAGCACAGCCTCGAAATCCGGATATTTCATTACAACAAAAATAAGGTCATAAACATCGTCCGGCTGTAGTTCTCGGATGACCCTTACTTGATTAACCGTAGTTTGAAACTGAAAATAATGCCGAATGACATTGCCGTTCTTCTCCAACTCCTCTGCTCGTCGTCCTCTTGCCAGCATCGTGACGTTGTGCCCTCCACGCACTAGCTCGTGGGCTAAATAACTGCCCAGAACCCCTGCGCCGTAAACCAATATTCTCATCGCGGGTCCCTCCATTTTGGGTTAAAGGATTGAATCAAACCATGTTTGCTCAAGCGTTTATCCCTTGTCTCTTTAACAAAGTTTTTAAATATTATCTTCAAAATTTAAAAATCATAGCTTGATTCTATATGGACATCAACCAGGATGTCAACAAGTTTTTAAATATTGAATGTGAAATTTAAAAACTATTCGCATTATGTTAAACTACTTGTAGTGATGAACACGGGAAGTGAGTGAAGAGTGATGAATAAATTCGAAATCAGAACGCAGCAAAAGAAGGATGCAATCATTCATGCGGCATTAAAGCTTTTTAAAGAAAAAGGCTTCGTCCATGTTAGCATTAAGGACATTGCCGATGAATCCGGCGTATCGTCGGTATCGCTGTATAACTACTTCGGCAGTAAAGAAGGGGTGGTCAAGGAATGTGCGAATGTTCTGATGCAAAATACGATCCAAATGGCTAAGGAGCTTTTGCATCAAAATATCGACTTTAAGGATAAGATATCTCGGATTTTGGAGATCTGTGCAGATCAAGACTATCAATTGCTTGGTACACCGGGTGCCGTTGAGGATCAGGTGTTAGCGAGCTTATATAGTGAAAACACGAATCAAATTAGAATAGAGCTTATTCAGGAATTTATTGAGCTGGGGAACAAGGAAGGGGCGATTCATTCCTCTGTTTCGCTGGAGACCCTATTGGAATTATTAAGTGTCGTCGGGACGCTCCAAGCTTCCTGGGCCAGAGCCGGGAATTATAAAAACAAGATGGCGGAACTTATCCAGCTACTCTTATATGGTTTCGTTGGACGCCGCTAAATAGTCAGATGGAAAGTGCCTTTCCGATTCCGGAAGGTTCTTTTTTGATTTTTTATTTTTAACTTTACTGAGAAGTTTGAGGGACAGCTTACGTTTATAGGTTGTACTAAATGAGCAGGGAAATGAGGTGAAACACATGACAGATGCGTCTTCCGAAACCGAGATCATTCGTCGTATCGTCGGAGGCGAAAAGCAATTATTTGCCGTTATCGTCGATCGTTACAAAATTAAAGTATACGGAATCATCCGCAGCATGGGGTTAAATCATCAGGATTCTCAGGACATTGCGCAGGAAGCATTTGTTAAAATCTACCGCAGCTTGGCGAATTATCGGGACGAAGGGCATTTTTCGGCCTGGGTATATAGAATCGTCGTTCATGCGGTGAAGGATCTTCAGCGCCGAAATCGAATCCGTTCTGCTTCAAATGAAGGGACCCATGAACCAAGCCACCAGCATACGCCTGAACAGTTTGTCCTTCAAAAAGAAATGCAGAGGGAATTATATCATCAGCTACAGGAATTGCCCTTTAAGTATCGATTGGTGCTCCTTCTCAAGTATACGAATGACCTGACATATGAAGAAATCTGCGAGATTACCGGATTAAATGCTGACCAAGTTCGAAATGCCATGCACAGAGGCAAAAAGAATCTCAAGAAACAAATCGAGAACAAGGGAGGGATATGGTTTGAAACCTATATTAAAGGCTAGTGACGAGGAGTATTGGGGCTCCAAAATATATGAGGAAGGACCGGACCCCGAATTTACTTCAAACGTGATGAAAGCATTAGAGAACATCGAAATGGACCCGAGGGGGCTTGGCGGAGGCTTGCAAAAGAAAGCCGCTTTCAAGCAGGTATTGCGGCGAATGGTGATGACCGGAGCTGCTGCCGTAATACTCATGGGCGGAGCGTATATGGTATGGCAGAATTCGCCTGACAGTACCTCTATGATCGGCGAGCATCGGTATCAAGGAAGTGACTCTTTATCCACCAACGGATATTGGTTATGGGATGAGGAATATGAAAGAGCTCGACGCTTTGATCTTCTTCAAATGCAGAACGTCAAAGTGGAAGATGGCGGATACTCGATGGAAATCATGGCCGTGTTGAAGGACCGTTCCCATATTGTTATCATCACGAAGCAATTCGGACCAGATGGCCGTTCACTAAAAGACAGTGTGCGCGATCCGTTCTTGATTACGGACACGCAGGGACGCCAAGTTGCAATTCCCGGTAGGCATCTTCGCAACACGGATCCGGGAATACAGGATTATGTTTATGTATTCAATGGCACGGTTCCGGATCACATTGTTATCCAGGGTAAAGCAGTAGAAGTAGTAGCTGATCCAGAACAACAACCACAAGAACGTGTCCTGGTTAATTGGCCGCTGGAGTTGACGATGGATATGACAAATGCCAAATCTTTATCGGTATCTAAACCTTTAGAGGATACATATTCAACGCAGGAAGGGCTCAATATGGACATGAAACAGCTTCTAGTTACACCAAACGGTATCCGCTTTGATATGTCGATATCCCTGGCTCCCCAGATGCTCGAACAGGTCCCATCGAACTGGCATAACGGCCTGGAGGTTTTGTATCAAGTGAAGATTAAGGAAGGTAACCGGTATAAGACCATCGGATCCTATATTAAAAAAGTGGAATCGCAGCAAATGAATACTTCAAGCGGGACCCTGGAATGGTCCAATGAATTCGATTCGACCGTGATTCCTCCGGATTCCAGTCATGTGAGGGTGGTGGTCGACGGATTGACCATGCGTTTCCTAAACGAAGGCGCCATTCAGCTTAACCCCAGAGAGCTGGATAAGAATCCCGCTGTGATGATGGATGGAGGAGACACCCTTACGTTTACAAAATCTTCGCTGCTGAAAGATCCTTCTACAGGAGAACAAATTGTTGCCCTGTACGCCAAGGGAAGGTTTATGAATCAGCCATTACTTGATGAATGGGTAGCAGTTGATAATAATGGGCAGGAATACAAGGTCCATATCGGTGGAGCTTATACGCAGGGGGAGCCAGTAACATCGGAATATTTGGAATTTGCGATTCCAGGTTTAACGAACATCCCGCCATCAATTACATTAAAACGAACCGTTATTGGCAAGAAGCGAGATTTCCAGTGGGCATTCGACTTGCCTGCCGTTTCGAATCTGCCTTGGTAAAGTTGCTGGGACCTCCGACCATGAGTTAACGAACAAACCCTAAAAAGGAATTTCGCCCCCCAAGGAGAACCATATATTACTTGGAGGAGGATGCATCTATGCCTAAAACCATACTTGTAGTCGATGATGATCCGGATATCATTGACATGCTTAAACTTTATCTGGACGCAGAGGGATATAAGACGCTCGAAGCTTTCGACGGGAAAACTGCCCTAGAGCATCTGCGAAGCAGGCACGTGGATCTCGCACTCTTCGATATCATGATGCCGCTCATCGACGGATTCCAGCTGCTCCGTATGATGCGGCAGGATTATAAAATCCCGGTTATTCTCATCTCGGCCAAAAATCAGGAGCTTGATAAAATAACCGGACTCAAGCTGGGGGCAGACGATTATGTGTCCAAGCCGTTCAGCCCGCTCGAAGTGATGGCGAGAATTCAGGCACAGTTAAGACGCTCCTGTGAGTTTAATGAGCCGTTGGAAGCTCCAGCGGTATCCGAAACCTGCGTCGGGGACTTGCAGCTGGATCACCGGGAATGCATGTTATACATCAAGGGAACGCCGATTTCGCTGAGTGCGATCGAGTACAAATTATTGAAGCTGTTCATGGGGGAGCCGGGGCGCGTATTTACGAAGAAGCAAATTTTTGAGCATGCCTGGGATGAACTTTATTTGGCTGACGATAATGCCGTGATGGTCCAAATCAGCAGGCTTCGCGACAAAATCGAGGCTTGTCCCAGGAAGCCTGTCTATATCAAAACCATTCGCGGTCTCGGTTACCGGTTTGCGAAGAAAGATGAGTTACAGCCATGAATTCACCTAATCGTCTGCAGCGTTCACTGATTCGCCAATATATTTTTTTCTTTGTTACCATTGCGCTTATTGCCGCGTTTTCGCTATTTGTATTAAATGCGCTGATCATGGATTATTTTATGGAGGCTTCCGGACCGGTCAAGGCGGAGGCTGGAGTCATAGGCAGTCCAACAGCCGTGCCAGGCATGGACAGCGATCAGCATGAGAAGGTGTTTTATGGAATGGCACTGAAAACGCTGCTGCTGTTTCTCGCTTTGTTTGCAATTACCGTATATGTCTTCGGAAGATGGACGGCATCCCGGCTGACGACCCCGCTCCGATCGATTGCGGATGGTATCCGCAGCATTGCACGTGGACATTACCATGAAAGATTACATTTTCGAGCGAGCTATGAACTTGCGCAGATTCAGGATGATTTCAATGATATGGCTGCACGGCTCGAACGGATGGAGAGGGAAAAGCGAGAGCTTGCAGAGAGCAAGCAGCGAATGCTGATTGACATTTCCCATGACCTGAAGACACCGATGACCACCATTCAGGGCTATATCGAAGCGATGGAATTGGGGCTCGTTAATTCGGAAGAGAGAAGGCAAAAAATCCTGCGTTTGATTTCCGACAAAGCCAGCCTGATGTCGGAGCTGATCGACGGTATCTTCGAGCTGTCCAAGCTGGATAGTCCCGACTATCCTTTTGCCGTTGAGGCATCCGACATTACAGAATTCACAAGGGAAATTGCAGCCGAGTATTACGAGGTGTTCGAAGAACAGAAGTTTCATTTCCATTACGATATTCCTGACAGTGTAATCATCGTACCATTCAACACGACCTGGTTAAATCGGGCGGTTTCCAATATCCTATCAAACGCTATTCAATACAATCCGCCCGGTACAGCTGTTGAACTGAAATTGGCAGCAACGGGGAAAGGAGTCGAAATTCACATTACAGACGATGGCATCGGAATTCCGGATGTGTTGAAGGAAAAGGTCTTCGATGCCTTTGTCCGCGGAGACCAAGCCCGAAAAAGCGATGGGGGGACGGGTCTGGGTCTTGCCATTGCCAAACAAGTGGTTGAAAAACATGGGGGTAACATCAGGCTGATCACGAACGGGCACACGAAATTCATTCTTTTTCTTCCTAACGAATTGTAAGATTACTGAAAGATTCAGGAAAGCGGAGCGAAAGAGTTATCCGGTAACCTCAGAAGTAGAACCAACCACTTTAAGGGATACAGGAGGACTGGAGAGATTGGAAATACACAAAGAGAAAGAGAAAGAAAAAGGCGTTACTTTTTTTCGAAGAATCATGGCAAACCGGAAGCGTAGGGGGCCGTTATCCCCTGGATGGAAGGGGGCGTCGCTTGGGCTTGGCGCCACCGGCTTTATTCTAATTTTGATACAGGCCAACTATCTATTGACGGGGCATGGTGTCGGTAAATTCATCGTGGGCACATTCCTGTTTCTCTTTGCGGCTGCCCTTATAAGCGGCCTAGCATCAATGTTGCTGCACGGGGTCAAGAAACTACCAAGCCGTTATATTTGGATGTTGCTGTATTCCCTGATCATGTTTTTGTTCTGTTTTATTGTGCAGCCGGGCGTATCGGCAGTCTTCATCGTCTCTTTGGCCATTGTTTTATCTTTATTTGGTGCATTGGCTTATAAATTTGCAGCGGGAAGCTACAAGCAAGTGTCTAAAACCAGGAAAATCGGCTCGATGGCCTGTTTGTCCTTGATCACCATCGCGATCGGCGCGGGCAGTTTCTGGCTGATTCGTGCCGGAGATGATGCCGCTCCGGACATCACATTGAAACAGCTGAAAATCTCAACCCGATATGAAGACTCGATGATTAACCCGGCCGAACAAGGCACATATCCCGTCCAAAGTCTGTTATACGGAAATCCTGACAACTATCGGACAGAATTTAACCAAAGCGGTTCCCTAACCACCCAAACGGTGGATGCGTCCAGGTTTGTTGAGAAATGGTCGTCTTTGCGCACGAAGTCGCTTGGATTCGGACCCGAGGCCATGCCGTTAAACGGAAGAGTGTGGTATCCCGAAGGGGAGGGCACCTTTCCGCTTGTTTTGATTGTACATGGTAATCACTTAATGAATGATTATTCCGATCCGGGTTATGAATATCTCGGCAGGCTGCTCGCGAGCAAAGGGTATATATTTGTCTCCGTGGATGAAAATTTCCTCAATTTCTCCCCATATGAGGATCTATTCCTGATCAATCCGCTGCTAAAGGAAAACCCGGCAAGGGGTCTGCTGCTGCTGGAGCATTTGCAAACCTGGAAGGGCTGGAACAGCGATCCGGACAACCCGTTTTACCAAAAGGTCAATATGGAACGAATCGCCCTCATCGGTCATTCCCGAGGCGGCGAAGCGGTCGCGATCGCGGCAGCGTATAACAAGCTTAGCCGTCATCCGGACCATGGGGATATCAAGTTTGATTATAACTTCTCGATCCGCTCGCTCATTTCCATTGCGGGAACGGACGGGCAATATAAGCCGCAAGGCAAACCTTTGCCGCTGCAAGACGTAAATTATCTGGCTTTGCATGGAGCTCATGATATGGATGTCAACAGCCTGGACGGTGCGAAGCAATATCACCGGATTCGTTATACCAAGGGCACAAATTACATGAAATCGCTGATCTATATCTATGGAGCCAACCACGGCCAGTTTAACGGAGGCTGGGGCAGAGGGGATGGGGCAGGGTTGGGGAACCAACTGTTTAACCTACGTCAAATTATGCCACGGGATGAGCAGGAAACCATCGCAAAAGTGTTCATATCTTCGTTCCTGGATGCCACGCTGAAGGACCAAAGGCAATACAGGGAGGTGTTCAAGGATTTGGGTTATGCCAAGGAATGGATTCCCGACAATCTGTATGTGGGCAATTATTACGATTCGCAGATGACTTTGATCGCCAATTTTCATGAAGACATCGATCTGCAGAGCACCACACTTACCGGCGGCAGCTTGCAGGGCGAGAACCTGCAGCAATGGAAGGAAGAAAAGGTTAAGACAAAATTAGGCGAAGCGGATTACAGCGCGGTTCGCTTAGGCTGGAATTCGAACGGTTCGTCCGAGCCTGCGTCCTATACGGTTACTTTGCCGGATAACGGGGTGGAAACAGGGAGGGATAGCTCGATCGTATTTTCGCTGGCAGATGCACGCAAAACAGAAGAAAGCGGCGACCCGAAAGAGCTTATCAATTTTACGATTACGGTTGAAGATAGGAAGGGCCATCAGGCAAGTCTTCCCCTCAGCCACATATCCAAGTTGCCGCCTGTTATTGAAGGTAAACTTCTCAAATGGCCATTTTCGAATGCAGGCAATACTTCAGAACCTGTATTTCAAAGCTATGATTTCCAGTTAGACGATTATCACAAAATGAATCCGGACTTCAACCCGCTGCAGTTGAGCAAGATTCGCATCGAGTTCAATCTAACCAAGCGGGGAAGCATTCTGCTTAGTGATGTAGGCATTCGATCATAACATGTATGGTCTTATAGGATGACTTTGATGACTGCCAGTCGACAAGAACTCTATACGATGAAGAAGCCGCCATACTGGCGGCTTCCTTTGATTTAGGTTGGGTAGCGGGCTCAAACCGTTACAGCAAGCTGTGATACGTATCCGTTTTAGGAAAATGGATCGTGACCTTGGTATAAGCTCCCGCCTCCGATTGGATGGATAAATGATGGCCCAGCTTATGCACTAATTGCTTTGCGAGGTAAAGACCCATGCCGGTCGATTTGGCATGGCTTCTTCCGATGGAACCGGTAAATCCTTTATCAAAGACTCGATGAAGATCTTCCGGCTGAATTCCGATGCCCGAATCTATAATATGCATCCTTTTTTCCTGTCGGTCCTCCTCGACCGTGAATGTGATGGTTCCGCCTTCATTCGTATATTTCAAAGCATTCGCAACGATTTGATCAAGGATAAATCCGAGCCATTTCCGGTCGGTATGAACCGATTGCCGAATGTCCTCCATATGAAAGCGAATCCGCTTGTTGATAAACGTTTTTGCGAATTTTTTCGCACAGGTTTTAATGATCGCGTCTAATGGTTCTTCCGTGATGAAGTAATCTTTGGAGAAGGAATCAATTCGAGAATAGTATAATGCCTGCTCCACATAATTTTCAATTTTGTCGAGCTCATCCTCAAGTTTATCGGCTAGGGAATCTGCTGTTTCCCCGGTGCTATTCTCCATTAGCAGACGACTTGCCGCTATCGGAAGTTTCACCTCATGAATCCAGGACAAGATAAATTCCTGATGATCGATCTTCTCTTCATTCAGTTTCCGAAGGTCGCGTTCATGTTGGCGATGCAATTTGGTGAAAAGCTCGAGATACAGCCGTTGTTGCAAGTTTTGTGGTTCAGGGGCAACGACAGTCCAATCATCCCGGTCCAGATGGATCAGTTGCTGAAGCTTCCGGTAATAGGATCTTCGATAATAATAGCCAATTAGCAAGTAAGCTGCGACCAAGGCAAAGCAAACGATATGAATATACAGCAAGTTGCCTGACACGAGGGCCGGGTTGAAGGATAAAGTCATGATTATTGAAATAAAGCCCATCATACCCGCGTACAACATCAAAAAATAACGTTTGTCCTTTATGTATTGAATGAAACTCATGGGACCATATAACCTTGCCCTTTCTTGGTAACAATCCAGTTTTCCTTTCCGATGCCGGCCAGTTTTTTACGCAAGCGGACGATGTTAACGGTTAACGTGTTTTCGTCCACGAAGCTTTCATCCTGCCAAAGATGACGCATGATTTTCTTACGGTCAACAACCTTTCCCTTTTGCTGCATGAGGATTTTCAGTATACTGACCTCCGTTTTGGTAAGCTCCGCTTTCCCTCCTTCATACGAGAGAATACCTTTCTCCGGATGGAACATGACCCCCTCATGTTCGAGCACATCCGATTGCATGTCCGAATAGGAATAGGTTCGGCGCAGCAGCGCATTAACTTTAGCGGTCAACACATCCATATGGAACGGCTTCTGAATATAATCGTCCCCGCCCATATTCACTGACATAACAACATCCATGGGCGAATCGCGGGAAGAAAGAAAGACCACCGGTACATTGGAAATTTCTCTTATCTTCTGACACCAGTAAAATCCATCATACGAAGGCAGGTTAATATCCATGATGACAAGATGGGGTTGGTTATGAATAAAGCACTGTACGACATGGTCAAAGTTTTCGACGATTACCGTTTCCAAGCTCCATTTGGTTAATGCTAATTGGATCATCCCCCGAATGGTCGGGTCATCCTCTACGATCATGATTTTCATAAACGATCCTCCCGGGCGTTACGAGCGGCAAATTAAACACATTGTATACGATCTTCCCGCGGCAGACAAGCAAGTATCCGGGGGTTCTTCCTTTGTCTAATGTGACAGGAATGTAAGGTAGAGGGGGAAGTTGTAAGCTAAAGTAAAGGTGAACTGTATTAAGATCAGGATAAGAAATACATGATGTCGAAATCGTGCTGATTGTTTCTATATTGATAACCAGGAAGGATAGATCAACATGAAAATGGTAGTGAACGCTTCTCAGATTAGAAAGGTTTATGGCGTAAAAGGAAATGTATATACCGCCTTGGATGATATCGATTTGACCGTGCAGGAGGGAGAGTTCGTGGGGATCATGGGGCCGTCCGGCGCAGGCAAGTCGACATTGCTCCATGTGCTTGCGACAATTGATCAGCCTACTTCGGGAGAGGTGATGATTGACGGGGTAGACGTACTGAAGATGGATGAGGAACAATTATCCGCTTTTCGCCGGGATAAACTGGGATTCATTTTTCAAGATTACAATTTGCTGGACACTTTAACGGTGAAGGAGAACATCTTGCTGCCCTTGGCGCTGGCCAAGATGAATGTCAAAGAACTGGAGCATAGAGTGGAGGAAATCGCGGACAAATTCGGCATCACCCCGATTCTGAACAAATACCCGTATCAGATTTCCGGAGGGCAAAAACAGCGGACTGCGGCTTCACGCGCCATGATTTCCGGCCCCAGTCTGCTGCTGGCCGATGAGCCGACCGGCGCTCTGGATTCGAAATCGGCGACCGCGCTGCTGGAGAGCCTGAAAGACCTGAATGAATATGATCAGGCAACGATTTTGATGGTCACTCATGACACGTTTGCGGCAAGCTACTGCACGCGGGTGCTGTTTATAAAGGATGGTCGCATTTTCACCGAACTGACTAGAGGAGATGCATCCCGCAAACACTTTTTTAAAAAAATATTGGATGTATTGACCGTTTTGGGAGGGGATGCAAGTGACCTTGTTTGACATCGTGAAAAAGAACATGAAAGGGAACTTCAAAAACTACACGATCTATTTCATTTCCATCCTGTTCAGCGTCATTATCTATTATACTTTTCTTTCTTTGCAATACAGCCAAGAAATTACGAGTTCAATCGAATCATCGCAGAGCATGCGATCCGTTTTTATGATAGCATCCATCATTTTGATCGTATTTGTTACCGTCTTTATTATGTATTCCAACCGTTTTTTCTCCAGGCAGCGTAAAAAGGAAGTAGGCTTGTACGCGTTACTTGGTCTACCCAAAAAAAGATCGGAAAAATGCTGTTTTATGAAAACCTGATCATTGGGGTAACTGTTTTAATCATAGGAATCTTGATTGGCACATTGTTGTCCAAGCTGTTCGCTATGATCTTAATCAAGCTGCTGGGGACGCCGGTACAGGTAGGCATGGCTTTCTCTCTTCGAGCTCTGATTCATACGCTCATCGTGTTCATGGTGATTATTTTGGCGACGTCGATCCAAGGCTATCGATTGATTTACAGCTTTAAACTCATCGAATTGTTTCGCGCGGAGCAGGAAGGGGAGCAAGAGCCGAAAGCGTCGTTTCTATCGGCAGTGGGTGCAGTTCTCTTTTTGACTGCGGGATATGGGTTCGCCTTCCGCGATTTTGCCGTCACCGAAGAAATTCTTGTCAATCTGAGCGTGATGACTGTCGGAATTATCGCTGGAACGCTTCTGCTCTTCTCCTCGCTGGTCATTGTCTTGCTGAGAACCGCCAAGAAGAGAAAACGAAGTTATTATAAAGGCATGAATTTGGTCATCACCTCTAATTTGGTGTACCGGATTAAAGGAAACGCTCGTTTGTTAAGCGTCATTTCCCTGTTATCCGCTGCGGCGTTGTGCGCCTTCAGCGTCGGCTTAGGCGCATACTATACGTTTGACAAAACATCGAAGCTTACCGCTCCATTTAGCTACATGTATATTGCCCAGGACAACGCCTTTAATAAAAAAGTAGACGAAATCATACGTGGAGATGAAGCGCATCCGATTATTGCGCAAATGACGATTCCGGTGCTGGAGACAAAAGGGGAGGCTTCCAATCCAGAGATCCTTCCGGAGAGAATGATCGAAGCAGACAAAACCCCGCTCAAAGTGGTCTCGATCGATCAATACAACCAGGTGGCAGCGGCGCTGCGCTTCCCTGTACTTGATCCGATCGAACAGGATGAAGCTATAGCGATCCGGCCCATGTATACGGACTATGAGTGGCCCGATTATGAAGGCGAAACGGTCGATATCGAATTGCCGGATCAACGGTTAACTCTTGCTTTTACGGGGATGACCGTAGAACGAATCATGAATTGGAGTTATCCGGATGTGATGATTGTTGTAAGTAACGGCACCTACGACAAAATGGAGGCGCAAGTTTCTCCGACCCGCTATGTCGGGTATGCGGTGCAGGAACAGAAGACGACGAAGCACACGGCTGATGCGCTGGCGTCGCTGAAGACACCGGAATCGAATTTATCTTCATATTATTCCGAATACCGTCTTGGAATCGAAGAAGCGGCCTTTAATGTGTTTATCTTAGGATTTCTTGGGCTCGTTTTTGTCATGGCAACAGGCAGCATGATCTATTTCAAGCAGCTGACTGAAGCAACAGCAGACAAACCACGGTACGATATTCTTAAAAAAATCGGTGTAAGCGGAAAAGAAGTAAGTGTGGCAATCATTAGGCAGAACGCATTTATTTTTGCTTTGCCGCTCATGATCGGCCTTGCACATTACATGGTCATCCTGCAATTGTTAAAAAGATTATTCAGCAATATGGCAGGCGCCAGTCTCATGCTGCCCATCCTGATCTGCGTGGCTGTGTTTTTCCTGATCTACACGGTTTATTATGTGCTCACGGTCAACTCCATCAACAGGATCGTCAATGGAAGGTCTGCCCCCGTGGTTAGAATTGCGGCTATCGCAATCATGGTCTGTCTTCTGGTTCTGATTGGAATCTTCTTCAGCACGGAAACCCCTGCAACGCAGGATGAGAGGGGCCAGGCAGAGAAAATCCAATTACAGCTACCAGAACCTACTGGAGAATATTCTGTGGGGACGATGGAAATGCACTTCAAGGATGACAACCGGGTGGATCCATGGAAACAGGACAGAGACAGGGAACTCATGATCAGCATATGGTACCCCGCCACGGGAAAAAGCGAGCAGAAGGCAGTGTACATGCAGCCCGAAGCAGCAAAATATTATGATGAAAACACAATCTCGACGATCGGATTGGATCCCGGTCGGGTCGATCTCTCCGGTATCGGCACTCACGCTTGGTTAAATGCACCGCCGGCGAACAACGACGTTGGGTGGCCGCTGCTCATCTACTCACCTGGCGGGTCTGTTCCAAGAAACTTCGGGACGGCTGTAGTCGAAGACTTGGCCAGCAGAGGTTATGTGGTCGTTACAGTCGATCATACGTATGAAGCCTCTGCGGTCCAATTTCCCGATGGACGTGTGGCAACGGAGTCATTACCGCCTTTCAGTGCAGAGACGGTACTGAAGATGCTGGAGGTAAGAGTGGATGATATCCAATATGTGTTGGACCAATTCGAACTCATCAAGGAAGGCAGTCATCCAGGCGATCAACCATTGCCCGCTGGACTTCAACAAACATGGGACCTGTCTAAGATCGGAATATTCGGACATTCCGCCGGCGGGGCTACTGCTGCTCAGGTGATGTACGAGGATGATCGCTTTGACGCTGGCATCGACATGGATGGAACGATGGGCCACATGCCCGATAATCCATTGCCGGTGGCGCAGCATGGTTTGGATCGCCCTTTCATGCTCATGAATTCAGGCTACAATAAGGATGGCGAGGTTGATTCCCATCTAACCGCGATGGACCGTCAATCGTTCTGGCAGCATTCGACCGGCTGGAAACTCGATCTAACTATTCCCGAGGGAGCACATTATACGTTTACAGATTATCAGACGCTGCTTCCACAGCTTCAAGATAAGCTGAGCCTATCGCCGCGAGTAGTCCAGCAATTTATCGGAACTGCCGACCCGAAACAGACAATCGCTGCCCATCGAGATTATGTCGCTGCCTTCTTCGATTTTCATTTAAAGGGTGCTCCACAGCCGCTGCTGACCTCTCCGTCCGCAGACTATCCAATGGTTGATTTGTTGAAGTAAAGTCATGAAGATAAACCGCGACACAACAAAACAGGGATGATATCATCTCTGTTTTGTTCCCGTTCGAGATCACAATCATTACTTACAGTTATTGTTTTGTTTTTGCCACAATCTTGATCGCTTATCAATAGAAAAAACAGTATAATAAAAACAAACAAAACTAAACAAAGACATTCGGATAAGGCGGTGGTAGGAATGAATCAGGAGTTTTTGCATCCGGCAGATCTGCTCCTTCAATTTATCAATCGTATTTATAACCATGGCATGACGACCACGTCCGGGGGTAATCTGTCTATCAGGGACGAGAACGGAGATATTTGGATAACACCCGCCGGGGTGGACAAAGGCTCCCTTACACGGGGAGATATGGTATGCGTGAAGGAGGATGGTACGGCCCTGGGAAATCATAAACCATCCAGTGAATTTCCCTTCCACAGGCTTATCTATCAAGCCCGTCCGGATTTGAAAGCAATCATTCATGCCCATCCGCCTGCGCTGGTTTCGTTCAGTATTGTCCGACGCATTCCGGATACCAGGCTGCTTCCGAACGAACGGCAGATCTGCGGCGAGATCGGGATCGCACCTTACGCCCTGCCTGGAAGCGAGCAGCTCGGGGAGAACATTGCGGCTGTTTTCAAGCGCGGGATTGACACGGTCATGCTGGAGAACCATGGCGTTGTGGTCGGAGCCGGGGATCTTCCGCAAGCGTTTAACCGGTTTGAAACCCTAGACTTCTGTGCGAGGCTGGAGATCGAGGCGCGGCGACTCGGAAATCCCGTCCTGTTGACGGATGAGGATTACGACATCGTCCGCAACAAAAGCACGCTGCAGCTGGATACGTATATCCGCGACACCTGCACGTCGGAGGAAAAAGAAATTCGCCGGGACATGTGCGCAATTATGCGGCGTGCGTATAAACAAGGTCTGTTTACAAGCACGCAGGGTACTTTTTCCCATCGTTTATTTGGTCATGATTTTATCATTACACCCTACGGCAAAGACCGCAACCATCTGGAGCCGGGTGACCTCGTTCGTATAGAGAACGGCAAAGCCGAGGCCGGCAAACAGCCGAGCAAATCCGTCTTTCTCCATGAAGCGATTTATAAAATGCAGCCGCATGTCGATTCGGTGATTATCGCGCACCCGCCTAACATCATGGCATTTGCCGTAACGGATACCGTATTCGATTCAAGAACGATTCCGGAGAGTTATATCTTGCTTCGCGGAATGCCCAAGCTTCCCTTTAATGCGGTTTACAATGAGCCCGAGCGTACCGCTTCGCTGTTTAGACCCGATACGCCGATCGCCATCGTGAACAATAATTGCGTCATCGTTGCGGGCCAGAGCCTGCTCAATGCTTTTGATCGATTGGAAGTTGCAGAGTACAGCGCCAAGTCCATTCTGTCGGCCAGAACGCTTGGGAATGTCATACACATCGATGACGATCGGATTCGCGAGCTCGAATCAGCATTTAATCTGGAGTAGTATATGTATGGAATATCTTCAGCTGTAACAAGGCTGCCGCAGGAATAGTGCGGCAGCCTTTCGTTTGTTCCGGCTTAGACAAATCGACATCGGCCTTCACCGTTTTTTGGGGAATCCAGCCCCTTCTCGGAAACGATTCGATATGCGTGTTTTCAAGCTCCTGTTTACAACAATATTAATATTGTCTATTATATAGATAGATCGATCATGTTTATGTTTATTTAACAATTTAAATTAATGTGTTGAAACCTATATTAAATAGGCAGCTATGAGCACAGTTGGATTACGATTTAATTCTTTGGAAAAGAGGAGACGCAATGAATATACCTGCTTCTACAAATCATAAACCCGTGATTATTTCGGATAACTATGGGAAAGTGGATGGGCGATTCGCATATAAGACAGATGTAAGTGCACTATCTTTGGGATTGACCAAGCAGAACGGGGACGGTAGGGCGCATATTGCCGCCAAAGTATGGAGAGCTGCTGAGGAACAAGGGGCCGGTCCATCGGATGAGTTACCTCTTCATCGAATTCTGGATTTATCCATCCTCATTTGCAGTGCCCTGACACATTTTAGCGAAGCCTATAGATTTGAAGATTTATATGACCCGCAACATCCTGTGATCGACCGGATCGGATTGCAGGGGAACGCCATGACGGTAGCAGTATGCACGGATAATGAACAGATTCAGGAGGATATCAAGCTGTTCAACGAGGCATTGAGCGATAATGGTGAGATGATTGGTGAACGTCTGCGCACTTTGACGAGAATGTTAGAAGAATTGGGTTATGTACGGTGAGAAAGCTGCCGGATTGGGAGTGATGAACCCATTCCTGCGTTCAGAGTTAACGAGAGTTTGGAGGTGAGCGGTCATGAAAGACCAGCATGATAATGAATCTTACGTGCTGTCTCCTGGGAGAGTATTGACCGAGGAAGAAAAAAGTCTTGTCTGGAAAAAACCATTAACACATACAGCAAGCGAGGAAGAACGGCGAATCACGAATGAAATCAAGCGTAATTGGCACCGCGGCGAGATGAAAATCGCCACGATTTTATTGGAAGGGGATGCCGGCTCCGGAAAAACGCAGCTTGCCAAGGCGTTGTCCGCAAACTTCAGGTTACCCTATACCAAAGTAACTTGTTTTGCCGATATGGATAAATCGGATATCCTCGGAGCCATTTTGCCGGTTATTTCATCTGATCGAATGAAGCAGTTGGAATCAGCGGACCGAGCGGCCTTGAAAGCATTATACGAAAGCGACGGCTTTCGAAGCTCGACGGAGATTTTGATGGAGGCGCTGGAGATTACACAAGAGATGGCTTCCGCAAAAATGAAGCAATTATTGAAGCTGGCCGCGAATATGGCTCAGGATGGAGCTGTAGAATATCGATTTTACGCTTCCGAGATCGTCCGAGCTTTTCAGAAGGGCTATCTGCTGGAAATCCAGGAACCGAACGTGATTCGGGATGCCGGCGTATTAATGGCATTGAATTCCGCATTGGAGCCGGGCGGCAGTCTTAATCTCCCAACGGAGATCGTGCAGCGGCATCCGGATTTCATAGCGGTGATCACGGCAAACCGCAGTTACGCCGGATCCAGGCCGCTTAACGAGGCATTGCGTGACCGAGTGCAGCATACGGAGAAGATGGACCTGCCGACCAAAGAGATTATGATAGAGCGAGCGATGGCCAAAACCGGCTATCAAAACGATGAAATGCTGGATGTGCTGGCAAGGGTCATTATCCTATTGGATAAAACAGCCCGAGCTAATGCCATTAAAGGCGTGGCTGGCATGCGCTCTTATTTCTATTGGGTGGATACCGTTGCGCAAGGTGCTTCTGCGAGGGAATCCCTTTATCATAAAGTGATTTACAAGATAACAACCGATTCGGAAGAGATCACACTGCTGGAAGAAGCGCTGAAAGGCGAAGGTTTGCTGGATATGTTGGAGGAAGTCCCGGTTGAAAAGAATAAAAAACGAAGCCCAGAGGCAGTGGAGATCGCGACATGGGAGAGCGATATAGAACTGGATTCCATGCCTGACGGGCAAGCTGAGGAAGAAGGGCTCCAGTTAAAGAAGTCCGCTGAAAGCGAAGACAGCACATCCATCCTCGCGGATGAGTCAGCGGATATGGAAAGCACGGATTCAGGAGAGGACGGATCACCGCAATATCATCAGGCCAATCCCGAACCCATGACAGAGGAGGAGAAACAGAAGGAGCGGGACTTCCGCAAAAAGCTGAATCAAGTCTCCAGGGCCATCGTGTCCGATTCGATTCATCAGGCTGTAAAGCTGATCGTTCACCGTCCTGATGTTGACCCGATCCAGCAGGAGGAATATCGGAGTCTGCGTAAGGACATTATGCCCATCGTGCGGGAAATCGCCAGACAGACGATGCCGCTGTTGGAGCACGAGATAACCACGGAATATGCCAAGAACCATTACTATGGTTCTAAGTTTCAGGCAGACAGCGTGGCTTACCGTGATTTCAGGTATTTTGCCAAGAAACGTCCTCCGACGGAATCCCCTGGTCTTGTCGTCGGTTTAAGGGTCGATGAATCAGCATCGATGGCTGCTTTTGGGAGACTCGAGGCGGCTAAGCGGGCGGTCATCGCGGTCTATGAATTCTGCCAAATTTGCCATATACCTGTTTTAATTTATGGGGATACTGCGGATGTTTCCCGTTTGGAGCAGATGTCCATCTTCGCTTATGCCGATTACGATCAACCGGATGTCCGCGACCGGTTCAGGCTGATGGGCATCCGGGCCAGAAGTAATAATCGGGATGGTATGGCTTTAAGAATTATGGCGGAACGGTTAGCAAATTCACCGAAACAAACGAAGCTGTTGATTAGCATCAGCGACGGGCAGCCTAAAGCCATGGATGACTATACCGGTAGTCTGGCGATTCAAGACATGCGGCAGACTCTATCCGAATACGAAAGAAAAGGAGTCAAATTTCTGGCGGCAGCCATCGGCCAAGACAAAGATGTCATTAGTCAGATCTATGGTGCCGAGAGATTTTTGGATATGACCAACCTGAATGAGCTGCCAGCCAAGCTGGTGCGGATCATTTCTCGATACTTGTAACATCATCTTACCGAATTGCTTCAGCCTGCGTGTCATAGTGACATGCGGGCTTGTTTATTACTGATGTCTGTGAATACATGAACGTATCTCCCCGTTCGTTCTTGGTAAACTGGACATGTGCCCCGTTCAAACATTATAGTTAAAAGAATGAAGAGCCCGTCGTTTTGTCGGTTTTTTTCGGTGTCGTGAATCGATGCTCAGCTTTACAACTTGAATATGTATACATAAGTAAGGGAGGACATGTATGGAGCAACCCCGTATTTGGCCGGATCGGTTCAAGCGCTTTTTTCTGAACAATAAATTTGTGCTTCTTTTGCTTGTTCTGTTGCTGGTTGGACTCAATGTGTTGGTTCTAAGCAAAATTTCGTTTGTGCTGCATCCGCTCGCCGTGTTAATCAAGACGATCGTATTGCCGATCATTTTATCAGGAATACTCTATTATTTGCTGAATCCTCTGGTGGATGTGATGGAGAAATGGAAAATCAAGCGTGGATGGTCCATCCTGATCCTCTATCTGGTTATAGCTGGTATTCTAACGATTGTGGTGCTCGCGGTCATTCCGGTGCTGCGCAACCAGATTATGGGGCTGATTGATAACTTTCCGACATATAGCGAAAAGGTTAGACAGCAGTTTGAAGATCTAACGGGCAGCGAGTTGTATAACCAGATTCAAGAAACCATGAACATTAACTCCCAGGAATGGTGGACCACCGTCACGCAGAAGGCAACGGAACTTCTAAACCACACGTGGAGTAGAGTTGGCGGGTTTCTGGGTGCATTTACAGAGGTTGTGTTGTCGATCGTGACGGTACCTTTTGTACTGTTTTATATGCTGAAAGACGGCAAGAAGCTCCCTCTGAAAATATTGTCTTTCCTGCCGACGAAGAGTCGTTCCGGAATTTTGCATGTGCTTCAGGATATCAACCATCAGATCAGCTCGTTTATCCGCGGGCAGATTATTGTGAGCTTCTGTATTGGTATTCTGCTGTATATCGGTTACATGATCATCGGTTTGGATTACGCGTTGATTCTGGCGATTATTGCATCGTTCACCAGCGTGGTGCCTTATCTGGGACCCGCAATCGCGATTACGCCTGCGCTCATTGTAGCTCTGGTCACTTCTCCGGTGATGCTGCTGAAGATGGTGGCGGTATGGACGATCGTGCAATTAATAGAAGGGAAGTTCATCTCACCCCAAATTATGGGTAAAACGCTCAAGATTCACCCCATTACGATTATCTTTGTCATACTGACGGCCGGCAATCTGTTCGGTGTGGTTGGCATTTTGTTAGCCGTTCCCGGCTATGCGGTCCTTAAGGTTTGTGTATCGCATATCTTCGAATGGTTCAAGGACACGTCGGGATTATATGATCCTCGGAATAGCAACACGCCGAAATAGTCTTTTGGCTTGTGTCAATCCGTATGATTAACTCTTGAAGTCGCCATGTTGGCGGCTTTTTTTTCAACCATATTCCTCAATGAATCAGAAGGTGAGTGTAACCATGCTCCACCAGGAAGCGTGGATTCATTGCAAAAACAAATCCGAATTACTATAATGGATATCATAGGTCTATATAATTCGAATTTAAGGGGGGAACCGCTATACAGTTTTCCAAAAGCGTTGATTATGCTCTGCACGCATTAATCCACTTGGCTCATTCGGAGCGTGATCAGAACATCGGGATCAAGGAGTTATCTGCGACGCTGGGCGTCTCGGAAAGCTACTTATCCAAAATCATGTCCAAGCTGAGGCAGGATGGTATCGTGCGGGCTGTACCGGGAGTGAACGGAGGCTACGAGCTGGCCAAGCAGGCAGAGAAGATTACATTCCTTGAAGTGATACAGGTCATTGAAGGAAGACAGCAGTTGTTTGAATGCTCCAATCTCAATTCGCAGCAGCATCGCCTGCTAGCCGAAGAGAAGGCTGCCAAGATGCACGAGGATAATCCCCGTGAGTGCGTATGTCTGGTCAAACAGGTGATGGACGGCGCCGAACGGCAATTGTATCAATACTTGGAGGAGCAAACGATCCAGTCGGTATTGGATGCGGCATCGAAGCGTGGCAGCTGTGCGGAAAACAAGAAGTGATGAACTTCTTGTTTTTTTATATGAATAAGCCGAAAGTTTGGGAGGGATCGTAATCGATAAACTCTTTGAGAAATTAGCGGGTTTGGAGAAAGAGAACATTGGCTTTTACTTCGTCAGCTGCTAAATACTGCAATACACGATTCAACGAATGGTGAGCATGAAGATAGAGTGTTCGGTCAGAGATTGTATAATCTGATGGAAATGCACATAGATGCCGTTAACAACCAGCGACTGCAAGAAGAGGAACGTCAAACTCACTTCCATATTGTGTTCAGTCTTTCTGAAGCCGGTTCATTAAATGTTGCGCTCAGTAAAGTTGGTAAACGGGAGGAATCTCGGGTAGGATTATCGCGCGTTTAAGAAGTCGCCATTGGCGGCTTTTTTGTTTTGATTTTGACCGTTCTTATCCCATCCAAGAAAAACAACTCGGATTTCATGCAATTTTATATTGACCGAATGTTCAGTCTTAAATTATATTAGAATCATAATCTGGATGTATCATCCATTGGAGAGAGGAGTTTTCAAATGGATTTAGCTTATCAAACTCAAGGCAGTGGGACACCTGTTGTGTTGGTACACAGTCCAGGTGTCGATTCAAGAGAATGGAACTATATTGCCCCGCATTTAGCCCGGAGCCATCAAGTCATCACGTATGATGGGCGGGGAACGGGAAAATCCCCAGCGCCGCAAAAACCAACCAGCTTGGTTGAAGACCTTCGGGCATTGCTCGATCATCTGCAAATTGACAGCGCTTCGCTTGTCGGTCATTCCATGGGAGGGCAGGCCGTTACGGATTTTGCCTTGACTTACCCTTCCAGGGTTGACCATTTAGTATTAATCGCACCATCGCTAACCGGTTTCAAGCACGCCCAGCCATTCATCGATTGGATGGCCCAAGTAAATGCATGCGCACCCGATGTCGACCGTCTGGTCGAACAATCGTTGAGCGGGCCTAATTATCGTGTGACGATGTCCAGCTCTGAACGGGACTTTTTGCGCGAGATGCACACGTTGTATATGACCAGAGTGTTTAGTGAGTGGAAGAGCTTCGAGGTGATATGGCCGATGCCGCCAGCGATCGAGCGGTTGGAGGAGCTTGCTGCAAGGACGCTGTTTATTCAGGGAACGGTCGAATGGGAGGATATGCAACGAATTGCGGAACAGTTCAAGCGTGTGCAAGGCATCCGTTTCGAGGTAATCGAGGGGGCTGACCATATGGCTACCCTGACACATGCAGACGAACTTGCCGGTTTGATTGCTGCTTTTTTAGCGAGAGGATAATGGAACACATCGCGGCATGAATTACAAGGGAATAAATAAATTTTTTGCTTGATATAGAGGCAATGCATACACGCAAAAAGCCGCACAAATTGCGGCTTTTTTGATGATTTTATACAGTTAGAGTAGATGAAACGACATAAATTCATTGCGACTTGTTTTTCTCTAATAACGGTATGTGGGAGCGACACGGTTCCAAGCTCCCCGATCGCCTCGATTCCTCACTTTTTGTCTTTGTTCCCCGGTGCAGACGGTTGCTCTTTTTTAGGCGTTTCCTGGCTCGTCTCAAAGTTAATCGGCGGTAAGCCGTTTGCTTGCCACACCGTTCCTCTGCGCTCGTACTCGAATAACTTCTCTATAGCATTCGCAATCTGTGGTCCGACTTCACGCTCAACCAAATACAAGGCCACATCAAGTCCGGAAGTAACACCTCCGCCAGTTACCAAGCGTGGGCCATCTTCCACGATTCTTGCATCGACCGGAATTGCACCGAGAGCCCCTAACGCACCCATGCCTATCTGATTGGTGACAGCATATCTGTCTTTCAACAATCCATCCATAGCCAGCAGCAATGAACCTCCACACACGGTAGCCACCGTAACGTCCTTATTATTCATAGCTTGTTTCATCATCGTTGTTAACCCCGTATCCTTAGCCTGCCTCAATATGTTGGGAATAGCATCTGCGGTATTCCCTGCTGGCTTCCCCGAAGCACCAGGAACTACAATAATCCCGGAACGATTAGGGTCTAACATATCTTGCGCTTCGAGGGCAGGTCCATTCAGCCCGCTCGGTACCGAACGCTTACCTTCTGCAGATACTAATTCTACAGTGACTTTTCCACCAGTGTACATTCCGGCAGCAGCAAATACTTCATATGGCGCTAAGGCGTCCAGCAGATCAAACCCATCGAATAATACGATTTGTACATGCACGCTTTTACCCATGGATGGATCTGGGTTCTTGTTTCTTTCTGCGCTTGCTGCGGGGGCGAATAGACATAGAACGAGTGTTAACGACGTGAGTAAACTAAGTATTTTTTTCATCCTGATACCAATTCCTTTCGATTCGTTCTGATGATGATTTCAGGAATAACTAGCAGCAGCGCTATCGAGCCGTAAACGCCGATGGTGTAGCTAGTAGGGTAAACGTACCCGAATCCCTGATGAAAAAGGGAAGTAATGAGATGGATCAACATGTTTGTGAAGCAAAAGGCATAACTACGAATCATCCAGTTGCGATGTCGAATGATCCTTTTCCTCTTGATTTGCACGAGCGCCGTAATGGTGATAACCAGCCAGATCATATTCAGCAGATTGAATCCCATACTGCTTATTTTGCCGCCTGTCGCGTAGGGGGCCATATATCCGGAAGTTAACACAACCAGCAGTACGGATACGATATATACATAGCCGTTTATGCGATGCAGCCTGCGGCTTCTTTCAAATATTCGATTCGAAAAGTTAATCAGTCCCGATGCCATGGCCACACATGCGAAAGCAACATGAACGTACATGACATTAAGCCAAACCGGGAGATTGAGCTCGCGCTTTAGCCCGGTCTTATGGCTTAAGAATCCCGAAGCACCTGGATCGATCCAATAGTTTTTCACCAAGGCGTGTAGTATAAATAGAATGCTGACACAGGCCAGCAATAGATATAACGATTTTCGTTTCTTCATCCGTTCGCAACTCCCGAAGCTCCATATTTGATACACACCATTTCTGAATACGGAAAAACACGATCGACATACATACCTGGAAGCCAGAGCGCGTGTATGCCGCGGATTTTCTTTCTTACGATTAGGTAACCCGATTTCCTGTTAACTTGGATGCAGGCAGTAAGCCAGCTTTGGCTATACCAACCATGTGATCTCCATCGGCGACAACTTCAAACTTGAGATTCAAGCGCATGGGTTTCGTGATTCGTAGTGACCAGGCCAGCTTGTTATCCTGAAGTACAGGGTTCATAAACTCAATGGTTTCATCCCCCTGCGTTGCCGTGCCCTGGATCAAATCGTCCCTTGTCAATATGGAGAGCTTGACCTCCATCTTCCCGACGGGCGTAGCGATAGTGGTCTCCCAATCCCCGTCGAAGACCGATGCCTGTATGCTTTTGCTATGCTGGGAGCTTGGCGTGGGTATCATTGCTGTTTTGTTCACCGCGGCATTTGGTTCGTCGCTCGGCACTGATTTATTAACGTTAGGCTTTATCCCTGTATCCTTCCAAACCGTGCCTCTTCGTTCATATTCGAATAACCGCTCTACCGCGTGAGCGATACGAGGTCCAAGTTCACGTTCCACCAGATATAGCGCTACATCGAGTCCTGAAGTTACGCCGCCACCGGTAACCAGATTGCCGTCGTCCACGACGCGAGCCGAGACGGGAACTGCCCCAGTTGCACTAAGTAAGGCCATGCCCAGATGGTTCGTTACCGCCGGCCGGCCTTCTAAGAGGCCTCCCATAGCAAGAATCAGGGAACCGCCACAGACCGTAGCGACTGTAATGTCTTTGTGCTGGAGAGCCTGCTTGATCAACCGGGTCAATTCGGTACTCATGGCCCGGCCCAGAATAGCCGGAACCGAATCGGGCCCATCTCCCTCGACGTCGCCGGACGCGCCAGGTACGAGAATGATGCCCGCTCGTTCCGGGTCCAGTCTGCCACTTGCTTCAATCCTCAACCCGTTGATGCCGCTAGGCACGGATCTTGATCCCTCGGCGGTGACCAATTCTACGTTTAACGCATTTTCAGCATTCATGGCTGCAGCACAGAAGACCTCGTAAGGCGCTATCGCATCCAGCAGGTCGAAGCCGTCAAACAACACAATTTGAACGTTAAGCATCCATAAATCCTCCTAGTCTCTATTTAGTCAAAAGATCTTTCAGCTTACGATATTCCTTCTCATCAATTTCACCATTGGCCATTCGGTTCTTCAGAATCATAGCGACGTCATTCTTTTGATGACCGTTTTTGTAACGATAACGAATCGCGTATACTCGAACCGCCAGGAAAGAAAACAGCGTGAGACAAAACAAAGCGCCGAAAGGAAAGAACGAGAAGGCGTTATTTTCCAAACCCATATGTATACCTCCTTTATCATGGTGTGCGGGACGATCACCCGAAGTTGGGGCTGGTCGTGTGCGCAAATAGAAGCATACCAAACGAATATCTCAAACAAAGATGAAAAAAGATCACAAAAGTATAAAGAAAACATCACAATACATAAGCTCGCGTTAGTTCTTGTTAAAAAAAATGATAAACTAGGAAAGCAAAGGTGGGATAAACATGAGCGTATCAAAGACGATTCTGGTTGTAGACGATGACCAAGATATTGTTGAGCTATTAAGGGATTTTCTAGAGAATGACCACTTTCAAGTGAAAACCGCTTGCGACACCGCTCAAGCGTGGGACATATTTAAGGAAAACTCCGTTGATTGTATTGTTCTTGACATTATGATGCCGGGACAAAATGGATTTGAGTTTTGCCGCCGGATTCGCGGGGAGAGCAATGTACCAATCCTGTTCTTGAGCGCTCGCAGCGATGATGTGGATAAGATTCGAGGCCTTACCCTCGGAGGCGATGATTACATCGTCAAAACCGCTTCGCCGGGTGAGATCGTTGCCAGAGTAAAAGCCGTATTGCGGCGGTCCGCTTCCCCACAACAATTGGATAACAGGGTCTTGGATTACGGACGCATTAAATTAAACCTGTCCACAAGAGAAGTACTAGTGGATGGAAACAACATCGTGCTCACACCCAGGGAATATGAGCTGCTGCGATTATTTGCCGAACATCCGAGACATGTTTTCTCCTATGAACAATTACTTTCGAAGTTTTGGGATGGGGTGGGCGACAGGCATACAATTCGGGTCCATCTTAGTCGGCTTCGCGAGAAAATCGAAGCTGATCCGAATAAACCGATATTCCTGGTCAACGTATGGGGAGTAGGGTATCGCTTTGAGGGAGGGTAATATGAGGTCACTCCGCATTCGTACGTTTACCATGCTTTGCTTCTTCTTTATCCTCTTATTGCCGTGGATCTTCTTTGTTACTGCGCACTTTATGGAAACCAAGACACTCAGCTTCGAACTAGGTCGGCTGCAAAACGAGACCCTGCAACGAAATATATCGGAAATGACGCAGCGAATTGAATCGGACACAGACCAATGGACAGATCCAGTCTGGCAAAACCAATTGTATTCCGCGCTGCGTGAAGCGAAGATGGATGTGCTCATTCAATCCGCAGAAGATCAGGAAATTTATCGTTCCAATCCTGACCGACGTGGCACTAATTTATCAACCGAGCGGTTCTCCGTCATCGAGGACGGCTCATTGCTGGGAAGGGTTATTCTGTACTTACCTCAATCCAACCAATTTCAAGTGATGTCGGCTTTTGTCGGGCTGCTGCTTGCGATCTTTGTTGTCGGAATGGAAATGAGGCGATTCGTTCTCAAACCACTCGAGAAGATGGGAAATGCAGCAAGACAAATTGCAACAGGGGATTGGGATGTTCGGCTACCCATGTCCAGGGTCACCGAAATCGCTGAAGTGCGCGATGGATTCGATGTTATGGTCAAGGGACTTGAGCAATCCTATCGAAAACAGGCTGAACTGGAAGAGGAACGCCGATTCGTCATTGCGGCTGTTGCGCATGATTTACGGACACCGTTGTTCGCTTTGCGAGGATACTTGGATGGTCTGGAGCAAGGGATCGCTCAATCTCCGGAGAAAATAGCCCAATATGTTGCAGTCTGCAAAGACAAATCGGCCCAATTGGATCGTTTGGTAGAGGATCTTTTCACTTTTACAAAAATGGAGTATGTGGAGTCGCAACTGAATACTAAAACGGTGGATTTTAACCAGGTCGTCCGGAATTCGATGGATAGTCTGAGTCCGCTGGCTCGGCAAAAAGGAGTTTCCATCTCGTTCCATGTAACGGATCGGTGCATCATCCATGGAGATATGCATTTATTAGAACGAGCCATGAACAATCTTCTGGATAATGCCGTAAGACACACATCTGCGGGTGGTGAAATCGAAGTCCAGTGTAATAAAGTTGGTGATAAGGTTAAGTTTACGATACGCGATACCGGGCCGGGCTTCTCTGGGGAAGAGCTTGAGCGTGTATTTGAACCTCTATATCGCGGGGAAGCATCCAGAAGTCGTTCAACCGGTGGCAGCGGATTAGGCTTAACCATTTCACAAAGAATTGTTAGGCAGCACGGAGGCGAACTTGCCGCAAGCAACCAACCGGAAGGTGGAGCACTGCTTGAAGGATGGTTACCTGCAGCAGCTTCAGGACAGTTGGAATCAAATGGTCTATAGTCGTTCATATTACTTATTGCACGTTGAAAAAGCCGCGAAAATGCGGCTTTTTTTGATTTGAAGGAATCAAATGTATGTTAGATCCGGATAATTCTCCCTTTACAATTGCAGCACCATGTTGTACAGTTGATCATACGAGTAATCAACCTAACGACTAAGGGGATGATAACGGTCAGAAAGGAGGCTTCACCTTGAAAGCTTTGTTGGATGAATCCCAGCCCATTTTTCAACAAATTGCTCAAATGATTATCGATGATATTGTGGATGGTGTAGTGAAGGAAGGGGAGCGCGTCCCTTCTGAGAATGAATTGTCCCGATTTTATAACATTAACCGTGCCACGGCGCGTAGAGGGCTTCAAGCCTTGGTTGACCTGGACATCATTTACAAGCAGAGAGGAATAGGAATGTTTGTAAAGGAAGGGGCCAGGAAACAGGTGCTGCGTGACAAACAAAAGCATTATCGGGAGTATTATATTCGTCCGATGCTGGAAGAGGCGAGGCGAATTGGCATGACGGTCGAGGAGGTTATGGAGTGCATAGTGGAAGAGGAGGGGAACTTATGATTTCTTTAAAGCAGGTATCTTTTTCCTACGAAGATGTTCCTGTGATCAAGGAATTGTCATACGTTGAACAAAATCCAGTCATTACGGGATTATGGGGACGGAACGGTGTGGGCAAAACGACGTTGATGAAACTGATTGCGGGGCATCAGATTCCTAGTCAAGGCAACATTGAGGTTATGGGCCACCGGCCATACAATAACCAGGAAGCCCAACGACATTTGTGTTACATGCAGGAAGATCATCCGTTCAGTGATATTTGGACCATACGCGATGCCTTGCGGTTTTATCAATATTTCAAACCGAACTGGAATCAGGAATTGGCAGAAGAGCTGCTGGAAACGTTTAAACTGCCGCAGCATAAAAAAGCCAAGAAGCTGTCGACCGGGATGAAAACGGCATTACAGGTTGTGATCGGTTTGGCCAGCCAGGCGGATGTTACGATCTTGGATGAACCGACCAACGGGCTTGATGCAGGAATGCGAAAAAAGTTCTATGAACGGCTGTTGGATAGCTATGATGCGTTTCCGCGCCTGATCTTGGTGTCGACACATCAAATCGAGGAATTACAACCATTGCTGGAATCCATCGTGGTTGTTCATGACGGAAAGCTGCTGTTACATGAGCCGATGGAAGAGGTGCGGGAACGGGGGATCTGGATAACCGGTGAACACGATCGAGTGAATCAATTAATCAGTAACCAAAAGATCCTAAATGAAAGCACCATCGGTTCCGTAAAGAAAGTTATGATTGATGTCCCGTTCTCCGACGAATGGAGAGAGCTAGGCCGCAGTAATGGAATTTCCGTGGAGAAAGCGCATCTTCAGGATTATTTGCTTCATATGACGGATAATGTGAAGGAGGGGGTACGATGAGCTCGACGCACGGCACGTTTCGTTTAATCTATGAAGATGCAAGCTGGTTCTTGGGGAAGCTGCTTCTGTTGTACATTACGCTGCCATTAACAGCAGCCTGGATTATTATCGGGACATCCTTTGATATGGATAAGACACTCAGTTCTATTTCAAGCCCCGCATATTTTTTCTTTATCCCGTTCTATGGGGTCATGGGGTTCAAAAGCCTTCTGCCTATTGCTGTCAGCCTTGGAGGCACACGAACTCAAATGCTGAAAAGCTTTTATGTCATCGGCGTTTCAAGTGTATTTGTGTATATGCTAGTCTTAAACCTCTTACAATGTTTATTATGGACATTATACGATCGCGGAGTCAGCTCGGTATCCATTACGCATGCGGGGATGTTTCATTCCAGTGAGTACCAATTTTTTCCTTACTTATGGATCGATCTCATGGTCGGACTAATCTTGTTCGGCGGCGCTTTTTTTATCTACTGCATAACGTATCGTGCGGGCATGACAAGGACATTAATCAGTATCATGATCATTGCCATCGCAGCCATGTTTCTCTACTACTCGGGAGTGCTTGAAGCACCTATAGCATGGTTGTCGACATTAAATATAAATGCAATGACCGGTTTCACGATAGCCGGAATCGCAGGTTTAGCAGCGCTGTTAACCACCTATCCGATGATGCGTAACGCCTCACTGCAACCGAAACAAAAGAGAGAGTAACTGCAGCAACCTATCCGTGCACATATCCGGATAATAAGGACGCGAATATGATATGCCCCCCTTTAATTAGACAGTGTGTGAAAGGCGCATCAAAGTCTATTGGAGGGGGTTTTTTCTATGAGTTCAATACAAATTCTTGTAATGTATTGAGTTCCCAATCAGCCGGATTTGGAAGAGCGAGGCCTTTTGATTAAAATAATCAACGCTAGAATCAAAGGGACCCAGATCTGGAAGATAGGAAAATGGTATTTCAAATTTTGAGCAAACCCGATCCAGATATGATAAATAAAGTTCGGAGAGACGAACGAAATGGTAAAGATGAAAGCACCCACGATCACGGTTGTTTTTTTATGGCTGACTTTGATCAGGCTGGAAAGACCGAGTACGGCGCCGAGGTAGAATGCGGTCATTTTAACGAATATGCCAATATAGATCAGCAAGATGATTAACGGGTCCAAACGCTCCAGAAAATCGGCGATTTCAATGAGACGAACCGACCGAAGCAGCGGAAAAGTCGATATGCTCGTTATGGTGGGATCCAGAATCGCAAGATTTAAAATATTGAATATCAATAAAAAGATACCTACGAATATATAGGAAGACAAGGATGCCTTGGACAGCGTTTTCTTGTCTTCGAGATGACTCCAAAACATGAGAAATACTACGACCTGACCGAACGGAAAACTAATCACCTCCGGCAACGATGTTCGCAGCACAGGCAGAATTCCGTTTTCTAATATAGGCATAAGGCGCTCAAGATGAATGATATTCGAACCGATGAACATGAGAACGATCAGGATATACCCGATCAGCGTGAAAGGGAGCAGGAATTCGGTGACGCGAAAGAATACCTCAATGCCTTTCCATACGGCATAACCGGACAGCAACACCATTAAGAGAATCAGGAAGTACAGCGGTGTGCTGGGGAGAAAGGAGATATTAATAATGTCCGCGAACTCGCGGGTATTCCTCATGGATTCATACGCAAAATAAACGATATAGGCTGCAGTAATGATGGAACCTAAATATTTGCCGAAGTGCTGATTTAAAATTTGGGGAAGAGCATGCTCCGAATTTTGGTTCTGGATATATAAATAGATGAACAGCAGTAACATTCCCGTGATCATTGCAACCAGCACGACCAGCCACGCATCTTGTTTAGCTTCAATCCCCAGTTCATACAAAGGGGTGCTGCCGATCATAAACAAGATGGTCATGGCAATGATTTGGTATTTACCGATCTTCTCCATTTGGGACCTCCTTGTTATAGGTATCGATAGCGTTCTACTTATTGGGTTCAATCAAATTCGAGAAGGGTTTATTGATCATATTCGTGTGTTCAACGGTGACTTTTACATTCAGTTTGAGTTCCAGTTCCTGGAGCGGTCTCTCCGAATTTGTAAGGTGTTTGCTGGCTGCAGGATATTTTCTGTGAATCATATCCATGAAACCAACCACGTCCACATTCAAATCCTTCATGCTCTTCCACGCAGCCAGCACTTCATCCTTGATCTGCTCGGCAATCGTATCCTCGAGTTTCGAAATAACGTCCGGGTTCGTCAAATCCATCGTACAGCTGGTTTCATCAAGAGCCCCCACTGTTTGAATATGGATCATCATGTTGACCGAACCATTCACCATTTTGGGGTCCACTTGGGTCGATGATTGGATGACTCGGTAACTCGACAACCGGGAAGCTTCTCGATCGCTGCATGGGGTAACAATGATCAGGTTTTTGACGCTGTTCGAGAGCCAAGCGACGCCTCTGCTTTCTTTTCGGTTCATCCATCCCACCAGCTTGTCTCCTCGAAATACGCCCAAATCGCCAAGTTTGAGTACCGCTTGATTACGGGTTGACTTTAAGGCATCCAAGTTAGATTGTTCCGCTTGATTGCCGGACACCCTTAACTCTGGAGCCATGGCGCTTTTGTACGGATTGGCGACCATGGATGCAAAATCAATCAATTTAATATTTTTTACTTGGGACAGATTTTCTTGACCTTGGGTAATGACCCGTTGAATCGCGTTTCCTGTTATTTTCTCTAATGGAATGAGCACTTCCAATAGATTGGAGGCTTTATCCTTGGTCAGGAGAACCGACATCGTTTCCCGACTTTCCACCGGACGGAGGAAAAAATCAAGGATTTGCCGTACGCCTTCATTCCGAACGACTTGTTCATTGATAATCAGCACGGAGTTATGGGCAAAAAACAGCGCACGCGGCGCTTCTAAATTCGCGTTCTGCATAGCTTCGCGAATGGTCTTGCCCCTGGTGGAGAAGATGGTGATCGGAGATTGGCTTCCCCCGGCTCCGCCGCCGGTCTGGGTGGCGATGGACTGCGGAATGACGACTTGGAAGGAGATGACCCATTCATCCTCGCTGCGGTCTATGGACGTCGCCGATACAATACTAAGCGAGTTTAACTCTTGACTATCCCAGCAACCATTGAGCAGCAGCGAGGCAGCCAACATGAGAATCAGGAGATTCAACTTCCGGATCATCTGTTCTTCACCTCCAAGTTATACCGGTTATATATTATTTCTTGCCATTGGAAGGCGATGGACGCTGGTTCATTTTTTGCCGTTTCGCGTTATTACGGTTGATAAGGGTCGGTCTTGTCAGCATGGCCCACCATGGAACACGGACCAGAACGTCTTTTTGGTCTGAAGGGATAAACGGAGCGAACGGAGTAAGATATGGCAAACCGAATGATCGCAAACCGCATAGGTGGATCAGCATGGCGATTAATCCTGCCATAATTCCAAAGAGCCCTAAAGTTGCCGCCAATATCATAAAACAAAAACGGAGCAGTCTGGCGGAGTTGGCTATGCTCACAGAAGGCGCAACAAAGCTTGCGATGGCGGTAAATGCAACGATGATAACCATGGCAGCAGACACTAGGCCTGCCTGTACAGCAGCTTGACCCAGAACCAACGCGCCTACGATGGAGATCGCGGAGCCCATCGCTCTAGGCATTCGAACACCGGCTTCCCTTAATACTTCGAACGTAATTTCCATAGCCAAGGCTTCGACAACGGCGGGAAAAGGGATGCCTTCCCGCTGTGCTGCAAGGCTGATCAGCAAGGTCGTTGGCAGCATTTCTTGATGAAACGTGGAGATGGCAATATATAGTGAAGGGAGAAGCATCGATACCATAAAGGAAATGATGCGCAACAGCCGCAAAAAGGTCGCGATATCGAACTTTTGGTAGTAATCCTCGCTCGATTGAAACAGTTTGAAGATGGTGATGGGGGCGATCAACACAAACGGTGTCCCATCAACCAAAACGGCAACTTTTCCTTCCAGAATCGCACCAGCGATAGCATCGGGGCGCTCCGTATTAGTCATGGTAGGGAAGGGGGTGAACGTTGTATCTTGTATAAACTCTTCGATATACCCGCTCTCCAGGATGCTGTCGGTATCGATCTGGTCTAAACGATTCAATATTTCTTGCACGATCTTATCATTGGCGATGCCATTCAAATACATAACGGCAACATCCGTTTGGGTGATGCGGCCAATCTTGCGGTCCACGATCCAGAGGTCTGGGCTTTTAATCTTACGACGGATTAAGGCCGTATTCGTACGAATATTCTCGGTGAATCCTTCTTTCGGGCCGCGAACGACGGTCTGAGATTGGGGCTCTTCTACACCGCGTTCCTCTCCACCGATAGAGCTGGCGATAATGCCTCGGGATGAACCGTCTATGAGAATGACAGTATTGCCTTCTAGCATGGCGGAGATCAGGGATTCCATATGCTCCAAATCGCTAATGCTGCCTATGGATAAGAAACGGTTTTTGATGATGGACAAGATTTCTGCAGGGTTAGAGGCATGCAGTTTTTCTTCGTAATCCTTTGAGGTTAAGGAATCCATAATCGAGTGATTGATGGTGAGCGTATCAACCAGTCCATCGATATAAATGACGGCCAGGGTGCAATCGCTTCCGAACATATGACTTAGGGTCCGAATGATGATGTCCCTACTGTGGCCGGTTTGTTCTCTGATTCTATGTAAATTCTGATCCAAGCGGTCGGAGAGACGAGAGGATTCGGCGGTTTGCACCGTTTGCTCGTTATGATGAAGCAGTGCCGTTTTCGAATGGGTTCGCTTTGTTCGTTTAAAAAAGGGCATGGGATCAGCTCGCTTTGACAAGATTCATACGATCTAAAGTTCCCTATTTCGGGTTTAATATTCTTTGCATGGTGAGGACTTCATCCATATTTGGAGGGTAGGTTAGTTTAACTATAAATGTTTTGTAGACTGACAGATCGGCGAATCGGTGGTACCTTATAATTAGCTGATATCTCGTTAATAAATGGATGAATGGCTTGGAGGCCTAGGGCAGTGAAAAATAAGCTTGAAACACGGATCGAAGGGGACCGCATTGTGCTCCGTCCCGTAAGGGAAGATGAATTTGATGCCTATTTCGGATTATTGCAGGATGCTGAGTCTAACCGATTAACGGGAACGCAGCAGGCGTTTACCAAGGATTCGATTGCGGCCTGGATTCATAAAATCGGATACGCTCATGAGGATCGGCTGGATATGATGATTGCGGAGAAGGAAACGGACGGTTTAATTGGTGAAGTGGTCCTGAACGAAATCAACCCCAACAACCGCAGCTGCAATATCCGCATATCGATTTCCGGTCAGCACAGCAATAAAGGATACGGCACGGAGGCCATGAAGCTCATGCTGCGTCATGGTTTCGAAAGTTTACGTCTACACCGAATAGAGTTAGGTGTATATGCGTTTAATCCTCGGGCCATACATGTCTATGAAAAGCTTGGTTTTAAACGGGAGGGTATCCTGCGGGACTCGATATGTTGGGACGGAAGATTCCATGATATGATTTTGATGTCGATTTTGGAGGAAGAATTTCGGCAATTGCCATAGTTATTCGTATATGCTTTATCAACAGAACAAAATTACACAAGCTAAAGAAGTCGCCATTATCGGCGACTTCTTTTTTTGCTATTTTAAAAGGAGTTTCTTTTTCTTAATGAAAGGTGACGAGAAACGAAACTTCATGGGGCTCAGCCCAACCAGCAGAATCAAGCTGTATGCCCAGAACAGCCAGGCTGCCAATAGGGGAACGCTCTGCTCAGAGATTAATGGGAAAGCGACATCATGGAAAAGAATCGAAAAAATGTCCATGAACATACCAGGCAGAGCAATCTGGACGGAACGGCGGGTACGATCTGAATACGGAACATCAAGAAATGAGAACAACGGAGCGATGCATCCATAAATTAAAGGGATGGCGGCAGCAAAACTCAAGACGGTTCTAAACGGGTGCCTGATATCAATCAGCAGGTTCCCCCCATAATGAAAGATGATCGTGGCGATCAGCCAAAGGGCAAAACCCCATAATAAGAAGAGACCAGCATGCCGGTTTTTGATCCGTTGTGCGTTCATCGCTTCACCTCATTGGTCATGAAATCAAAAATCACCTGCAAAGCGGTAAAAACATCCTCCTTCGGAAACTCCTCGTCCAACAAAGCCTGCACGGCCAGCCCGTCTATTATAGCATTCATTAAAATTCCCCACTGATCCATGGATATGTTCTTTATGGGCGATTCCCCCCACCGGGCTGTAAGAATATCAGTCAGATGTTTGTTTTCTTCTTGAATCATGGAACCCATTCGATTGCGGTTCTCTTTGATCTGAAAGCTAGCAGCTAATGAAGAGAAAAACAATCGATGGTAAACAGAATGATAATCGCATCTTTCCTTGGCTTCTTGTATGGCTTCTTCAACTGATCGATTGTTTTGCTCCACTGAAACCCATGAAGCATTACATAGGCTCTCAACGAGTTCAATTATTAATTGCTCTTTGGTTCGAAAATGGTAATAGACCGTTCCCTGGCTGACATTTGCTTGATCGGCCACTGCTTTCAAAGTTAATTTATCCATACCTTTTTCTGCAACACACTTTTGGGCAGCTTCGAGCAGTTCTTGTTTGCTGATGACGTTCGGTTTCGCCATGACCGTTTCACCTTCCTTGGATGTGAGTTATTCAAACAACTAACTCTAATGTATAAAAAATAAACTCGATTTGTCAAATGGAGGAATCGGAATTCGCTCTGTCTATTCGGGCGGAGGGTACAACGATCATCACTTGTATATTGTCTGCAATCTTCATTAATTTGCTGTATAATAACGTTTCGAGTATCACTCGCATGGCAAAAGAACGAAGCTATCAGCTACCGTGATGACTCCTGCAACTTGGCTGAGCTTAATCTAAGAAGTCCAATACAGGATGATAAACTTCATCCTTTACACGATCGAGAATAAATAACATTACAATAAACAGTAGTCAAAGGAGCATTATATATGAAGCGTTATACTTCTGACCGAATTAAAATCCCGCCGGGATTATGGGAAGGAATACACCAATTAGGCATTGCCGCCCAAGACGTGGCTCGCAAAGCGGAATTGCCGCTCGCCGTCATTACTGAGCCGGAAGTCACCACCGCCCAATACTTCGCGATCTGGCAGGCCTATTCCGATCTCATGGGGGACACTGCCCAAGGCATCATCCAGCTTGCGACCGTCTTTGAAACGGCGAAGTACCCGCCGACCGTCTTAGCGCCTTACCACGCTCGTGACTATCGGGATGCTTTAAACCGAATGGCTCGGTATAAGCAGCTATGTCCACCCGAAGGCTTGCTAATCTCCGAGGAGGGCGAACGATGTACCATCGAGCTGGAATGGCTGAACCTAAGCGATCAACCTGGCCCGGCGCTGCTTGTTGGCATTACACTGGCATGTCTTCTGGAGCTTGGACGACGGGGCACAGGTCAACCGCTGACCGCGCAATTGGTTGAATTTTCGCAGCCTATGGGCGATGTACAAGCTCTTGAAGCTTATTTTGGCTGTCGCATCCGGATGGGTGCAAACCGTAATCGATTAACGCTCTATCGAAGAGATCTGGACCGACCTTTTATCTCGTATAACGAAGAATTGCTGGAGATTCTGACTCCAGCTCTGGATCGTTCGCTTGATGAACTACAGAGCCACCGCTCCATTACTGACCTGGTCAAATGGATCATGAAACGCAGTCTCACAGGAGGGCGCCCTGACATTCAGTCAGTGGCGAAGGAGCTTAATATGAGTGATCGTACGTTACAGCGCAGGCTGACGGATGCAAATGCAAGCTTCAAGCAATTGTTGACACAAGCAAGACATGAGCAGGCCATCGAGTACTTGGCAGACCCCTCGCTCGATATCAAAGAAGTTGCCTTTTTGATTGGATATGAAGATCAGAACTCGTTCTACCGAGCATTCCGTCTTTGGGAAGGAGATACTCCATCCCATTGGCGCACTGAACATTTTAATAGTCCTTCGCTGTCCGAACACCGACAGGAAATGTTGACCATGGGTTCATAGCGTTTGGACATCAAAACACAGGTTTCTTTGTCAATTACAATTGGCGTGTTAAACAAGTACTTTGGCGCGATAAACTAGTTACCCAGCTATCTATACAATGTAATATGAACACTATCCAGAGCACAAAGGAGATATGTTTATATTATGGATATGGGATTAAACAATAAAACAGCATTGGTTACAGGATCTACGAAAGGGATAGGCAAGGCTATTGCCATTGAACTTGCCAGAGAAGGTGTCCATGTTCTTATCAACGGACGAAATGATGAAGAGGTACAACGAACCGTTAATGAAATCAAGTCGGATTTCCCGAATACAAGTCCTCAGAATGCTACCGCCGATTTGGTGGATATCGGGCAAAGAGAGGCTCTATTTGATAAATACCCTCACGTGGATATTCTGGTTAACAATATGGGGATATACGAAATCATGCCGTACGAGGATGTTAACGATGAAGTTTGGGATACCTACTTCCGTACGAATGTGCTTGCAGCCAACGGATTAACCCAATTTTATTTGCCCGGCATGCTAAAGAACGATTTTGGACGTATTATCTTCATGGCGAGTGAAGAAGCCATGATGCCTTCTGGACAAATGCCGCAGTATGCCATGACAAAATCCATGCTGCTATCCTTAGCAAAAAGCTTGTCCAAATTAACGAAAGGTACCGAAGTAACAGTCAATACGATTTTGCCCGGCCCGACTCTCTCCGAGAACGTGCAGGATATTATCGAGGGAATATACGCCAATGAAGATATGACCTTTGCGGAAAAAGAGAAAGCTTTCATGAGTACAAACCTGCCTCAATCCGAAATTCAACGATTTATTAGGCCGTTCGAAATCGGTAGACTGGCTGCATTCCTATGCAGTCCTTATGCATCCGCGTTTAAAGGTTCACCAATCCGTATGGATGGGGGAATGGTGCCTACGATTTTCTAACCTTATTATATATATCTGCTTATATATTAAAAGCTTGGGATCTAAAAGAGATCTCCAAGCTTTTTTAGTATTCATACACAGCGTCCCTGATCCGAAGCTGGTTTTTACTCACCTATTAATTCCAGCCTGGTCAGTCTTTTCTGATATACAATTCGAGACAATCCAACGCTGATCTCATATAGAAGGAACAGGGGCACAATGACGAGGATGTCCGACACGAAATCCGGCGGTGTAATGGTTACGGCTGCAATCGTCAGCAGCAAATAGGAGATTTTGCGCATTTTAGCTAAGCGGAGCGGATTCAGAATGCCAATCGAGGTCAAGAACATGATAACGACGGGCATTTCGAACAGCACACCAAACGGTACGGTCATATGCACCATAAAACGGAAATATCTCTCGGCAGTATAAGCTGTTATGAAATGGTGCGACAGCGAATCCAGGAAGGACAGGACCATGGGGTATATGACAAAGTAGCCAAAGGCCAAACCCAATAGAAAAAGGGCTCCGATCGCAGGGATGTAAGCCAGGGATGCACGCCGCTCAACAGTACTCAACCCGGGTACGACGAACCGCCATACCTGAAATCCGGCAACAGGCATCGTCACCGCAAGAGCTATAACGCCTGCAATCATGAAGTATACCCAAATCACGTCCGTTGGTCCCAGTATTTGAAGCTGACCCTCCACGTCGCGAGTCAGCATTTCATACAGCGGTTCAACATATAGAAAAGCGGCACAAAGGGCTACCAAAAAGGTGCCCAATGTGATGAGAATCCGCTTGCGGAGCTCTGTTAAGTGCTCTATTATATGCAACTCCTGTTCTTGCTCGTGCTGGGTCATTTCAATTTATCTCCATCATGGATATCTTCGCTCGAAACCAGTTCACGCGTTGAGTTTTTGAACTCGCTTAGTGTTCGACCGAAGGCACGGCCCAGTTCAGGCAGCTTCGAAGGACCGAAAATAATCAAGGCGATCAACAGAATGAGGATCAGCCCTGTCACTCCGATGTTTCCCAGAGGCATATGATCAACTCCTTTATTTATTTTTTATCCGATGCCATATGCAGCAGCTCAGTAATATCTCTGGCGATCGACTTGTCGCGCGGCGCATCATGCAGCTTCGAGGCAATTCGGTCGATCAGCGCAGGAGCTTGAGGATTCGTTACCGTTAGAATTTGCACTTCTTCATTAAACATGTTCTTCACTTGCTCTTTGGCTTGCGACATATTATCGTTGTCCACGTTCTTTGCTCCGCTTACTCCTTCATCCGGCTCGCCTTTGCCCGACATTCCTTCCGTCTGACTTAACACCTTTTGCTGCATGTTGTCATAGTGGTTAGAAGAAACGCGTGATTCTGCACGTGCCAGAATAATCGTGTCATTGAGGACAAAAGCTTTCACTCCATCAATGCCCAGACCTGCAAGTCTTGACTGAACATGGGAAGAGACGCCGCCTTCATGCAGGCTGGATGAGCCGATCATGCTGTACACGGACATGCCCATCCCGCTTGTGGTATTGCCATGGACATTGGTTGTTTCGGTTTTCGGTCCATGATAGCTAGGGATCACGTCGGTGCTGTGCAAGTGAACGGCATCGGCATTATGCTGCTCCACGGATTGCGCGTTTTGTTGATTGTCGTCGGTTTGATTTAAGCAGGCTGTTAAAGAAAGAAGCAGTGCCGAGCCCATAATCGGGCCTTTCCACCTGCTCCACAATTGATTCATGAGCATTCGCCTCCATATCGGTTAGTAATTTTATCATGCCCGGATGGAGAATAATGTATGAATGAAATTTTGATGGGGACAATACCCATTATTCAAAAATGAAGAAGAGTAGGGGTGCTGAGAGTTTGAGCGAACAAGACGAACAACAAACCAAACCATCGAAGCCTGACGGCTCGCAGACGATGACACGGCGGAAGTTTCTGAGAAACTCCGGTTATGCCGTGGGAGGTGTCGTGCTGGGCGGTGTACTCGGATATCTTTTGCCGAAGCGGGAAACCCCGCCTGCAGCACCGGCACCTGAACAGAATGATAACAACTACAACCAAGCATTAATGTTCTTTAACCAGGAGCAATACAGGATCACGGAAGCAGCCGTAGAGCGTATTTTTCCTGCGGATGAGAACGGTCCGGGCGCTAAAGAACTCGGCGCAGCCTTCTTCATCGACCATCAGCTGGCCGGTGATTGGGGGTTCAATGCAAGAGATTATATGCAGCCCCCATTCTATGTTGGAGAGAAAACGCAAGGTTATCAGGGCCGATTAAGACGACGGGAGATATTCTACATTGGTCTGCGCGAGATTCAGAACTACAGCCAAAAGAAGTATCAGAAAGATTTCCCTAGCCTGTCACCAGAGGAACAGGATGCCGTGTTAACTGCCTTCCAGAACGATGAGGTCAAATTGACAACGATCTCGGCCAGCGGGTTCTTTAACCTGCTCCGCAGCAGCACATTGGAAGGGGTCTACAGTGATCCGTTGTATGGCGGGAACAAAAATATGCAGGGCTGGACGATGCGTCAATATCCGGGTAACCAAATGGCTTACACGAATATTATTGAGAAGAATTTCACCGTCATCCCGCCGAAGAGTTTAAAGGATCACCTATAACAGCTCATCTATAGCGAAAGGAGTACGCATATGGCCAAAAAATTACCGAAAACGGATGTTGTCATTATCGGCGTCGGCTGGGCTGGCGGGATTATCGCCTCGGAATTGACCAAGAAGGGTTTATCTGTCGTCGGTTTGGAAAGAGGTAAAGAAAGGGTAACGGAAGACTACTACATGGCTCACGATGAGCTCCGTTACGCGCTCCGGTACGATTTGATGCAGGACCTTTCCAAAGAAACGATTACATTCCGGAGCACCGAAAAAATACGTGCACTACCGATGAGGCAGTATGGATCGTTTCTGTTAGGGGAGGGACTTGGGGGAGCCGGCGTGCACTGGAATGGGCAAACGTTCCGTTTCCTTCCCTACGATTTTAAAATCCGGAGCATGACGGAAGAACGATATGGGAAAGATAAAATACCGCCGGAAATGACGATCCAGGACTGGGGTATTACCTACGATCAGCTCGAGCCGTTTTTTGATAAGTTCGAGAAGACGACCGGCATCTCCGGCGAGGAAAATCCCTTGGCAGGAAAACGTTCGAATCCTTACCCAACACCGCCTATGCTGCATACGCCATCCATGAAGATGTTTGCGGATGCTGCGAAAAACCTGAAACTCAATCCGTATACGGTTCCTTCAGCCAATCTGTCGGAAAACTATACGAACCCGGATGGCATTTCTCGAGCGGCTTGCCAGTATTGTGGATACTGCGAGCGGTTTGGCTGCGAATACGGAGCGAAAGCGGATCCTGTCGTTACCGTGATTCCTGTTGCGAAAAAAACCGGAAAGTTCGAAATCCGCACCCATTCCTATGTTCGTAGAATTCTGCATAAGGGTGGTAAGGCAACGGGCGTCATGTACACGGACCTAACGACCGGGGAGGAAATCGAACAGCCGGCCGATATCGTCGTCTCGACGGGATATGTATTTAACAATACCCGTTTGATGCTTCTCTCGAAAATCGGCAAACCATACGACTCGTCCAGCGGGACGGGCGTGATCGGCAAAAACTATGCCTATCAGGTGATCAAGGGGAATGCCGCCGGATTTTTTGAGGACAAATTCAATCTGTTTGCAGGTGCAGGAAGCCTAGGGATGAGCGTGGACGATTTTAACGGCGACAATTTCGATCACTCAGACCTGAAGTTCATTCATGGGGGAATATTGCCCATACGGTAACCGGACAAAGGCCTATTCAAAACAATCCTGTTCCGGAGGAATCACCGCGTTGGGGCAAAGAATTTAAGGCGAATTCCTTGAAGTATGCCAACAGTGTACTGACCGTAGGGTCTCAAGGTTCTTCGATGCCTTATCGGCATCATTACCTGGATTTGGATCCCACCTATAAGGACGCATTCGGAGACCCGTTGATTCGAATCACGTTTGATTTCGAAGAGCAGGATCGCCAGTTGGCCAGGTATCTTTCCGATCGCTGCGCGGAGATTGTGCAGGAGATGGGGGGCCAGAATATCATGAAATTAAAGGAACTGGGACCTTACGAAATTACGACATACCAATCGACTCATAATACCGGCGGGGTGATTATGGGAGAGAACCCTGGCAATTCGGCCGTCAACAACTACATGCAAATGTGGGATATGGAAAACTTGTTTGTGGTAGGCGCATCCGCTTTCCCGCATAATAGCGGCTATAATCCGACCGGCACGGTCGGGGCTCTTGCATATCGCACAGTGGATGGAATTATGGAATACAGCAAAAAGGGCGGGCTGTTAGTATAGCTTGCATTTTACAAAAGGAGGCAGTTTCAACCATGTTCAGAAAAGGATTACTGTTAGTATTGCTATTGACTTTTGCTCTTGCTGTGGTGGCATGTGGTGGTAATGATGCAGCAGATCCGGCTCCGGCTCCTGCAGAAAACGGCGGACAAGCACCAGAGGAAGGAGCAACCGGCGGGGATGCCAACAACGATGCAGCTATGACGCTGTACAATGCCAACTGCATGGCTTGCCATGCTACCGACTTAGGCGGAGGCGGAAATTTCCCCAGCCTTCAAAATGTAGGCTCCAAGCACGACGCTAGCGAAATTGCAGGTATTATTTCAAATGGGCGCAATGGAATGCCGGCATTCCAAGGCAGGCTGACGGAAGACGAAATTAATGTGCTGTCTCAATGGTTGGCTGCCAAAAATAAGGTGAACCGGATATGAAATTAAGAGGACCCTCATGCTACAATGCAGATATAAATCGCGTTGTGGTCATGGGGGTTTTCTCTCACGGTTACAGCGTAAGAATGGAACACTTTTGGAGGTGGATTGTGAAGTCATGACAGAGACGTTCGTATCCTCCTATAGCACATGCTCGATAAAGTGCCGGACGGTGGTGTGCTTTTTTGCCGGTGTCCTGACCTATCGAAATAATTTTGAAGATGCTGCAAGCGAGGTTGCCCGAAGATACCCAAATGCCAAAATCTTAATGATCTTTCCTTACGGGATGGCAAACGGCATATCGGTTTCCTCGTTAGTCCGTCTACTGGCCCGGCAGCTTACGCAAGTCGGCTATGATTTGGTTCGAGAGCAGTCTCAGCGGGTTATGGAAGCAGGACAGATCATCCATGAGCATGCAGCTGGTGCGGAGCAGCTGATCCTGATCGGGCACAGCGCCGGAGGCGTGATCGCTTATAAGGCAGGGCTTTATTTGGAGGAGAAGTTTAATTATCGGGGAATCCATGTGTTTGCTGTAGGATGTCCAAGGTTTTATTTGAAGGATATTCCTTACAATGACCGGTTTACATATATCACGGGTCAGAATCCGGACAGGATCACTAGAATTGGCAGTTGGCGCATGCCGGGTTCCAAGGTGTACCGTGGAAGGCCGGGGCGTGAGATTCAACTGGATTTTAATCCGGATCATCAAGGATGGCGGTTTCATGCCTCTTATTTTCTGAAATCAGCCTGGACGGATTCAAACGAAGCATTCCATACCAATTCAGTCGATCTTATATCCAAAATCCATGAATTGCACCCCGAAAGATAAACATTACGTAATAAATGTTATGTAAACCAAATGTACAAGCATCCACTGGCAGATAGAGTGGGTCCATGGTGTATTGTATGTACAAAAGAAACCGTTCCTCTCGTTAATGGTTTGGGTCGCCCCTCCATTTTACCAAAGAACGGTTTCTTTGCGTCTAGAAGTAAGCGATCTGCACGCGTAGCGGAGAGGACGAATCGATTCCGGACAAGCGTCAGCGCTCGCCTTTGCGCCAACATTTCATCCTTGCTCAGAACGTTGCTTTACAGCTGTATATTCGTCTGATGAATTTTACGGAATTTCAGGGGAGTGAGACCGATTATGGTTTTAAACGTGCGACCGAAATGGGTTGAATTCTCGAAGCCGACGCTTTCGGCGATATCTGAAACTTGCATATTGGATTCTTTCAACAAATGACACGCTTGCTTGATCCGTACGTGATTCACATACTCGATCAGGGTAAACCCCGTCGATTCCTTGAAGGTTCGGCTAAGATGGGAGGGACTTACATGGAACCGGCTGGTGAGTTCCTCTAAAGTGAGGCGCTGGTCGTAGTGGTGATTGATAAAGTGAGCTATATGGGAGATACGCTGATGAACCTGGTTGGTAGAGATAGTTATGTATTGGCGGCCGCTGTTCAGAATACGGTGGGTGAACACCAAAAGCTCGGATAACAGGATTTTGAGATAGAAATTCGACTCTGGGGATTCGTTAGCCGATTCGGCGGCCATCCTCGCAAAGAGCCCTTCGACATACCCCTGTTCCTGACCCTTTAACCGGATGGAACCGGAACCTGCTTGGAAAGGGGAGAGGGGATGAAAAGACGGATCCTCGGTCAACAACCCGCCTAAAAACTCTTCTTGAAAGAGCAGGGTTACTCTTTCGAATGGGGCACCGTTAGGATTGATCAGACGGTGTCCGTCGTTCTTGCGAATGAGCAGCATAGAACCGCCCACGAGCTGAAACGGCTGGCTTCCAATACAATAATGCAGCTCGCCTGAGACAATGTACAGAATTTCATAAGCGTCGTGATAGTGGAATGAAGGAATACTCGATCGGGATTTGCTCTCTCGACTGATATAAAAGGGATCGGAACAAAAAAGTTGATGTCAAATCACCTCTCACGAAATCCGGTTAGGTCATGATGTCCTCATTGTACCCGAAGCCTCCTGAATTGTTAATCAAAATAACAGCAGGATATGTTGAAAATGGCCATTTTTAAATAAGATCCCGCGAGAATCCCGAGAAAACATGGGATATATTCAAGAAGGCGGGGTTCATATCGAATCCCCAAGCCAAACCGTTCATATTTGAACGGGAAAGGGGTTGCAAAGTCATGCGAATCAAGAAGAAAAGAGGACGGAATGCAAAGCGAATGTTCTTATTGTTTTTAGCATTATTGTTGATCCCCTGGACACTGCCGGCAAATTCTCATGCCGACTCCGTGACGTCCAAGCCCGAGCTAGCCTCTGATGGACCGGGGAAAGCGGCAGAAGCCATAATCGCCGAATGGGTCTTCAAGAACAAGGGAGAAGGAGGCATCCATCCTGCAACCGGAGGACTCAACAAGTCTTCCTCCATCCTCCAACAGGTCGGAGGATATTTTGAATACTACGACAGTAAAGCCCAAGACATCAGCTATCAGGGCTGGGACAATGGCCAGGGCAAGAAATATTGGTTGGCCATGGTTCCTACGTCAGCCTACAAGAATGTCAAACTATCCTCGGAGCAAAGCTCTTCGGGTTCTGCGCCTAACGATTTCAAAGTACAGGTAAGCACCGACCGAACGGTATGGACTGATGTTCCGGGAGGCACTGTACAGATGAATATCGTTTCGAGTTACAATTGTCCGAATCAAGCCTGCTTACTCCGCAACCTCCCCCTGCCGAATGCAGAGGATAAGCAAATGCTGTATATCCGCTGGGTGGTTAACTCCAATAAGCCAACCAACCCCAAAGATAATCCGAATGGCATTGGATCGGGAGGTTCCAGTAAAATTCGGAACATTCGCGTAACCGGGGAACCGATATCCGGAACAACGCCTGAACAGCCTACCATCGACGTATCCTATGTGCCGGAACAAGGTGCCGAAAAGGTAGCCGTGACAACGCCGATTGAGGTTAAGTTCAACAAACCGATCACGGTAACGGCCAAACAGGACATCACGGTACGGGATGGCCAGAATCAGCCTGTTTCAAGCATTGCCGTCGAAGTCATAAACGAGACGACATTGCGTATTAGGCATAGCGGATTAGGTCAAGGGAAGAGCTACAGGGTAACAATACTCCAAACCGCGGTCCAAGGAAAAGACGGCTCCCCTCTGCTTCGAAATATCGAGTGGAGCTTTACGACTGTAGGAGCCGTCTCTCAGCCGAAACTTATTAACATGACCCTGAACGGAGATCCAAAAACGAGCATGGCTTTCGCCTGGTACACGGATACGTCGGCCGCAACGAAAGTCCAGGTTGCCGAATCAACGGGAACCGGAAACCTGTTTCCGAAAGAGGGATTTCTTGAATTCACCGGCTCCTCGGAGGAAATTTCGACGTATATGACCAAGAGCGACAGAACGACCGGAAAGAAGAAAAAGTTTTTCAGCCATAAAGCAAGCGCGAATGGATTAAATCCGGGAACGGATTATGTATTCCGGGTAGGCGATGGTTCAATATGGAGCTCCGTTGGATCGTTCACAACCGATACGACAACACCGAAGCCATATCGGTTTATCGTGGGAGCCGACTCTCAAGCCTCAAGCAAATCAGGCTTTGAACCATGGGCGGATACCTTCAAGAAAGCCTACGAACATATGGGCAACCCCAAATTTCTGATCAATGCCGGCGATCTGGTCGATAATGGCGACTTGGAGGAGCAGTGGCAGTGGATGCTCGGACTCGCGCAGGAGCATCTGATGAAAGTGCCATTTGTACCCGTACTGGGCGGACACGAAGTATCGGATTGGGACGGGGATGCCACGACGCCGAATAATAACTTTTACAACCATTTCAATCTGCCGCGGAAAGTGGTGGATGCGACTCATGACGGGTCGGTTTATTCTTTTGAATACGGCGACGCGCTTTACATGGTGTACAACTCGCAGTTTGACGGCAAGCTGAATGAAGACGGCTCCGTCGATTGGGACGACGATCAGCATGAACAATTTTGGAACCAGATTGATTGGATGAGGAACACGGTGGCGAAGACCGACAAGAAGTGGAAATTCGTCACGCTTCACAAAGCGCCTTATGCAGCTGGCGATAATTCCGCGCAATGGGAAGGAGATCGCGTTGAATTTTACCGGAAAAATCTGATTCCTGTTTTTGACGAGCTTGGCATCGATATGGTGTTCGAGGCTCACGATCATATGTACATGCGTTCCTTCCAAATGTATGGGGACAAGGTCATCGATCCGAAAAAACTGGAAAAAGACGAAGCAGGCAATGTCGTCAATCCTCAAGGAACGGTGTATCTGATGCCCAACGCGTTTGGAAACAAATTCTATTATAAAAACGAGCCGTATGACGACTACTTCGCAGCGATTAACAATCAGCCGAAGAAAAAAATGTTTACGGATGTGTCGGTTTCGGATCAAATTTTGAAATTCGATGCCTACACGGCTGCTATTGAAGATGAAGGAAAGAGCGGATCTGGGAAAAATGGGCTGAAGGTGTACGATCATTACGGTATCAAACGAACAGACACCAAACCGAATCCGGTAGAGGGAGCACAGGTTAAGCTCCAAGGTGCCAAGGCTACGTTGACCTGGAAGACACCAACTTCCAGCAATGAGCAGGTAAGAGGATTCCGCATTTATGAACAGGATGACAAGATCAGCAAACATTGGAGCCTTTATGTGCCAGTGAAGTCGGGAACGTCCCAGTACAGCGTCGTTATCGACAAATTGAATCCGGATATCCAATATAATCTGGTGATCAAGTCCGTTGGCAGAAGAGACAATTCAAGCCCAGTCACCGTAAGCACTTCGGATCATGCCGAGGGGAATGAACCTCCATCTGCTGTGGATGGTTTGGCGGGCAAAGGCGTGTCTCCTTTTCAAATCGACCTGACCTGGAGAGCACCTTCCGGCAAAGCGCCGTATCGGTATCATATATACCGCAACGATCGTCACGTTGGAACAACCAAGGAAATAACATATGCCGATACCGGGCTGACGCCCGAAACGGAATATCGGTACAAGGTAACTGCCGTCACTATGGGAGGCGTTGAATCACTGCCGACTGCAGAAATTCGCTTGAAAACGATGACTTCTTCGCAAGGCACCGGGCCTTACAAACCGTTCCCGCAGCATACAGCCTACAGCTCCGGCTCGATCAAGCCGAATCATGTGCAACAAGCGCAGCTGGATGCGACCGTTGCCCGGCTGTATGATGAATGGAAGCAGAAATACTTGAAAAAGAAGCCGTATCTCCAATCTTCGGAGCCGGATCAGTACTACGTCTGGTATGCCGACGGGGACTGGTTTCAAGAGGAGTATGACGAGGAGCTGAAGGTCAATTATCAACCCATGACCGTTTCGGAAGCGCACGGATACGGGATGCTGATCACCGCACACATGGCGGGTCATGATCCTAAGGCCAAGGCTTATTTTGACGGACTATATCGATATTTCAGAGCACATCCGAGCAAGATCAACCCGGAGCTGATGGCTTGGAAGCAGGGCGATACAGGTCAGGCCGTCGTAAATGTCGGCGGTGTTGATTCGGCCACAGATGGTGATATGGATATCGCGTACGCTTTGCTCCTTGCGGATCGCCAGTGGGGAAGCGACGGTGAGATCAATTACCTGTCCGAAGCCAAAAAAGTAATCGATGCGATCATGAAGAGCGATGTCAATCACGCCGAGTGGACGTTGAAGCTTGCTGATTGGGTGAGCGACAACGATGCTAAGTATGGCAGCGCTACGCGTCCTTCCGATTTTATGCTTCAGCATTTGAAAGACTTCAAAAATGCGAGCGGTGATGCCAATTGGGATCGGGTCATCGACAAGACCTATTCCATCAGCGAAGGAGTATACAAAAAGTACAGTCCGAATGCGGGGCTGCTGCCCGACTTTGTGGAGAAGAAAAACGGCAGCTATGCACCGGCAGATCCGGAATTCCTGGAGTCTGAAACAGACGGGGATTTCAGTTATAACTCTTCGCGCATTCCTTGGCGGCTCGGCACGGACGCTCTTATGACCGGGGAAACCCGTGCGAAAGAGCAGCTAAATAAAATGACGTCATGGATTCGCCAAGTGACCGGGGATGATCCGGGAAAAATATATGGCGGCTACAAGCTGGACGGGTCAAAAGCACTCGTGAATTATACGGATACCTCATTTTCTGCGCCAATGATGGTCAGCGCCATGATTAATCCGGCGAATCAGCAGTGGCTCAACCGATTATGGGACCACAACGCCTCCATTTCTACGAACGATGACGTTTATTTTGGAAACACGCTGCGTCTTCTAAGCATGATTGTCGTTTCGGGTAACTGGTGGTCACCGACCATCGCGGATACCGAAGCGCCGATCCAGCCAACCATCGAAGAAGCGGTAGTCGTATCCGATTCATCCGTGGAACTGAAGTGGACGCCTTCATTCGATAATGCGGGAATTGCAGAGTATAAGGTTTATCGGAATAATACCGTCATTGGAACGTCGAATACGACGGATTATAAGGATAGCGGCTTGACGCCGAATACAACGTATCAATATTTTATCGTTGCGTACGATACCTCAGGTAACATGTCCAAAATCAGCAATGTCAGAATCGTCTCGACGGGGAAGCCATGAATGTAATGCGATGATGACCATCCCAAAAGCACTGTACTCATATTAATCGCAAAAGCTGGCGGCAATCATATCGAGATGAATAAAGAGCCTGGGGCCACCCGGGCTCTTTTTGTCCGTTCTCGAAAACAATCTGTTAACCGTTGTTAAGGAATAAGAGGCATTAGAACGATCATGCTTCCTTCTTAACTTTGCGAATTTCTTAAGTTGTTTCCTTAGCAGAAAAGGTTATACTTATCAATAGGTTAATTTGAAAGTCATCAGGGGGATATGTTAATGGCAAAACAAGATGAAGTTTCATTACAGAAGAAATTGAGGCCAAGGCATATCAGCTTTATGGCAATGGGCGGTGTAATCGGCACCGGGATATTTAAAGGAAGTTCCGAGACGATCAGTCTCGCCGGTCCGGGCGTAATTTTCTCTTATATCTTTGCAGGACTGCTGCTTCTGGTGGTAATGGGAGCAATGACAGAAATGGCTACGGTGTATCCGGGCCGGAACATGAAAGATTTTGTACGGGAAGCCTTTGGAAAACGGGTTTCTTTTGTCATGGGCTGGATGTATTGTTTCATGTGGCTCTCGGTATGCGTGATTGAAGTGATTGCGGCAGGCAGCTTTCTGCAATACTGGTTTCCTGAGGTTCCGCTGTGGCTGCTCAGCCTAGCAAGTGCTGCGCTCATTATTTTAATTAATATGATGAGTGTTGGAAGCTTTGGCGAAGTGGAATTTTGGCTTGCCGGGATCAAAATCGCCATGATTATTAGTTTTATTGTGCTGGGAAGTTTTCTGATGTTTGGCATTATTCCGAGTTCAGACACCCCATACCTTCAAAATTTCACCGCTCATGGCGGTTTTTTACCAAACGGATGGTTCGCCATATTCTCGGCTCTGCTTGTCGTTACCTTTTCGTATGGCGGCTCCGAGCTGATCGGTCTCACATTAACCGAGACTGAGAATGCGGAGAAAATCCTACCGAAAGTCGTGCGCAATTTTATTTTGCGGGTAATTTTGTTCTTTACGCTGCCGATTCTGATCATATGCGGATTGATTCCGTGGAATCAGCTCGGGGGAGAGGCAAGTCCCTTCGTTCAAGTGTTGTCCGCTACGGGATTGCAGGGAACAGCTCACATTATGAATTTTATTTTGGTGACGGCTGTGCTGTCGGCAGCCAACTCCGGTATCTATGGTGCGACGCGCATGATTTATTCCATGGCAGCTGCCGGGGAGGCTCCACGAAGCCTGGCCAAGACCACGAGCAAAGGCATTCCGCTTAATACGCTGAAACTCTGCGCGATCATACTATTAGCGGGTTCCTTGCTTGGATTGATTGCGCAAGACCAGCTGTTTCGGGTTCTGATGGCGGTGCCGGGGTTTGTCGTTGTGCTCGTGTGGATCTGCATTTGCTTCTCGCAGCTGAAGCTGCGCAAAGCTTATCCGATGCAGCCCAGCTTTAAGGTATGGGGGTTCCCCTATATAACCGGCGTAACTGCGCTCTGCCTGTCGGTGATCGCTGTCCTGTTTCTGATAGACGGACAGAACCGGGTCAGCATCAGCGTATGTCTGTCCGTCCTGCTGCTATTGGTTGTCTGGTCCCTCATGAAATTCAAAAAAGGGAACAGAAGCGGATAACGGAGCAGATGTCGGGCTTCAATTTCACGGTCATCGGACAAGCATAAAAAGGTGTCATGATTCGGTTGGAAGCCGTATTGCAGCAATCAAGAAAACGGAATATACAAAGAGAAGGCGGCAGAGGAATCAATCCTCTGTCGTCTTTTTATATGCTTGAGAACAAGTAAAGAAAGTGAAAGGAATGTAAAAAAGGAACAATTGATAGCGTTTTCTTCTGGAAATTATAATGAATTATACATAAATTGGAGTCGCCTAGGTAGGGAGCGTGTTCATTAAATAAAGCTAATGATGAGGGTGCTGATGGGTATGATGGTACAGAAATTTTGCAGTCTGAAATGGCTGTACATAGCCGGAATCTTAATTTTGATCATCGTGACGGTCTTTTTAATCGCAAAGCCTGAATTTTCACAGACACATCCAGAGGACACTTATATCGCAACAGTTGACGGAGAAGTGATTCATGTGAGCGAATTTCAAAGAGCTATTCATGCCAATCGAGCTGAAATGATCAAGTATTTCCATGAAAAATATGATGCAGCGCAGTCGACCGAATTTTGGTCCACGCCATACGGAAATGAAACTCCGCTTGAGTTGATCAAAAAGAAGGCGCTCGAAGACAGCATCCATCTTAAAATTCGACAGATCCTTGCCAAAGAGCAGGGCGTGCTCTCCGATATCAGTTACGACGGTTTTGTACAAAACCTCTTGCTTGAAAATGAGAGAAGGCAGCAAGCAATCAAGAACAATCATGTTGTTTTCGGACCCGCTCAATATACGGAGGAAACCTATTTAGAATATGTGATGGGAAACACGGACTTAGCGGTCAAAAACCATCTGATGGAGCAAGACTGGAAGCCGAATGAACAACAGCTGCTCACGTTTTATGAGGCGAATAAGAGACGGTTGTATCATGCGCCCGCAACCGTGAAGGTACGACAATTATCATTATCTTTTCTTGATGCCAATCGGAATGTCGATACCCTTCTCAAAACTCGGGAGAAAAGAAGATTGGAGACTGCTAGGCAGAAAATTTTATCCGGAATTTCATTTGAGCAAGCAGCAAAGGACATCAAGCATGATAGCCAGGTTACGGAGCAGTTATATAACTTGGATAGTCACAGGCACAACGCCAGAAGTCCGGTAGCTCAAGTTTCTGTCGACCTTCATCCAGGAGAGGTTAGCGAAATTATTGAAGAGAACGGCCGCTTCTATCTCATCCAATGCGTGGAGAATAATCAGAGGGGAGCCAAGTTTCTGGCATTTGACGGAATAAGAGAACAAGTGTTAAAGGACTACATCGATAACAAATATGAAGAGTACATACGTGAGCGAATAACCGATGCGCACGTTGTATTGAATGAGGAGTTGTACGGTAAATTTCAAATGTAACTGCCCATTTGGCATTACATAAATAAAAATGAAAGGAATGAAGATGATTGAGGCAATCGTTTATCAAAAAGTTGATCTGCATGGTTTCTATCTTTTCCTTGGTTTGCAATTGGGTTACCGCTTCACCGTCGGACGCTTTAGCTGCCGGAACCACTTATTATGTGGACAGTACAGGGGGCGATGACAGGAATAACGGCACAAGTCAAGACTCTGCGTGGAGATCGTTAGACAAAGTTAACGCGACTACCTTTGCCCCAGGCGACAAAATCTTGTTCAAAGCTGGGGAAATCTGGAATGGCAGGCTGTGGCCTAAAGGTTCCGGTTCAAGCGGAAATCCGATCATTATCGATATGTACGGTTCCGGAAGCAAACCATTAATCGCCGGGATTACGTCCGAACTGGAAGCCGTCTTTTTGAAAAACCAGGAGTATTGGGAAATCAACAACCTGGAGGTGACAAACAGCTCGCCGCTGCCTTTTGATCGAGATTGGGAGAATCCGCGGGGCCAAAGACGGGGTGTCTATATCTTGAATGAGGAAGCTGGTCTATTGAATCACATCTATATCCAAAACATGAACATCCATGATGTCGATGGATCATATACCACACGCTCCGGAGGCATTATTTTCGATTCGGTTGGTTCGACTACACCCAGCGCATTTAACGATATTCTCATTGACGGTAATATACTGACGGATGTGGATGCCTATGGCATTTACATTGGCTCTAATTGTATCTTGCGCTACGGAATGGGCGATTTATGGCCATGGGTACCTAAACCTTACGGGCCATGGACGCCGTCCACCCAAGTGAAAATATCCAATAATACCGTCATCAGAGCCGCAACCGGCGGGATCGCGTGGAATGTCACCGATGGAGCGGTGGTCGAGCGCAACACCGTCCAACAAGCTACCTATCTGGCAACCAATGCTTCCATTTGGTGGGCGTATGCGGACAATAACCTCGTTCAATTCAACGAATCGTTTGCCAGTGTGAACGGCGCGGAAGACGGGCATGGCTTCGACGTTGATGCAGGAAACATCAATTCGTTGGTTCAGTACAATTACAGTCATGATAACGCTGGCGGCTTCATGCTGTTCGTAAACGACACTTACAACACAATCAATACCATCGTCAGATACAACATCAGCCAAAACGACAGAAAAAGCATATTCCGATACAGCGGATCCATTGATAACGTCTACAACTACAATAATACGATATACGTAGGAAAATCATCAGGGAACCCGGTGATGAGCGATTACTTCACCAAGGCTTCGGGAGCCCCGCGCAACATTCATAATTATAATAATGTGTACTACAGCGTCGGCGATAAGGGATGGGACTTGACGGGTCAGACATTTGACTACAACGCATATTACGGAGGAAACACATTAGTGCAGGCTGATGCCCATAAGATAACGGACGATCCGAAATTGGTTGATCCCGGAAGCGGCGGCAATGGCATGGATACAGTGAACGGGTACCAATTGCAAGCGACTTCACCACTAATAGGCGCAGGCATACGCATAAACGATAACGGAGGAAGGGATTATTTCGGCAACCCGTTATATAATGGCGCTCCCGATATCGGTGCCCACGAATACGAGGGCAGTGTTCCACCAGCCGGGAACATGCCTGATCCGATCGTCATCGTTCCGAAACGGCCTGCCAGCACACCTGTCGACAATCTAGCTACGCAGGCAGCTGCAAGTACGACATTTCAAACGTCGTCTTCAGGACCGATTGAAAATATCATTGATAATGATTACGACACGGCATGGGAAACCGATACTTCGCCTTCCTTTCCGAACGATATCACGCTCGATTTTGGCGAGCAAACGCTTATGGCCAATCAATTGAAGCTTAATACAAGATACGGAAAGGATTTGGGTATTACGAACTTTGATCTTGAATACCGTAATGGTTCGGCATGGATTCCCTTACGCACCAATATCAATCTGACTTGGGATTTGAACACGGGCGCAAATGAGATCAAATCCGTGGAATTTCCACTTACTCGATTCTCTCAAATCAGATTGAAGGTCCATGACGGTGTTAACCCATCGGGGCGAATCGCACTGAACGAGCTTGAATTGTATAACAATCCTGAACTATCCAAAGATATGGTCACCACGACCTTTGCGACGGGGGCAGGCACCATTACTAACATCATCGACAACAATTTGAACTCTGCATGGGGAAGTACCGGAGATGTAACCTTTCCAGGTTATATTACTCTTGACTACGGCAATCATAGGGTACCGGTCAACAAGGTTACGTTAGTCACGTTTTTTGGGATCGGTCAGGGTATTACCAATTTTGATGTGGAGTATTTTGACGGTAGCCGTTGGGTGACGGCATTATCTGGCGCATCGGTGGAATGGAATCTGAACGACAGCACCAAAGAACGCCAGAGCGTTTCTTTCCCAACGGTAAACGCCTATAAACTTCGGTTAAAGGTGAATGACGGGAATCGGATATGGGGGAACATCGCGTTAAATGAACTCGTCGTTGAGCATATCGTTGATAACGTACCCGTTACTGGAATAATAGTGGATACACCGGAGCTTGTGTTTAATTCCTCTTCCGGCCGGAGTAGAGAGCTCCACGCAACGGTTATGCCGGATCATGCAACCAATAAAAATATTACATGGAGCACGAATCAAGGGCAGGTGGCAACGGTAGACGATCATGGCATCGTGACAGCCGTAGAGGAAGGAAGGGCTGTTATCACGGCAACGACGGAAGACGGCAATTTTCAGGCCTCCAGCCATATTACGGTGGACTGGACAGCTCCGGAGATCACGATATATCAAGTTGTAACATCAGAATATAACACGGGCGTGTTTCAACCCAAATTTGAAGTAGCGGACATTCTGTCAGGTGTCAACCATGCAAAAACCGAAGTCATCTTGGATGGAAACGTATTAACGGATTTAACTGATATTCCGTTATACAAACTTGAGCAGGGTACACATACGTTTACGATAAAAGCAATTGATTTAACAGGGAATTCATCTATACAATCAATAGACTTTCAGGTGAAAACAAGTTATGCCGCTCTTGAGGAGCTGGTTCAACGTTTCGCAGACGAGGGAACCATTGATAACAAAGGGATTGCTAACAGTCTGCTGAAAAAATTGCAAAAACAAAACCTAAGCAGTTTCATTTCTGAAGTCCATGCACAAAAAGGGAATCATATCTCCGCCGAGGTTGCGGAATATTTGTTACGCGATGCAGCGACGCTCCTTAACCCATTGTAGATTGTTTATTAACTGAAACGAAATGAAGTCAGCGCCTGTTTCCGCAGAAACAGGCGCTGACTTGCGTGTACGGATGAAAGGAGACGAGGGTGCATTCATTGAATATCCCGGGTATGATGATTAGGTAGTATGGGAGTATATCATTATATTTATAGTATAATGGTTACTTTAATATGAGATGGATAACTGGAAAAGAGGGAACGGATGCCTACTATACTGGTTGCTGACGACGATGCGAATATTCGCGAACTCGTCTGTTTATTTCTAAGAAACGAAGGTTTTATAACGGTCGAAGCCGCGGATGGCAAGGAAGCACTAACCGTCTACGCCGAAACCCATATCGATCTTGTCGTGCTTGATATTATGATGCCGATTATGGATGGCTGGATATTGTGCTCGGAGCTGCGAAGAACCAATCCTGATCTTCCGTTACTTATGCTGACAGCAAGAGGCGAAACATGGGAGAAGGTGAAAGGGTTCGAACTGGGGACGGATGATTATTTGACGAAACCATTCGATCCGTTGGAGTTGACGGTTCGCGTTAAGGCATTATTGAAACGATATCGGATTGGCTCCACGCAGATGATTCAGTTCGGAAACGTCATTCTTGACAGGCAGACCTATAAGGTGATGAGAGGGACGGAGTCGCTCACGCTGCCGCTCAAGGAGTTCGAATTGCTGTATAAGCTCGCGGGAACACCCGGGCAAGTCTATACTCGCGAGCAGTTGATTGACCAGATATGGGGGATCAATTACGCAGGAGATGATCGAACGGTAGATGTACATATAAAGCGCCTGCGTGAACGGTTTGCGACTACACCCGATTTTCGGATCGAAACGGTTCGCGGGCTTGGGTATCGGCTTGAGGTTTATGAATGATCAGATCCTTATATATTCGTGTGGTCCTGACATTTCTGGTCTCCGTCATCGCAGGAACGATCATTGCTTTTTTTATGTCCTCTTGGATATTCAAAGAAAAATTGAACGAGTACGCTCAAATCAACTTACGTAACTTTGGCGAAGACATCGTCCGGATATACAAGACCATTCCGTTACGTGAAGCGGACTTGTTCGTAAGTGAAATGAAGCAGCTCGAACTCTATCATATTCGAATTTATGAAGCAACGGGTCAATTCCAGTCTTACGGAAAGCTTAACGGACACAAACCTGCTACTGTGAGGATGGAGCAAGTAAAAAAAGTATTAAATGGAAGCGTTGTTCAAGACACTTCAAATGGTATTGCCTCAATTTTCTTAGGTTTGCCGTTAAAAACGGAAGTGGGAACGAAGGCGATGTTTTTGGAAATGCTCGCCCCTCCTTCCGCCTCATTTGTCATTAACTGGGCATTGATATTTGGAACCTATTTGTTGATTGCAGGAAGCTTATTGATTCTGGTTGCTTCTGTATTTCTGGTAAGACCGATCAAAAAGCTGACAAAAGCAACCAAACGTATAGCGACTGGAGATTTCAACGTCAAGCTGAATATTAAGCAAACGAGTGAGCTGGGGACGTTGGCTCGCAGCTTCGAAGAAATGACGAATGATCTGCAGCAGCTGGAGCAGATGCGCAGGGAATTTGTAACGAACGTGTCGCACGAGGTTCAGTCCCCGCTCACCTCAATATCCGGTTATGCTCAAGCGCTCAAGCAAGTGGACCTCTCAGATCAAGAACGAAGCCGGTATCTTGATATTATCATCGCTGAAGCGAAGCGGATGTCCAAAATGAGTGATAGCCTGCTCAAGCTGAGTATGCTTGAGTCGCAGTCACAGCAACTGCGGTTTGTCACACTCGGCCTTGATGAACAGATCCGGCGAGTCATCGTGGCGCTGCAGCCGCAGTGGTCTGCTCACAACATTCATTTTGAGCTTGATCTGCAGACCGTTAAAGTAACGGCTGATCACGATCAGTTAAATCAGGTATGGACGAACATCCTTGGCAATAGCATCAAATTTTCCAAGGACGGCGGCGTGATTAGCGTCAGCATCAAACAAGATATCAAATACGTCTCTGTTCGAATATCCGATACTGGCATTGGTATCTCTCTCGAAGACCAGAAGCGAATATTCGAACGTTTTTTCAAGGCCGATCGTTCCCACAGTCGCAAGTATGACGGCAGCGGTATGGGACTTGCCATCGTTAAACAAATCGTATCCCTGCATCAAGGCGACGTCCGAGTGGAAAGTGAACCTGGTCAAGGAGCTACCTTCATTGTTACCTTGCCAATCACTCCCCCACCAGATTAGTTAGATTCCTGGAGTATCCATCCATTGGATCGACTAGCCCTCGTTCTTCTGCTGCTCACATGTAAACTTCCTTGTAAGTGAGCCGGAGCTTTTTTTTGTCTGTTCATACTCCGTTCATATTGCCGTCATGAGGAGTACATCTTGGTTGATTACACTTTCATTAGTCGCCGATTTAAGGCAGCCTAATAAACAGATCAGGACAGGAGAAGATGAGAGTGACACAGATAGTGGAAAAGAAAACGGGGAATAGCACAAAAACAAAGAAAGTGCGAAACCTAGTACTTAAAATCATGGGAGCAATCGTGATAGCCATTGTTCTTTTTCTAGGTATTGTTTATATCACGAATGTGATCAGTAATAATTCGGAGGCGAAACGAATAGAGGCTTACGGCCAGCACGTATCTGTAGATGGGAAAAATATGAATGTGTTCATTCAGGGAGAAGGGGAAGAAACAGTCGTACTCCTGCCTGGTTATGGAACAGCAGCACCAGCTCTTGATTTTAAGCTGCTTATCGATGAATTATCTCCATTTTACAAAGTTGTCGCCGTTGAGCCTTTCGGTTATGGATTAAGTGATGCAACTGAAAAAGAGCGAACCACGGCGAATATCGTAAGTGAAGTTCATGAAGCTCTACAGGAGCTTAATATTGATCGATACACACTCATGGGCCACTCGATTGCAGGCATTTACGGTATTGATTATGTGAACAAATATCCGGACGAGGTGTCTGCATTTGTCGGAATCGATAGCAGTGTTCCAACGCAACCCGGCATGGATGCCAAATTACCTATAAATACGTTTGCATTCCTCAAAAAATCAGGTCTTTTAAGATTGGGAATGAAAATAAGTGCTGACCCCTATACTGGACTCGCATTTGAAAATCAAACGGTAGAGCAAATGAAATTGATTTCGAATAAAAACATGTATACTCCCACGACTTTGAACGAGATGGAACATATTTCTTCTAATTTTAAAGGGGCTCAAGATTTAACCTTCCCTAAAGACCTTCCACTTCTTCTCTTTGTACAAGCGAATAATGAAGGTGTAGAAGGTTGGATCCCTCTGCATGAAGGGCAGATCAAAGATTCGGTACATGGAAAAGTAATAACCATGAATGGATCCCATTATTTACACCATACCCACTTCAAAGAAATCGCTGAGAACTTTAGAGCATTTATGAAAGAGGTAGACGGAGTACCACCAACAAATTAACGAAATATACGATTAGAACTGATTAATAGTGAAAAAGCCGGGTTTTCCTACTTTAAGGAATCCGGCTTTTGTTTGTTTGATTAATGAGTTATTTTTTTTCTGGTGTGTCAGTTTTGTATTCAATTACTTGTAATACTTTTGGTTCAATTGCTTTTAACTGTTGTTCATAGGAACGATTGTTTTTAGGAACTTCGCCATTATTCTCACTTTGAATTTGTGCTTCAACCTGAGTTTTTGCGATGACATCCATCACTTGTTGTTTGGAGACATTCTTAGATGCTGCAATCTCCACTACAGATCTACCTTTTGCTAATTCTTGTTTGAGTTCAATTGGGCTCATGTTTAGTAAAGAAAAGAGTTTGTCGTCATTCAAATAGGCATCTGCAAAATAATCTGGCTTGCCATTGATAGTGAAGAAACCTTCTACTTTATGGTTTGCAGATTTCGTTTCACCTCCAATTAGAGAAACACTGATTGAATTGCCCTGAACGAATACCTGATATAAGGGTGTTTCTGATCCCTTTTGGGTGTAATTCAACATCAACGTTTTCTGATCCGGATTCTCCATTTTCTCCAAAGCAAACTCATACTCTTCCATGTTGCCATACATTTTATTCAGAAGATCATCAACCTTCGACTTGATGTCCTGATCCGTTAGAGCCGTGAGCGGCTTATCCTTAGGCTCCCAATTCTCTTGAATCACGTGTTCAATCTTACCCGTCTTGCTGTTGGTATGAAGGGTGATTTTTTTGCCAATTCCCCCTTTTTCCTGGAGGATGATGCTGGTTTGGGTACCTTGAACCGTGCTCGCCTCGATAATCTCAAACGATTTAGTTTCGGGAAATGCGCTGTACAGCTTTTCGAGCGTTGCTCTCCCAACTACATCCGACTTGACTTGTTCAGCCGTCATCGGTGTTCTAGTCAGCATTTCAATCAGGGTAGGGGCAGCAAACGCTGCGGTTGGAATCAAAATGGCAGTAGCAACGATGCCAGCAATAAAACGTTTTTTCATGGTTTTTCCGCTCCTTTGTCGTAGCAAAAATTGTGAGTAGGATTGCTCTATACGGTTGGAAATGGCCGGAGGACAATCCAACGTTTCTGCTTCTTTGCGCAGATGCTCTCGGATTTTACGTTCAATAGTCATTGATCTTTTCCATCCTTTCCGGGGGGAGATTCCATATGTTTTTTCGAAGCGCCTGGATGCCCGCATGATATCTGGACTTGACCGTACCCAGCGGAATATCGAGTATGGTCGCGATTTCCTCCAGCGTGTAGTCGTGAAAAAAGCGGAGGATAATGACCGCTCGCTGTTTATCCGTCAGTTTTTGGATTGCCTGCGATATGAGTTGGTTCGTGCCGTCCATCAACACCGAAGGTTGATCCCAATGCGATTCTTCCCGGGCAAAGTCACGGATGCGCTCGAAAATTCGAAATCTCCGCCAGCGCTTGACCCGAAATCTCTGCACTTGACGGATGACCAAGCCGTGCAGCCAGAAAAGGAAAGGTCGATTCGTGTCGTAATTGGCAAGTGACGTCCACATTTGCAAATAAATCTCATTCATGACATCTTCCCGGTCCTGCGGATGATCCACCAGAAAGGAAACGGTCCGGTAGACGTCCTGATAGGTGGCATCATACATCGTACGAAACGCCTGTTGATCACCGTCTTTCATTTGTTTGAGTAATTGAAACATGTATTCACGTTGCATTCAGAGGGCCCTCCTGGGTAAGCGGCTTACACCCTATATTGTCTCTCTATTTAAAAAAGGTTCGGTTTCTTTCTTTATTTTTTTTCGAGAATGATCATTACGTTCATTATGATTTTGAAAAAAGCCGGATTCCTTAGAGTAGGACAACCCGGCTTCTTAACTATAATACAGTCCGTCTGCGTATGCGATTGAATGTCGGTTAACTAGTTGTCGCTCATTCCTTTCTTCCCTATATGTCACAAATGCCTTTGTTGGTATTGTTATATAAATGGAAAACATAAAACAACCACAAGGAGACATGACCGATGAACAAAAGTATGAAAATAACGGTTGCTGCGCTAAGCGGTTTATTGATGCTGGGTTCCATGAATGTTGCTTCGGAAGCAGCACCGGGTACCTCTAGAAGTACGGCAGCCGCTGTGAGCAAAGTGGAACAACTGGAAAAGGAGGAAACAGCCAGAATTAATAAACTGCTTGAAGAGAATCCGGATGACTCTTATATGGTATACGTAAGCAATGAACTGACAAATGGAAAACGTCTAGAGACTTTCGCTATGGGGAACATTCATCCAGAGTACAATACATATGAGGATTATTGGAAGAAAGCCTCTACTTTACAAGAACCGGTACTGAAGCAACCGAAAAATCTGCCGGAGAATTATCGCTTTGTGTCAGGGGAAATTGTCGGTCCATACAGCAGTGAATATCATAATGAAATGAAGGCTGAAGCAAAAAGGCTAGAAAAACAGGTGCATTCCAAAAAAATTAACTGGGCAAAATCAAACATGATTTTATTACATTATAAGAATGGAACCCATTATATTAAATTCCAAAGTGCTCGACTTGATCCGAAAGACAAGAAGCAGAAAGGCTATACCTATATAACCGCTGAGGAATTGAAAAAGAAGTATCCCAAGCTTGGTAAGGAATTTATAACCAATACCCTTTCCTGGATTGAAAATGGCAAGTCATTCAGCATCTCGACCAATCCGGGTAATCCTTTGAAAGAAGAAGACCTGATTAAAATGGCTAAAACAGTGGTCAAAAAATAAGAAAATAAAACCTTATTTAGTTTAAAATTGATATTTCATTCACTAATAAAAATTATTGAGTGAATTAGGGTGACGCGAACCGCCCGATCGATCCAATGAAGACATTGATTCAGCAGATTGACGAATAATAGCGAAACTAAAAAAACTCGTATCCTTTCACGGATACGGGTTTTTTAATCATGGAGAGTTTTCGAGGTGTCAGATACCTTTCAAAATCAATTACGTCATGCAGGTAATGGCGAGATCATTGCAGATCTCGAAGAAGTGTGTAGATTAAACGTTAATGGTTAATATCGCATTTGTTCATAATGAAGGAGATTTGATTCTCCAATCGGTTGAGTTGTTCCTGTGTTTCTTGGCCTTCCGTACCCTGTTCCCGCAGAGCGGCAAGCTCTTGCTTGAGCCGATGGAGATCGTCGCCGGCATTCGCGCAGTTGTAGTCGCTTTCCAAATTGTCGAGCATCATGGTTCCTCCTTGGTTGTAAGATGTTGTTCATCACTAGTATGGAGGATACTTCCAAAGTTATTCATGGCCCTCCGTTAAACGAGCTTTTTTCGAATCGCGCCCGAAATCAAGTCGATCAAGGTAATCATGACAATAATTCCGAGCAAAATAATGCCGACGCGGTCCCAATTTCGTGAGCTCAGCGCGAAAATAAGCGGTGTCCCGATGCCGCCTGCGCCGATCACGCCCAGGATGGTGGCGGAGCGGAGATTGATTTCGAAGCGGTAGAGGATATACGACAGAAAACCGGGCAGTACCTGTGGCAAAACGGCGAACCGGACGATTTGCAACCGTGTCGCGCCAGCAGCGATCAATGCTTCGGTCGGGCCCGTATCGATCTGTTCCACCTCTTCGGAGAACAGTTTGCCAAGCATGCCTACTGAATGCAAACCGAGTGCCAGCACACCTGCAAAAGAGCCGGGGCCCACTGCCTTGATGAACAACAGTGCCATTACGATTTCAGGAAAGACGCGGATCAGACTGAGCAGCACTTTGCCTGATCCGGAGGCGAATATGGACCCGGTCATGTTGGCCGCGGCCCAGAAAGCGAACGGGATACAGATGACCGCCGAGATGATCGTCCCCAGAATGGATATAGCCAACGTATCCAGCAAGCCTCGCAGCAAATCCTCTCCGTCTGGTAAATAGACAAAATCCCAATCGGGTGAAAGCAAACCTGAGAAAATAGCCTTTGTCACCTGACCAGCCGTCTCCTTTATGCCAGAGTACGGAATACCGGAGAAGGCCCAGACATAAACGAAGGCCAGCATAACGTAGATGAGCCAGCGGAGCCGGCTTTTTTTCGGTTGGGGAACGATGTCGTTCCATGATTGGCTCATAACAATTTCTCCCGCAATTTCGCACTAAGATAGTCGATCAAGAGGACAACAATCAGGGTGAAGATGATGATCATGCATGTCTTGTCGTACTCAAAAAAACCGAGTGTCACTTCATAATAATGACCGATCCCGCCAGCTCCCACCAGACCGAGCACGGCAGCGGCACGGACATTGATTTCAAACGTGTACAGCGTATAAGAAGCGAAATGCGCCCGAACCTGCGGGACAGCACCGTACACGATCAGCTGTGGCAGATTTGCTCCGGCAGCGGTCATCGCTTCCAGCGGTCCAGGATCTATCGCTTCCAGCGCTTCATAGGTGAGTTTAGCTATCAGACCCAGTGAAAAGACGGATAAGGCAAAAATCCCCGGTAACGGACCGAGTCCTGCTATGGCAACAAATAAGGCGGCGAGCAGAAGGTCGGGAATCGCGCGGAGCAAGTTTAGCAGAAAGCGAACCGGATAGGTGATCCACCGATTCTTGACCATGTTATCTGCACAGAGCAGCGCCACCGGAACGGCCAGGACGGCGCCCAGCGTGGTCCCGATCAGCGCCATGCGTATCGTTTCCAGCATGGCTTCCAAAATGTTGTCGAGATAGCTCCATTTCGGCGGGAACATTTCCCGCAGCAGGTCGAGCATATTCGGCAGACCTTCTACAAGCTCCATGAAGGAAGCGTCCGTCTGCTGCGCACTGCCCCAGACGAGAAGCAGCAGGAAAGCCGTAGTCATGTATTGCTTCAGTTTGCCAGGTGGTTTCGGGCGAAGGAGAGGAGATTGAGCTGATGGTTTAAACGGCCCCGTTTCCATTTCCATCTTCATACAGCCGTTTCCTCCAATACCTCATTCTTGCCGAATGGCCGTCCGTATATTTCCGTAAACCGCTCATCCGTCGCTTCCGATACAGGTCCGTCAAAGACTACTTCCCCGGCGCGCAATCCGATAATCCGCGTAGCATACTGCCGGGCAAGATCGATCGAATGCAGATTCACGATCGTCGTAATTTCGGATTCCGCGTTAATTCGTTTTAAATCATCCATGACCTGCTTCGTAGTCAAAGGATCGAGGGAAGCAACCGGCTCGTCCGCTAGTATGATCTTGGCTTCCTGCGCAAGCACTCGGGCAATCGCGACTCGCTGCTGCTGTCCGCCAGACAGCTCGTCGGCCCGGGCATACGCTTTCTGGACGATGCCTACCCGATCGAGTGCCTGAAAAGCGAGATCTACATCGGCCATCGGAAATCGGCCGAGCAGGGTGCGCAGGGTGGAGTGGTACCCGACGCGTCCGGCGAGCACATTGCGGAGCACGGAGGAGCGCTTCACAAGGTTGAAGCTTTGAAAGATCATGCCGATATCTCTTCGGATGCGCCGCAGCTCTTTGCCCTTGGCCGCTGTGATCGATTTACCGTCGATCACGATGTTGCCTTCGGTAATGTCGTGAAGCCGGTTCATCGACCGCAGCAGGGTCGACTTACCGGCGCCGGACAGCCCGACGATCGCCACGAATTCGCCGCGGCCGATCGTCAGATTGATATGGTTCAGTCCTTTGGTTCCATTGGCGTATGTTTTCGAAACGTTGCGAATTTCAATCATGGCACCCAGTCCCTTATCGTTTACTCGGTCTTAACCTTGTTGCCATATTCACGGACAATCTCGAAACGACTGTCATCGGATTTGACATAACCTTCATGCGTGTAAATTTCCGAGATAATCTTGTGGCCTTCTTCGTCCTGGCCGATCTCGATAAACGCGGTTTGCAGCTTCTCAATCCATTCCGGGCTCATATCGGAGCGCACGGTGATCGTATCGTTCGGAATTTCCTCCGTATAAGTCAGTACGCGTGTATCTTCAAATACGGTGGGGTAATCGTTCTTGACGACATTGCGGGCATCCTGGAAAATGGCAGCTGCATCGACATCGCCGTTCAACACGGCAAGGACGGCTTGGTCATGGCCTTTTACCGTAATCGGCTCGACGTCCTTCATCGGGTCGATCCCGTTATCCATCAAAACCGCCGCAGGCCACACATAACCGGCAGAGGATGAAACGTTTTGGTAGGCAATTTTTTTGCCCTTCAGGTCGGCTACGGATTGGATGGCAGAATCCTTTTTCACGATCATCATCGCCTTGTAGAAATCCACAAGCTCATCCGTAGGCTCGCCGGTTTCATCCTTAACGCCATAACGTTGGGCCTGCAGTATAACCTCAGCAGCGCCTCTCTCTTTGGCAAGAACATACGCGGTTGGCGGCAGGAAGCCAACGTCCACCTTTTTGGATGCCATCGCTTCTACAATCGTGTTATAGTCAGTCGATACGCTGACCGCAACGGGGATCCCGATTTTGTCGGACAGCAGCTTTTCGAGCGGCTTGGCTTTGGCTTCAAGCGTATCGGCATTCTGGGAAGGAACGAATTGGACCGTCAGTTTATCAGGGACATACCCGGTAGATTCTGTGGTCGCGCTGCTGTCTGTATTTGTGCCTTGCGAGTTCTCCTGCCCGGCGTTCGCCGCGGCTTTGCCGCCGGTGTCGGTATTTCCGCCGCCGCATCCGCTGATGACAGCGACGCACAATAACAGGGGCATGGTGATTTTCATCCATTTTTTCAAAACAATGACCTCCATTTATAAGTTAATGACATGTCTTACCTGCTCCACTATACGGAGGGAGTGTTAATGGTCTGTCAATGAAATGATAACTCTTTGTAAAGTTTTGGAATTTTAATATAAAACTGCATTTCAGTTGATAGAATGGCTTGAATATGTTGTGAACAGGAGAGATGGTATGAATCCGACGAATAAAATGACGATTACCGTGCTGGCCACCAGCGACTTACACGGACATCTGTACCCTACGGATTACCGGACACGGGACGAAAGGGATATGGGACTCGGCAAGCTGGCGTCCCTAATCCGTGAAGAGCGGCTTATCCATCCGGATCTGTTGCTGATCGATAACGGAGATTTGATTCAAGGCTCTCCGCTGGCTTCCTATGCAGTTAAAAGCAGAACGGATATCCATCCGTTGATTGGTGCGCTGAATGAGCTGGGCTACGATGCAGCTGTTCCGGGTAACCATGAATTCAATTATGGTATGGAGACGCTTGAAATAGCGGTGCAGGATTCCCGGTTTCCTTGGTTGTCAGCCGGAATCCGGTTGCAGGATAGCAAGGAGCCCGCCTTTGGTAAGCCTTATCTAATCAAGCACATCGGTGGCATCCGGGTGGCGGTTCTGGGTGTGACGACACACTACATTCCGAGCTGGGAGAATCCGTCCCACATTCAGGGTCTCGAATTCCAAGACGCATTGGAAACCGTGAAGGAATGGGTGCCGCGCATCCGTCTGGAGGAGCACCCCGATGTGATGATCGTGGCGTACCACGGCGGATTTGAGTGCGATATGGAAACCGGGGAGCCGGCGGAAAGCATCACCGGGGAGAACCAGGCTTATGCCATGTGTGCCGAGGTGAAGGGCATCGATGTGCTCATCACCGGGCATCAGCATCGGCTGCTGGCCGCGCAGGTCCACGGAGTGACAGTTGTCCAACCCGGCTTCAATGGACAGGCCATCGGCAAGATCCGTGTGGATCTGGTTAAGGCACAGGAACGCTGGATGGTTGTGGAGAAACGGGCCGAGTTGCTGCGACCGGACACTGGGACAACGACTGACACAGTGGTGTTAGCTTCCAGCCAGCAGTTGGAAGAACGGACCCAGGCATGGCTCGACGAGCCGATCGGACGAGTCGAGGGTGACATGGGCATGAACGATCCTACAGCCTGCCGGCTGGCGGAGCATCCTTTTATCGAGTTTATCCATCGCGTGCAGATGGAATATGCGGGTGTCAACGTTTCATGTACGTCATTACTCAGTGAAGATTCCAAGGGGTTCGGAGAGGTTATTACAAGACGAGATATCCTTACGAATTTCTTATATCCGAATACGTTGGTCGTTCTTCGTCTGACCGGACGCGACATCCGGGACGCGCTGGAACAGACAGCCTGTTATTTTACGGTCGGCCCAGGCGGGACTCCTGCCGTGAATCCGGCATATATGAAGCCGAAACCGCAGCACTATAATTACGACATGTGGGAAGGCATTGAATATACATTAAACATTGCATGCGCGCCGGGATCAAGGGTCAGCAGATTGAAATATAACGGCGCAGACTTGCCGGGCGGGATGGAGCTGGATGTGGTCCTGAACAGCTACCGGGCCAGAGGAGGAGGGGATTACAGTATGTTCCAAGGGAAGAGAGTGATGCGGGAGATACTGATCGACACCGCGGAGTTAGTGGAACAGTATATCTTGGAGCGCGGAAGCATCCCAGCTGCTTGTAATCACAATTGGAATATTGTCATTGAGAGGAAATAGCTTGCTGGTGATTGTTAACTTAAGGAGAGGCTTTAAATCGATCAACTTGTGTCACGGAACAGTCCTTACCATCGCGGATTGCGTACAAATTTATTTAGCCCTCTTGACTTTATACCTAACTAGAGAGTTTATACTCTAACCAATAAATCAAGATAGAGGGTGAAAGCATTGTTTAAAATCAGCGAGTTTTCCAGGCTGAGTCGAATTCCGTTACAAACTCTGCGCTATTATGATCAGCTCGGAATCCTGAAGCCAGCCATGACCGATGAATCGACGGGATATCGGTATTATTTCGCCGAACAACTACTGGAGATCAACCGTATCGTCATATATAAGGAATTGGGATTTACATTACAGCAGATCGCGTTGCTCCTTCATGAAGATATATCAACAGAACAGATTCGGGGCATGCTGAGGCTCAAGGAGAGTGAAATCGAGCGGCAGCTTGATATGGAGCGCTCTAGGCTTGTCCGGGTAAAAGAAAGAATGCAGCTCCTGGAACGTGAAGGAAAAGTAAATAATAAACAAGAGGTTGTCTTGAAACGCGTTGAAGCCATGCACATGATCACGTATGCTTCCCATGGCACCGTTGAGGATATCCCAAGCCTTTTCGAAATGTTCGATGGGCTGCATGATGGCCGAGCCAAGTCTCTATTATACGGTCCGCAGACGTTGTTGTGGAACGTATCCGGCAGCAAGGAGCATGTGTTTGAGTTCGAAGCTGGTTATGCCGTGAAATCGGACACCTTCAAGCTGCCGGAGCATCTCCAGTATCGATCCCTGCCTTCTGAGACCATGGCCACACTGTTATTTCGCTCGGATTCGGCGTACTCCGAATCGGCCTGCCTGGATCTTGCCGAATGGATTGAGCAGCATGGTTATCTCGTTCGAAGCGACCAGCCCGGAAGAGAAACTTATGTGCCTTTATCAGGTGAGCCGGGGGTTTGTCTCATCGAAATTCAATTGCCAATTGAATACGAAGAGGAACGAGCATGAGTAATAAATGGATCGTTTATTTGCTTGCCCTGGCCGTGTTTCTCATTGGAACGATCGAGTACATCATAAGCGGAATTCTTCCCATCGTAGCGGAGGATCTAGGCATTGCGACGTCCACCGCTGGATCATTCGTAACGACATTCGCCCTTTCTGCAGCGATAGGCGCACCCGTAGTGGTCGCCGCAACCATCCGGGTGGACCGAAAAAAAATGCTTCTCGTCATGCTCGGCATATTTATTTTCAGCAGCTGTTTCGTCTATGTTAGTGACTCACTTGAAATGATGCTGATGACTCGAATGATCCAGGGACTCAGCGGTGGAACAGCCACGGTCATTGCTATGGCCGTAGCCACGCGCATGGTTGAAGAACGGAATCGGGGCCGTGCGATCGGCACCATATTGATGGGACTTAGCAGCTCCCTGGTGCTCGGCGTGCCGATCGGCACGTTCTTGAGTGAAACCATGGGATGGAGAACCTTATTCGTCATTGCTGGCTTGCTGATGGTGATTCCGTTCTTGGCGGTCGTTTCCAAAGTTCCGTCCATTACGGAGCAAAAAGCCATTACACTTAGAATGCAGCTGTCGATATTAAAAGATAAAAAAATGGTGCTGGCTGTAGTCATTACGCTGTTCTATATCGGAGGATACTCATCGCTATTTACGTATATATCCCCCTATCTTCAGCAGAATAGTGAGTTATCCGCAACGGCGCTTTCCGGTATTCTATTGATCTCGGGGATATGCAGCTTTGTTGGCTCCAAATTCGGAGGGGGGATAGCGGATACGAAGGGATCCAGATTCACGATCTACGCCGGTCTGTCCATCCAAGCGGGAACGTTGCTGCTATTGTCTTGGTTCAACGGCTCGATCTACGCTGTTGTTCCATTCATCATGTTATGGATGGCCGCCACATGGGCGACATCTCCAGCACAGCAGTTGTACTTAGTTACCCTGGTCCCGCAATCGCCGGATATTGCCTTAAGCGTCAACACTTCGTTTATCCAATTTGGCTTCGCCCTCGGCTCAGGAATCGGCGGATTGGTGATCAGCAGCTCCTCCATTGACAATCTGGGGTGGTCCGGGTTTGTCATGGTTTTGGTAGCGCTCTTGCTTGCAGTTCGGTTGTTCGCTAATGATAAAAATAACTATGACAACCCTTGTCACTATTAGCAGATATGATGAACTTAAGGATGATCATCTTACATCCTATCCATCAAATATTGAACTTAGTTTCTTAGAAAGGGATGAATCAATCATGTATACAACCGTTTCTGATTTTATTACAGAATGGAAGAGGGAAGCTGAATTAACACAAAAGGTGTTAGACAGTTTGACGGATGAATCTTTACAACAGCAGGTATATCCTGAAGGCAGGACGCTGGGGAGAATTGCTTGGCATTTCGTAACGAACACCCCTGAATATTTGACTGAATTCGGGCTTGTTCTCCATCAGGTGCAAGATTCAGATGATGTACCGGCCGCGAAACAAATCGCCGAAACTTTTAGAAAAATAAGTTCAGAGGTAGCGACGGCTCTTGAAGCACAATGGACGGATGAAAGTTTAAAACAAATCCAAAATGCCTTTGGACGTCAGGAATCAAATGCTACCATCTTTATGGGATTGATTAAGCACATTGCTCATCATAGAGGGCAGGTCACCGTTCTTATGCGTCAGTCGGGATTGAATATCCCTGCGGTATATGGTCCTTCAAAGGAAGGTTGGATACAAATGGGAGTCGCAAACCCGCCGCTTTGAACATGAATGAACTCGGATATTAAGAACAAACACGCAATAAAGTCGCGAACAAACGCGGCTTTTTTGTTTAACGATGTAATGGCATGAACATTTTCATCCCTGCGTTGCAGTTTTTATAGTAAAATGGAATGTGTGGGTTTTACCATAGATGAGTGTCGTGACTTTATGGAAGAGGAGTTATTGAGGCAAGTGAATAAGTTATATTCAACATGGTTCGGAAGTTATTGGAGCCCTTATCTGGTTATGGCTCTGGCCGGTATTCTCAGCGCGGTTTACTTCGGAATCACCCATACGGTGTGGGCGGTAACCGGTGAGTTTACCCGTTTCGGGGGACATATTCTGGAATTCATCGGGGTAGATGTGTCGGATTGGGCGTATTTCGACCTCGTACATATGAACGGAACGACTTGGACGCGGACCGACGGCTGGATCGTATGGGGCATGTTTATCGGAGCCCTCATTACGATTCTGCTGAGCAGCAATTTCAAGATCCGAATGCCGAGACAGAAACGGCGGTACGTTCAGGGATTTGCCGGAGGAATCATCGCGGGCTTCGGAGCCCGGCTGGCTCTGGGCTGCAATCTCGCAGCCTTTTTTACCGGCGTCCCACAATTCTCCCTTCATTCCTGGATCTTTATCGTTGCTACCGGCGCGGGCACATTCTTAGGTGCTCGGCTGGTTAACACAAGATGGTGGAAAGGGAAGCCCGTCCTGAAAATGGGCGGTACCGTGTCTTCCCTTAAAACGGGTAAGAACCGGCAACCCCTATTGGGGGGTATGCTAGGTCTTGCGTACATCGCGCTGATCGTATACTTCTACGCAACAGGTCGCACGATGTTGGGGACAGCCGCCCTTTTCGGAGCGGCATTCGGTATTCTGATCGAACGGGGGCAGATCTGCTTTACTTCCGCTTTCCGCGATCTGTGGATCAGCGGCCGGGCTACGATGACAAAAGCGATTGCCGTCGGTATGGCGGTCAGCTCTGTCGCTACACTTATCGTTATTCTTGTATACGGTCTGGACCCGATTACAAAAATTGCCGCCCCAAGCACCTTTATCGGCGGATTGCTCTTCGGCTTGGGTATTGTTATGGCCGGCGGTTGCGAAACCGGCATGATGTACCGGCTGATGGAGGGACAAGTTGTCTTTTTACCCGTGTTTATCGGCAATATAATAGGTGCAACTGCTTTGGCATATGCATGGGATCATATGGGGATATTTAACCTTCTCGTGAAGAGCGGCTCGCCTATCAACCTGATCACCGCCATGGGTCCGGCCGGTGCATTGATCATTACGCTGCTTGTACTCGGGGGCGGATTCGCTGTCGCCGCATACTGGCAAAAAAACTACCGCTTCGGCGTTGGATTCAAGAAAGGGGATGCAACCCATGTCCGTTGATTTCACACTGGATCTCCGGGGGGAATCTTGTCCTTACCCGGTCATCTACACACTCGAAACACTCCGTGATATGAAAAAAGGGCAGACGCTTCAGGTCATTTCGGACTGTCCGTCCGCTTTTCGGAACGTGCCGGAGGAAGTCGTCAAACACGGCTATACCATGGCACAGGAGCCGGTCAAAAACGGCCAGGAATTCAGCCTGTTTATCCAGGCGTAATATCATAATTGCGTAAAAAGCCTCCCTTCTAAAAGGGGGCTTTTTCCTATTATCAGGTTAGCCAGAATCTTCTGGTTGGCCTTTTTTTTGCGGTCGTTTTTATGTGTGACTGTTCTGCGGCAACTGAAAGCAACATGAAATGTTATCCTTAATTACTGGTTTACTCGGAATCTGACTTTATAATGAGAACAAAGGATGTGAGCTCCATATGATTAATATGAATTTGAAGAAATTGCGAAAGATGCACCGATTCACCCAAGAAGAAGTTGCCGAAAAGATCGGCGTTTCAAGACAAGCCGTGGCGAAGTGGGAAAGTGGAGAGACTGTACCGGATATTCAACATTGTACAGCTCTTGCGGATCTGTATGGCGTGGTATTGGATGATCTGGTCCATTATTCCGATAAGCATTCAGACATCGGCCTGCGTCCGAAGGGAAAACATATTTTCGGCATGGTACGGGTCGGGGAACGTGGTCAGATCGTAATTCCCAAAAAAGCCAGGGATATATTCGATATACGCCCCGGGGATAGTCTGGTGGTTCTGGGAGACGAGGCGCAGAAGGGAATTGCCATTATGAAAAGCGAAGGCTTGCTGCAGTTTGCAGAGGATATATTAAATGCCCAGACATTCAAGGAGGAAGATGAGTAATTGCCATCCAAACGATGAACGTTGCACGGGTCTGGGTGTCATGTCAAGGCGTCAGCTTTGGCCGGTTATATAAAAACTCAAGGGAACATCGCCATTTCAAGCTGTAGAGTTTGAAAGGCTCTCCAAGTTATTTTGAATGACTTGGAGAGCTTTTTAATGTGGAAGATTACGTTGAATCAGAACTTGATTTTAAGTGTGTCACCATCAAGATAAACTCCGTCGGAACGCATAATCGGCAGCTTCTGTTCCGCCGAAAAGCCGATGGTTTCCCCGTCCCTTAGTGTGACGTTCTGTTCAACGATATATAAAGAAATATCCATCAGGAATTCACGAAGCTCGGCAGGTGTTACCTGGCTGTCCAGCACTTCGATCTCGTCTTTACCAAAGGCTCTGAGTCCATAGGTATAACCATTGACTCCGGATTCCGTGCGTACGAGCCCGAAGTATACGAGATTTAACAGCGGAAACAGATCGTCGGATTTCATGGTTTCAGCCATTTCCACAAAGAGCTCGGGCTGAAATACCGTGCCGGATGAATAGAGACCGACGGCATTAGGCAGTTTCAAACAGCTCGCCGCCAGCTTGGTGTACATCCTGCCGCTATCAAGCGGGGAGGCAGCACGCGAAAACACAGCCAGAATAAGCTGACTGACATGGGTTTTGGTTACCTCTACTGCCTCTGGCCACAGGTAGTTTCCTTGCGCGTAATGCTCAGCCTCGCCATCCGGTACCGGAGCATCAACGAAGCTGACCGCGACCATGCAGCCGTCTGCTTCAATGACCAGAATACCTTCCTTTTCCTCTTCGGAGCTGCCATTCTCCGGGGAAGAGGAAATATTCCAGTCGTGCTGAAGATTTGCTTTGATCTGCTCCAGGTCGCATTCCGATGAGTTCAACAGAACGAAGCCGTTAAATATACCGGAAGATTCGTTGGAGTCCGTCGGGTTATTCTCTGGAGCTTCCCCTGCCTCATAGAGCGCCGCCTGTTTCATCCAATACTCACGAATCATGTTAACCATGGCTACAGCTTCCTGTTCCGCCGTGGCAGAATGATAGGGCTGCATCTCACTGAATACATGTCCGCAATGCTCGGTGTCTGACGGATTTTCATAACCGCCACAGACACCGACCAGCCATTTGCCAAACAGGGTCTTTTTATATTTGAAAATATAATAATGCATGTCGTGAAGATCAAATTCCCCCGCTAATTCGATTTTGCTGGGCTTATGACCGAGCTCTTGTTCATTTGCCAGCCATTCGATCATGGAATCCATTGCTGCTTGTTGTTGAACTGTCATTGTGTTCCTCTCCTTGTATATGTACGATAATATAACTGTTATATTCTACCAACCATCATGGGGTTGAGCAATACTAGAAAAAGGCAAATCATTACCAATGAGAGAATGATCCTCGACTGCCTTATTCTCAAATATGGGCAGGATCCATACACACCATGTTGAATATATTTTTACATCCATACAGAGATCAAGGAGGTGGGCAGGTGGAACTTTTAAAGGTTTCATATGAACAGAAAACAGTATTACGTAACCTCATGGAACTCTATCAATACGATATGAGCCAATACGAAGCTGAGAGTGAGAATGACGTTAATGAATTTGGCTTGTACAATTATAAGTATTTAGACCATTACTGGACGGAAGAGGGGCGGTATCCTTACTTTGTAATACAATCAGGGAAGCTGGCCGGGTTTGTATTGGTGAGAGTAATAAAAACAGCAAGAGATTTCACTCGAAACTACTCCATGGCGGAATTTTTCATCTTAAAAAAATACCGAAAGCAGGCAATTGGTAAGGAAGCAGCCTTTAAAGTATTCAAAATGTTTAAAGGCAAGTGGAGTATTGCCTGGTTGGAAAAAAATCGGTCGGCCCAAGCATTTTGGACAAAAATCATCTCAGAATACACGATCGGCGAATATTCCGAAACAACGTTTTCAGGTAACCCTGCAATTGAATTTAATGCCTAACAGCTCGTTTGAAAATACGACACATCCGCATGATGAGCCATTCAAATAAAAATGAAGAAGCTCGATATAAATCCGATCGGGACGGTCGCCTAACCGTCCTCCACTGAATATATCTGAAGTATCAGATGATTCAAGAGAGGATGTTGGCCTTGCAAGCTGTTTCTCATGATCTAGATCAAGGGTGGATCGCCTATACATCGAATCGTGCCGGATCGTTCGACATTTGGCTGTACCGACCGCGGGATAGACTTCATGTTCAACTTACTCGGGGACTTGGCGCGGAATTCTCCGTTCCCTATTGGTCGCCGGACAGCAGGAGGATTGCATTTATCGGAATGGGAAATGTGGTCCACTTGCTGGATACCGCCACGCTTACCGTAGCCAGAATTGACCAAATCGAACCTTACACGCTGTTGGACTGGTCTCCTGACAACCGGTCGCTGGTGTATGTTAAAAACGGCCTGATCGTCGTCTATGATACGTTCACCCATCGGAGCTATACCATCTCAGAGCCTGGAGCTAGCGATGTTCAATGGTTCCCTTCGGGTACAGAGCTTCTATTTGCGGCTCCGGATGCCAGCGGCATTACGCAGCTCTTCCGCATGCGGAGCGATGGCGAAAATCGGAGACAAATCACACGGAATATGAATGGACCGCTCCATAACGTTCGGATATCCCCGGACGGTGCCTTCGCACTCTATACATTCCCCGGTGCAAGCATCTCCATGATATCAACTGTCGATTTGGCAACCGGAACCGTCTATACGCTGGAGGGCGGACCGCTCGCCAAAAACTATTTTCCGTCATGGTCACCGGATTCCCAGAACATCGCCTACAGCGCAACCGCTTATGAAGAGCCGTATTATTATTCTCTTATCCAGATTGTCAGCCGCACCGGACAGAATCAAAGGACGGTTGCGGTTTCCGACTGTTTTGCCACCCCTGTCGGGTGGTCGCCGGACGGTGCGAAAATCGCGTATTTGTCGGGATGCGGAGGTGTTGAAAGCGCTAGTCAGCTCTGGATCGTGGATATCAGGGAGCAGATGCCGGTGAACGTCGTCAGCGGCGGGCGTATTACCGCCGTGCAGTGGTCTCCCCGCGCCAGAAGGCTTCCGGAAAACATTTTCACCAGCCTCGTTTATCGGGTATCCTTTCCATATCCCGCAAACTGGCGTCAGGTAAGTGAAGAAAGATACGAAGGGGCCGACGGTTTTTTTCAGGTATCCGCGATTTCCTCGAGTGACCCTATTACCGAAGTATGCCACGCCGAAGCTTTTCATCCATTAATGCCTTACGGCTCATCACCAACGATTATCCATGTGAAGGTGCAACATCAAGACGCGTGTTTCATCTTCCCGTCAGCCGACCAGCCAGCCGAGATGAATAAGCAGTCCGCTCTGATCGTAAGATACCCCCGCCCTGTCCAGATCGGGGAAACATTCTACAATTATTTTATCTTGTTTGCGGACGTCAACCATATCCGTCAAATGGGTGCGCGGTTGTCTTTTTTATAATGCTGCGCATTTCTCCCTGGATGAACTTTATTTAATTCCTACTTGACAGGTGGAATTAATTGGTTTAATCTAGCCACAGGTATCACCCTTCAGTCATCATTAAATGATCATTCATTATCTTAGCATTGAAGGATAATGTCAGCCGATTGGTCCACCAAAGGCTCCTGTTTACTCCTCTGTCGTAAGTACGACGAAAGGGGGAGACGGGGGTCTTTCTGTATTTTCAAGTGTTAGCAATAGGGGATAAGGACCGGAAAACGGAGGTTCATGACCCGAGAAAGGAGCGACATGGAAGATAAGAATTGGGACTTGTTAGAGGAGGCCGATTGGCATTTTCGCAAAGTGGTACGCAGATTTGTCAAAGAACGTGACAAGATTTCGGTGGAAGGCATATCCTTGCCAGGCTTGTTGATTCTCAACACGATATTCCGGAATGGAGAGCAGAGGCTTGGCGAGCTGGCGGAACAGCTCGACTTCACATCCGGAGCTGTAACGGCGATATGCGACAAGCTGGAGACTTCCGGGTTCGCGATCAGAAGGCGTAGCAAGACGGACCGGAGAGCGATTGCCTTAGATATTACAGAAGCAGGAAGAGAGATGCTGCAGCGTAATGAAAATGTTGGCGGGTATATGATTGACCTCATCTTCGGCGCATTCTCGCACGAGGAGCTCAGGGAACTCATTCATTATTTTAAACAGCTCCATGAACATCTTGAAGGTTTCTCGGATTCCGTGCTTCAACAGTGTGCAATATTTACCGAGCCAAACGAAAGGAATGTTCAAGGTATTCGCGGCTCCGTGAAACGTTCAAACGCCTTTATTTCTTACTAAAAATCAAATTTGAAAGGAAGTTGTGACGATGGGACATCCGACGATTTATCCAACAGGTACAACGGTTTATAATCCGGAGAAGACTTGGAGCGGTTACACGATATATCAAGCAGCGGATACAGGAGCTCTCCTCATTGACATGAATGGGAGAGAGGTTCATTTGTGGAAAGGGCTTCGAGGATTTCCCAACAAGCTGTTTCCGGGTGGTTACGTGCTGGGAAGCACCTCAGAGCGCGACCCGAAATACGGGTTTCAGGATGAAACCAATCTGGTGCAGGTCGACTGGGACGGCAATATCGTCTGGAAATTTGATCGTTATGAATACATAGAGGATCCGGGGCATCCGCCCCAGTGGATGGCACGCCAGCATCACGATTATCAGCGTGAGGGCAATCCCGTCGGTTATTATGTTCCAGGGCAAGATCCGAAGGTGGATTCGGGAAATACGCTCATTCTGGCCCACAAGAACGTGAAGCGTCCCGAGATATCCGACATCGAGCTGCTGGATGATACGATCATCGAAGTGGATTGGGAAGGAAATGTGGTGTGGGAATGGGCCGTTAGCGATCACTTTGATGAACTGGGATTTGATGAGGATGCAAAGCTCGCATTATCCCGCGATCCGAACACCCGCGGCTTTGGAGCTCATGCGGGCGATTGGATGCACATTAATTCGGCTTCGGTGCTCGGGCCTAACCGATTTTATGATGCGGGAGACGAACGCTTTCATCCCGATAATATAATCTGGGATGCCAGGGAAACGAATATTATTGCCATCATTGATAAAAAATCCGGGGACATCGTCTGGAAGCTTGGCCCCGATTATTCCACGGAGGAAACGAAGCATATCGGCTGGATTATCGGCCAGCATCATGCACATCTCATACCGCAGGGCCTTCCGGGCGAGGGTAACATTTTGATTTTTGATAATGGGGGTTGGGGCGGTTACGGAAAGCCGAATCCGGAAGCGGCGGATGGCTTGAAAATAGCTCGGCGTGACCATTCGCGCATCCTGGAAATCAACCCCGTTACTTTAGAGATTGAATGGCAATATACGCCGACGGAAGCCGGATTCCAGGCTCCGCTTGACTCTTACCGCTTTTACAGCCCGTATATCAGCTCGGCACAGCGGCTTCCCAATGGCAACACCCTGATTACCGAAGGGGCTGACGGGCGAATACTCGAAGTGACACGAGAATTCGAGCTGGTGTGGGAATATATTTCGCCTTATAAGAACAGCCGCAACTCCAATATGGTCTATCGCGCATACCGGGTTCCATATGAATGGGTTCCTCAGCTTGAATTGCCCGTTGAGACGGAGATTGCCCCGCTGGATGTTGCCGATTACCGTCTGCCGGGGGCCGCGTCGAGAGGTGCCGTTACAAGCGTGGAAGTCGAAGGTACAATCTCATATGGTGAGGGCGCGCTTTGCGTGGCCAGAACAGATGAAGTCGTGCATAAAGAGAGGGATCGGGATGAGTAGACATCAATCTTGGAAGCAATGGAGTTTTTGGATGCTGTCGGTGATTCTTATCATGAGTATGCTAAGCGGGTGCGGCAATGCTTTGGGTGAGCAGCAGGAGAATCGGCTCAAACTGAAAATCGCGGACATTTCCACCAATACCGTGTTTCGTGTGGCAAAAAGCAAGGGCTTCTTCGACAAACACGGAATTGATGCCGAATTGGTAAACTTCGCTACGCCGGCTGAAGGCGTGAACTCCTTATTCATTAAACAGGTAGACGTTGCGTTCGGAGCGGACTTCCCGCTCCTGAACGCTGTCAGCAAAGGCGATTACTCCATCTTTGCTTCCTCAGGAACGGCAACGGATTTAAGTGCGAGCGAATGGAAGCTGTTCGTTCGTAAAGAGATTGGAAGCGCTGCGGATCTCAAGGGGAAAAGGTTAAGTTTCTCAAGAGGCACTTTCATCCCCTATCTGTGGGATGTGTATTTGGCCGAAAACGGAGTTGCGCTCTCGGATGTGGAGCTGATCGGACAGGGAGGTTTCGACGAGGCGTATGTAGCTCTCAAAAAAGGCGACATTGACGCCGCTTGGGTATATGGAGCAGTGCTGAACGAGAAGTTCGGTGCGCTTACCGAAGCCAAAGAATTGTCGGATATGTCCAAGACACCGGTAAGGCTTGGTACCGGATTGATCGCATCGAATGAAGGGCTCAACAGTAACAAGCAAGGTTTCGTAGCGCTGCTGAAAGCGCTGGATGAAGCGTCAGCTTATGCCCAGGCGCATCCGGAGGAAACGGCGGATCTGATGTATGAAGAGGTCAAGCAGCCGAGAGAAGCAACGCTAAAGGATCTGCCGAAGAATTCATGGAATCTTGGTTTCACGGAAAAAGCCTACGAAGGATTACAGGGACAGAAGGAATATATGGTGGATAACGGGATCATCGAAAAGGACTTCGAGCTGAACGAAAAATTGAATCTGGATTTGGTGAGGGAAGCATTCCCGGATCGAGTCCTTGAACTGAAGTGAGGAGATGAAGACGATGAGAGCAGCGTCAAGGCAGAATGAAATCCACATTGAACAGTTGAATAAAAGTTACGCACAGCAAACCTCGGCAGGTGACTTGCACTATATTATCCAGGACGTCAATCTGGCGGTAAAAGGCGGCGAGTTCTTTGTTCTGCTGGGTCCAAGCGGGTGCGGCAAGTCGACGCTGCTGAGTCTGATCGCCGGCTTTGTATCCAAAACTTCGGGTCAGGTGAGAGTAGGCGAGAAGGAGGTGGACCGTCCGGGCCAGGATCGTGCCGTCGTATTTCAGCAAGCCGACTCCTCCTTGTTCCCATGGCTGACCGTAAGAGAAAATGTGGAATTTGGACTTCGGATGAAGCGAATACCTCCCGCGAAACGAAAGGACATATCCAGCCAGTTTATTTCGCTAGTGGGTCTTGCGGGGCATGAGAGCAAATATCCACGCGAACTGTCAGGCGGTATGAAACAACGGGTACAGCTGGCAAGGGTATTGTCCAATGATCCAGCGATTTTGCTCATGGATGAACCATTCGGCGCATTGGATGCGATGACAAGACGGACGATGCAAAGAGAGTTGGTACGCATATGGCAGGACACGGATAAAACCGTCATCTTCGTGACGCACGATATTCAGGAAGCTCTTCTACTCGGAGGACGTATCGGCATCATGTCAGCGGGTCCGTCCTCAAAAATAACGGATATCTACGAGGTGCCTCTCGCCTATCCGAGAGATATATCTAATCCGGCTTTCCATGCGCTATATAACCAAATCCAATCGCATTTTGACGAGTAGAGAGGAAGGGGAACCCATGAGCAAGAAAATTAAGAAATGGTCGCTACATATCCTGGTGTGGATTGCTGGTCTTGGCGTCTGGCATTTGCTTTCCCTTGCGTATGGGCCCGAAATTCTGCCGGGTCCGATCTATACGGTTAAGGGCGGATATGAATTGTTGATGGACGGCACCCTGATTCAGTATATCGGGATCAGTTCGTACCGGGTGCTGCTCGGATGGACCCTCGGCAGCCTGATTGCAATCCCGGCCGGACTTATCATCGGGAAGGTAGGGCCAATCCGCGCTTTTGCCGAACCGTTCCTCAATTTCATCCGGTTCATTCCGCCGATTGCCTTCATCACCTTGTTTCTGGTCTGGTTCGGCATCGGGGAAACATCGAAAGTTATGCTTATTCTGTATGCAACCTTCTTCATTGTGGTAATAAATACGTTGACGGGTGTGTTATCCGTAGAAGAGGATAAGATCCGCTCCGCCCGCAGCATGGGGGCATCCGAGTGGCAGATTGTGCAACATGTCATCATTCCTGCAACGATCCCATTTATGTTCACCGGCATCCGGCTTGCCATGGGAACCTCGTTCATGGCGATTATCGGGGCAGAGATGATCGCGTCTAATGAAGGCGTGGGGTATCTGATCTGGAATTCACGTTTGTTCTTCCGTACGGATTGGATTTTTGTCGGATTGATTTGTCTGGGATTGATGGGGTTCATAACGGACCGTGCCGTAGGTCTGCTCGGGCGCAAGTTGTTGTCCCGTTACGGGGTAGTCAGTGCGAACTCACTCCGTAGATGAACGTAGTGCTGTTATACGAAGCCGCAGCTCCCTCTTATGGAGGGGCTGCGGCTTTTTCATTTGGAATAATGGATCACCATACTTAACCGGTTCATGGAGGAGCCGGAGTTATGATAAACATGCGGTTTATCGGCCTTAAACCGGATGGATTCCCCTTGCTTTACCGTATATTCCTCATGATCGATACGAATGGTGATCTCCCCTTCGAATACGGTAATAAACTCCTCCGTCCCTTCGATATGAGCCTCTGCACTTAAATAACCGCCACAGTCCATTTCTAACGAATACATTTCAAATCGCCGCCCTTCCTCAAAAGGGAAAAAAGGATAAATTCGAACTTTTCCGTGATCCTCCACCAGCGCTTGCACCTCTTCTTGGGATACCACGACCGTTTCGGATTGAGGCTCATTAATCAAAGACGTAAAAGAAAGCTTTAACCCGTTCGCGATTTTCCAGACGGTTGTTATAGAGGGACTCGATTCTCCTCGTTCGATCTGGCCCAGCATCGTTTTGCTGATTCCGGTCATCTCCGCGACTTTATCCAGGCTTAGCTTCCTTTGCTCTCTTAGCAGCTTCATATTATTCGCCAATATTAAATGAATCGGCTTCAACATCATACACCGCCTTTTTTAGATTGTGCGTTATAACATACATATTGTATAATCATAACGTACGGACGCTATAACGTACAATTATTACTACTATAACATACGCGAAAGGAGGGAGCGCGTGTTCATCGTTTCGCTGTTGACCTATGCGATTGTCGCTTCATTTACGCCCGGACCCAACAACATCATTTCGATGACGAATGCACGGATCCACGGATTTAAGAAAACGATGCGCTTTATCGGAGGGGTAGCAGCTGGATGCTTGGTCATTATGCTGTTGTCCAGCTATTTCAATCTGGTATTATATCCATTCATCCCGAAGATCAGGTTTGTTATGAATATCATCGGATGCTTGTATCTGATCTATCTTGCCATAAAAATCATGCAGAGCAAGCCCTCTCATGCAGATGATAAGGCACGTGGATTCAATACCTTTTATTTCGGGTTCATCTTCCAGTTCATGAATCCGAAGGTTATTTTATACGGGATAACAGCTGTATCGACCTTCGTCATGCCGATCTCTACTTCCCATGCACAGTTGATATCCTACTCGTTATTGCTCACGATTGTCGGCATTTGTGCCAACATGACCTGGGCGCTATTCGGTTCGCTGTTCCAGCATCTGTTATCCCGATATGAGCGCCCGTTTAATATATTGATGGGATTGCTTCTGCTTTACAGCGCCTTTTCTATTTATGCCACGAACTGATTTGCTAGCTACAACGTAATGTCATCGCTCCTCAGCCAAAAGAACAAGGCTTCCCGAATCACAATCCGGAAAGCCTTGTTTTGTATTACTCGAAAATGTTGGAGATCTGCTCTTTCAGTTTGTTAGCAGATGCATGAAATTGGGTTAGTTCCTCGTCATTAAACTCGAGATTCAGAATTTCCCGAACGCCTGTACGATCAACCACACAAGGTACGCCTAAGTATACATCAGACACACCGTGGTAGTCCGTGAGCAGCGTGGATACATTGAGAACGGAACCTTCGTTTTGCAAAATGGAGACGATGATCCGATCGAGCGCCAATGCGATTGCATAGGAGGTGGAACCCTTGGCGTTAATGATTTCATAAGCCGCATTCTTGGTGCGGTCGAAAATATCTTCTTTTTCACCGTCAGTCAGAACGATTCCGATCCCCGCGATGTTGGCAATGCTCCAGAGCGGCAATTCGGAATCACCGTGTTCCCCGACGATATGGGCGTGAATGCTGCGCGGATTAATGCCTTTGTTTTGACCAATCAAATACCGGAAACGGGCGCTATCCAGCAAGGTGCCGGAGCCGATCACGCGATTGACTGGGAAGCCGCTCTTCTTCAACGTGACGTAAGAGAGAATATCCACCGGATTCGTAGCCACAAGAATGATGCCGTGGTCATTGTATTTCACGATGTTTTGGATAATATCGTCAAATATCGCCGTATTTCGCTTCAATAAGTCAATTCGCGTCTCGCCGGGTCTTTGGTTGGAGCCTGCGGCAATGACAATGATGTCTGCATCCTTGCAATCGCTGTAATCTCCAGCCCACAGCTTGACGCCTCCGGCAAAGGGGAGGCCGTGATTCATATCCAAGGCTTCACCAAGCGCTTTGTCATGGTTCGCATCGATTAATACCAGTTCAGATACTCTTTCGCGTAAGAATAAGGTGTACGCAGTCGTTGCTCCCACAGCTCCCGTACCGATGATCACCACGCGGGACGGACGCTGAGCTTCATTTTTTGTCATAAGTGTTTCGCTCCTTGTACTGAGTTAATGAAATTTGGTGAATGGTATACTTCTGATGAATTACCCTAATAAAAGGCTGCCGGAACAGTGAATCCCTAAGGCTTCATCGATAGTAATGATAACATATTCAGGAAGATTTAAGCAGCGGGATTGTGATATATTTCATCCTGTGTGTTCATTTTTAACTTTGACACTGTCAGAAACCATACACCTTCATCAGGGGAGGGGGATCACGCTTATGCCAAACGCGGTCACAGGTTATTATCGGCAATTCTATCAGGTATAAACGAAGTAAGCAGTTGCCTTATTTCCTGAATCATGACCCTCTGATATTCATTACCGTCATGGTAGAGCTCTCCGATCTTCTTGTACGTTTGGTCCAGTTGTTCTTGATAGGATGCAGCTTGTTTATCGGGGTGGTTCCTCTTGAACTCATCCATGACGTTCTGGATATACGCCGGACGAGCGCCCCAAGTTCCGAGTACTTCTCCTGTGCTTGCATGGAGGAAGACAGCAATCGGCTGTGCGCGTCCGCCATCCGTTAGAAAAAGGTCCATTGTTTCCATATGATCTTCCATGATGAGCACGTCGGACGGAATTCGGCTATATTCCAATATTCTAAATAGGACAGGTACATTCCATATGACATCCGGGCACCAATCCGTACAGAGAATCAGGCAGTGCAGATGGTTGAATGGGTTTCGCTCAGAAGTGAAGAATCCCTCAGTCTCTTTGTTCTCCCACTGGAAGCGATCATAGACTTGTCTGAATAATTCCTTCGTATTTGGGATTCTGCTCAATTTCATTTCTCGAATCTTCATATTCTCCATGAATTGGAGAGGCGTTAAACCCTGGCCGATTTTATGTTGGAGATGGAGGGGATGAGACATAGGATCATACGTCCTTTCATAACGTAATAGATTCATATTGAGATACATCCAAGTTAACGTTAGCTTAAGACAAAACTGACCATACAGAAATGGTCAGTTATTATCTGTTTATGAAAGTCAGATGTACTGAAGGTTGTGTTACCGAATGAAGCTATTCGTGAATAGGATGCGCAACATAGGCTGAGTTTCATGTATAATTCATTAAACATACCTGCCATTACGACAGTAAATTTTATTAATATAATGCCTGAGGTGGTCCCACTTGTTTGATATTCTTCTACCCGAGCAAAGCGAGTTCCCATTATACCAGCAGTTATATCTGCAAATTCGTGAGGGTATCCGTAATGGGGTCATTCCCGACGGACAACGATTGCCTTCTGTTCGTGCCCTCCAGCTTCAGCTCAATATAAGCAAAACGCCGATCGAGACGGCTTATCAAATGTTAACGTCTGAAGGGTATGTGATCAGCAAACCGAGGTCGGGGCTATATGTCATAAATCCATACAAGGAACTATCTCACCATCATCAACAGCGGACCCCCTCCATAACAACGATGTCAGTTATGAATTCCAACGGGCACTTGAATCAAGGTCAAGGTGTTATTGACTTTAATCCAACTCGATTAGATCAAGCGTCCTTTCCGGTACGAACCTGGAATAAAATGCTCAAGGAAGCGCTGGAACAGCATGTGAGTGAAATGGGAATGTATGGGGATCCGCAGGGCGAATACGGGCTGCGCACCGTGGTTTCGGAATATCTGCGAAATTCCAGAGGGGTTATTTCAACACCTGGTCAAATTGTGATCGGCGCCGGCACGGCCTATAGCATGGGGCTGCTTACCAGAGTACTGCCAGGACTTAAGCACATTGCGGTTGAGGAGCCGGGTTACAGCTTGGTACGAGATCAATTTCACTTGAATGGCTGTGATTTACTTCCGATTACGCTTAGTGATAAGGGAATCTCGCTTGACCAGCTGGAGAGCAGCCACGCACAGCTCGTATATGTAACACCATCTCACCAATTCCCGACGGGAAGCATCATGCCTTATCCGGAGCGGGAACGATTACTGGAGTGGGCCAATACCAGAAATGCATACATTATCGAGGACGATTATGACGGTGAGTTTCGTTACCAGGGAAAACCGATTCCTTCCCTGCAAGGGTTGGATCATAACGGGCGGGTCATATACGCCGGCACGTTCTCGAAAGTGTTGACTCCGACACTGCGTATGAACTATCTCGTTCTGCCACCGGCCCTGCTGAATCACATATCCCACAAACGTCAGGAAGTATTCTTTGCCCCTTCACGCGTGGAACAGTGGGCAATGACCGCGTTTTTTGAACAGGGGCATTGGTACCGTCATATTCGTAAAGTACGTAATCTGTACAGGAAGAGACATCATCAGTTGATTGAGTTGGTTGAGGCTTATCTTGGCAGGTTTGTTGAAATTACGGGTCAGAATTCAGGGCTCCATATTCAGCTGATCGTCAAAAAAGAAGTGTCCTCGGAGGAATTGATTCAGAGGGCGGCGAACGTCGGGGTTATCGTGTACGACCTGCGAAAAATGTGGATGAACGACCAGCAAGATGCAAACCAGTTCCCGAGGTTATATATGGGATTTGCAAGCTTGAACGCCGCTGACATGGAAAAGGGGATACGGCTTCTGAAGAAGGCCTGGAACATGGATTGAACATGGCTTGTTAATATCTGTCTTTTATAAAATATTGAAACTGACCATTTCATAAGGGTCAGTTTCTTGTTTATGATAAGAAAAAAAAGTAGGAGTGCGTGCTATGATCACCCAAAGTGAGGTAAGAGCATATTTAAACCGTTTAAGAATTTCGGATATTCAGGAACCGACAAAGGAATATTTGTTCGAGCTGCATAAAGCCCACGTGGCACGAATACCTTGGCAGACCTTGGATATTTTTGCTGGGAAACCGACATCCATCGATATCGAGGAATCGGTACAACTTATGATCCATCAACGAAGCGGTTATTGTTTTCATCTGAATGGAGCCTTTACCGCGCTTCTTCGAGCCTTAGGTTATAAGGTATCTTGGCATCGGGCAGGAGTACAGCCTTTAGGGCAAGAACCACGGATTAACGGCTTCCATCTCGGGATAACGGTAAGTTTATTGAATGAACAACTTGGGGAAGAAGAGCGGTGGCTCGTGGATGTCGGTCTTGGCGATATGCCATGGGAACCGATCCCATTGAAATTCGGGGAATACATACAGGGACCTTTTCAATATACGCTTGAGCCGTCTCGCATAACGGATGATGGCTGGAGGCTGATCCATGATCCCCATTATTCATATGTAGGCGTAGATTATGCCCCTGATGTTGTGAACAGCTTGGAACTATTTAAATCAAACCATGAATTTTATAGCCGATCACCGGAATCCCCGTGGATGGAGCTGTTCATTGTTAGGCAACGGCACGAGCAGGGCATGAACGAGCTCAAAGGCTGCATATGGAGAAAGTGGAGCGGCAATACCCTGGATAAGATAGAGATTTCATCGAAGTCGGAATGGTTCGAGATCCTGGCGGACATATTTAATGAGCCGCTCGTCAACTATTCCATGATCGAACGGGACCTGATATGGGATAAGGTTTACAGGCAGCATCAGAATTGGAGGAAGCTTATGGAGAATGAGCAAGTATAGAAGGAACCGAATGATTCACTTTATCTCAGTTCTCCAGCTGATCCTCAGCGGCATAGAACACGCTAAACTAATCTATCACTTGAGTAACCGGAAACGCAGATGATAAGATGGTACATAAAATTCGTGTTGTGAAGCATCGTCTTATTGCTTCATAACCTAGCTGTAAGGAGGTCTATAGTCATGGCAACCATCGAAGATTTTACCAAGCTGGATATTCGGATCGGGACGATCGTGGAAGCAGAGCCATTCCCGGAAGCGCGCGTTCCCGCCATCAAAATGAAGATTGATTTCGGCCCGCTCGGGATCAAGCGCACCAGTGCCCAAATTACGAATCGATATGATGCGGACACCATCATAGGTAATCAAGTCGTCGCTATCGTCAATTTTCCGCCTAGACGCATAGCTGGCTATCAATCCGAAGTGCTTGTCCTCGGCGGGGTACCGGAGCAGGGAGACGTTGTGCTTCTGAAGCCGGATGTTGATCTGCCGAATGGTACTCCCATCGCTTAAACCTATTTCATCAGTCGGTCCGGTCGCTTGCGGCTTGGACCGACTAGATGAACCTCACCTCGCTGCGTCTCTTTAACAATTTAGCGGCTCCTTCCGCAATTTTCTGAACACCGATTTCGATGAGTTCCTCCTTCACCTGAGATACGCTTAGTCGTATCATGGATTCGTTCTTAAACTCAGGCAAGAACATGCTGCTGGCATCCTGAGCATATACGTTCTCATTCTCCAGATAGTGAACCAATTGATATGCTTTTAATGGTTCTGGCAGCTGGATCGTGGAATAAAATCCGGATGGCGAACCCGTAAAGGATAAGAAGGGCGGCAGGTGATTTTGGTAAGCCTGCTGGAGCAGAGCCCCTTTTTTACTATAGGTCTGCCTCATCCTCTGAATATGTGCTCGGAACATCCCGTTCTTCAGATAAATTTCGAGGGCGCCTTGCATGAGCACCGGACTGTGTATGTCCGCCGCGTGCTTCGCCCGCTGGAATATTTCACTCATCGCTTCGGGGATCACAGCCAAGCCCAGCCGTAGTCCGGGGAGCATGACTTTGGAAAAGCTCTTCGTGTAGATCACCCTGCCAGAGGGATCGAAGGCAAACATCGGATCATGTTTCGAATCCGGATCCAAATCTCCCATGTAGTCATCCTCGATGATATAGACATCATACTTCTGCGCAAACTCTACTATCCTTTTCTTCTCCACATTGGTATAACTGTAGCCTGTTGGGTTATGGAACCTTGAGACCGTATAGAAAAACTTGATATCCCGAGTTTTAAAAATGTCCTCCAACCGCCCAAAGTCGATGCCGTTCTTCGTAACCTCTATCCCGTATGTCACGGCTTGATGAATCTTGAGGGAGTCCATCATGCTAAAGTGCGTGGGCTGCTCCACGCAAATATTGTTCTTTCCGTTAGGAAAAGGAAGGGAGACCAGCAGATGCAGCGCTTGCTGCGAACCGGACACAACAAAGATCCTTTCAGGAATCGTGAAGACCTGCAAGTCGATTAAATGCCGTGCTAACTCAACACGAAGTGACTGCAAACCCGGAATTTGGGAATAGGTGAATAACTCTTCTTTATATATTTCAATTGCTTGGTTCATGCAATGCTGAAAGTCTCGGTAGGGCATGACCGTTTTGTCAGGTCCCGCAGATCGAAAATCGATCACTTGGTCCGCTGGGTTCGAGAGGTTTATGTTTCCTCTGCCCTCCACGACATAGTAACCACTCTTGGGAACAGCATAGATAATATGTCTCTTTTCCAATTCAGCATAGGCCCGTATGGCTGTATTTTTACTGCATGAATAGGATTCTGTCAAAGCGCGGATGGATGGCAGTTTGCTGCCTGGCTTTAATAAACCATCCAGTATTTGGCGTTCAACTGACTGAATAATGTCGGTGTATTTCATATCTCGTTATACCTCCATTCGATCTGTACGGGTACAGAGCCGGAAAACATGCATTCTCACAACAACATGCTATAAGTATACTCTACAATACAGCAGGGGTTTGGTTCGATATTGTTTTAATTGAGAAGGTAGGGATCATGATGGAGGTTTCTCTGTGGAGCTTACTTGCTATTGCACTCATAGAAACCGGGATTGCGATTCAAAGGAAACAACATGCCAAGCTGTTGATGTTGATTGGGATGGATTGTGTGCTGATCATGATCATTTTCATCGTTAGGAGAACGATGTAATGACGATTAATACGGGGGTTGAGGAATGGGATCGATGCATTTTAAATGGACATGGCTCTCCTTGTGCCTGATTGTGATGGTAATCCTTACGGGCTGTGACCGCATCAAGGAATCGGATCCGGGAGAGATTGTGAAACAGTATGTGGAATGGTGGGAGCAGGGCAGCTACGAATCGATGTATGATGTGCTGTCACTGGAGTCTAGACAGAAGATGACAAAAGAGGATTTTATAACACGATTTCGGAACATTTATGAGGGGATTGGAGCAGAAGACCTCACCATCACGACAGACTTTACGGCTCAGGATGCAAGCGAAACAAGGGATGAGCGAGTGTTCTATCCCTATCAAATCCAATTGGAAACATCGGCAGGTCGGGTGCAGGCAGAAGGTTCGTTTGAGCTATTAAAAGAGGAGGATCCAACCGAGACTAAGAAGCTGTCTTGGCGAATGGTGTGGCAACCTTCCTTGATATTGCCGGCTATGGATGCCTTGGATAAGGTGAACGTGCAGACGTTACCATCCAGCAGGGGCGAGATTTTGGATCGTAACGGTCACGGTCTGGCCATTAATGGCACGATTGAGGTCATCGGTATCGTTCCGGGTAAGCTCGGCGCCGATGGAGAACAGACCTTGGTTGAATTAGCTGAACGCCTGGGGATTTCGACCGAGATTATGAAGCGTAAGCTTGATGCGCCGTGGGTGAAAGACGATTTGTTCGTACCCATCTTGAACCTCAATGCCCAGCAGGGCAGAATGGATTACAGTGATCTGCCAGGCGTTGTAAAGAAGAAGGAACGTGCTCGAGTCTACCCTTACGGCGCGGCGGCAGCACATCTAACAGGCTACATCCGACAAGTGACAGAGGAGGATTTGGCCCATGCGCCCGAGGCGCAGTATAGACCGACTGAACTTATAGGTAAATCAGGATCCGAGCAGGTATATAATGAAGTGCTGCGTGGCCGGGACGGTAAGCGGATCTCGATCGTGGATTCCTCGGGTAAGGTCAAAGAAATCGTAGCCGAGAAGGAAGCGGTAGATGGTCAGGATATTCGTTTAACCATTGATGCTGAACTTCAAAAATCCATATTTGCTTCATTTCGTGAGGATGCAGGTACCGCAGCAGCCATCAACCCCAAGACCGGAGAAATCTTGGCATTGGTTAACAGCCCGTCCTATGATCCCAATGCTTTCATTGTTGGATTATCGACAGAGCAGTGGGATGAGTGGAACCACAATCCGGATAAACCGCTATTGAATCGATTCACGAAGCTGTACGCTCCGGGCTCGGTATTTAAACCGATCACGGCTGCGGTTGGTCTGAAGCTTGGGGTTACTACCCCTGGAAAGGTCAGGGAGATCCACGGCTTGCGTTGGTCCAAAGACCCGAGCTGGGGAAATTATTACGTGACACGCGTGAAGGAAGTACCCGTCCTGAATCTGAGAGATGCTCTTGTGTATTCAGATAACATCTATCTGGCACAGGAAGCATTGGAGATGGGTGCGGATCCTTTTCTGAAGGAAGCTGTAAAATTCGGGTTCGAAGAGGGATTGCCGCTTCCATTCCCTTTCCCGAAAGCAAGCTTGGCTAATGAGGGGATCAAGAACGAAATTCAACTCGCGGACTCCGGATATGGTCAAGGTGAAGTACTCATGAGTCCTTTACATTTGGCATTGGCCTATACTCCCTTCATTAATGGCGGGAAGCTGATTCAGCCTGTACTGGATTTATCAGAGCAGGAGAACAAGCCTCAGAAGACAAGAGAGGTGTTGGATTCGGACACTGCCGGAATCATCAAGCGTATGCTCGTCGATGTGGTTCAGGATCCAAAAGGCAGCGGACACGGTGCTGATCTATCGGGCATTGAGCTTGCAGGGAAGACGGGAACCGCCGAACTGAAAATCAGCAAAGGCGAAAAAGGACAGGAGAACGGATGGTTCGTTGCGTTTGACACGAGGGAGTCCAAGCTTCTCCTTGCGATGATGATAGAGCATGTTGAAGATCGGGGAGGCAGCGGGTATGTCGTGAACAAAGTCGCGCCGATCTTGCAAAAATATTACGAAAAAAAATAGCCTTGAAAATAAGCTGACGAAAAGCTCTTGTTATGCGAATTGGACGGTTGTAATATGGAATAAAACTAGTCGGAGATGATCTTATGAGTAAGATTCAATTCTCAGTCCAAGTTCGATTGGTATCCGATCTTACCCGTTCCAAACAGTTCTATGAAGAAGTGCTGGGTTGCGAAGTGAATGACGTATGGGCGGTCAGGGATGATTTTGCGCTCGGATTCAAGCTGATTCAGGCGGAATCCCGCGCTGATGTCACACCCAATCCAGCGGGGAAGGACCATGCGACGCGCTGGGATACATACGCTTACGTGGGTACACATTATGATTTGGATGCGTTGTATGAAGAACTGACCTCCAGGGGGGCCGAAGTGGCACAGGAACCTGTATTCATGGAAGCGGACTGGGGCGTGTGGAAGGATTTTGCGATTCAAGATCCAGACGGCTACGTAATTGGATTTGGCTCCGGGATAAAGGACTAGGTGGGTGCGATGTCGGACATTGATATGAAGCAGGTCCTTATCAGCAGCGACCCTTCGCTGTTGGATTTGGATGCCATTGTACATTTTTTGCGGCGAAGCTACTGGGCTAATGAGCGTTCTGACCAAAAAATCAAAACATCGTTAGAAGGTTCTACGTGCTTCGGGGCATATTACGCCAACCGACAGATCGGTTTTGCTCGTGTGGTAAGTGATGGCGCAACCGTCTATTGGCTGTGTGATGTATTTGTGGATGAGGCATATCGTGGAATTGGCGTGGGGAAGAAATTAATCGAAACGATTACGACCCACGAGGATTACCGAAATGTATTCGGTATATTGGCAACGCGGGATGCCCATGGTCTGTATGAGCAATACGGTTTTGTCCGCGATCATGGAAAAACATTGACTCGTATGCCGGATTTTCTGCGGAAGGATTAGTTTAGAAGGGGGATTCCTCAATGATTATATGGGTTAACGGCGCATTCGGTTCGGGGAAGACCCAGGCTGCGCATGAGCTTCAGCGAAGAATCCCGAACTCGTACGTGTACGATCCGGAAAATGCAGGTTACTTCATTCGCGATAATGTGCCAAGAGATGCCAAACGCGATGACTTTCAGCATTATCCGATGTGGAGGGAGTTTAATTACTCCATGTTTAAGTATATGGACCAGGAATCGGATCAATTGATCATTGCTCCGATGACCATTACAAACGCGGAATATTTCGATGAAATCGTTGGTAATTTGAGACGTGATGGCGTGAAAGTAGAGCATTTTACATTGTGCGCTTCCAAGGAAGTGCTCCTTAGACGGCTGCGGAGCAGAGGGGAAGGTTCGAATTCATGGGCCGCACAACAAATTGACCGGTGTATCAGCGGATTCTCGAATGAAGTGTTTCAGCATCATATCGACACGGATCATCTATCGATCGATGAAGTGGTCGAAACGATCGGTGCTTTGGCAAATGTGAAGCTGTTGCCTGATCATCGCAGCTCCGCCAAGAAGAAACTCGATCGAATCAAAACCAAATTTGCGCACATCCGATTTTTTGGATAACAAGTGGATGGATTTTCACATTTGAAGGTTTATTCGAAAGTTCGTAGTGTAGAGTTTTAGCGATAGCGGGAATATAACTATAGAAAAGGCGATTTCTCATATTGGGAAGTCGTCTTTTTCTGTCTGTAAGGTAACAGAAAATCTAACTGACAAAATATTTTATATGCAGCTAAATATTTTTCCTTAATGAAAAACAAGCTATATATATACGAATATTCTTAATGAAATCAAGAAAAATGGAGAAATCCATTAGAATGAGATCTGCGAAATTATAAAATTCCATTGACAAAATCCTAAAGATGGATTATTTTTTGTACATAGGAATTAAAGTTGCATTAGAGCAAAATAATTGGATCGCGGCAGGACGAGGTTTGAGAATGTCGTCTAAGGATTGAGCAAACTCATTATTGATGTGGAGTGGAGGAGAAGAAGAAGATGAAGAAGAGGACGAATAGAAACAGGATATTATTAGGGGCAGCCGCCATTCTGAGTTTGCTGCTTGTATTAACCGCTTGCGCTACGGGAGAAGTGAAGCAGGAAGGAACAGCCGGTGAACAAGGGGATAAGAAAATCCGAGTGGTTACAACCATTGGACAGATTGCGGAACCCATCTCCGTTATTGGGGGAGATCGGGTCGAGGTACTGAGCTTGATGGGGCCTGGCGTCGATCCGCATTTATATAATGCTACCCAAGGCGATATCAAGAAACTGGATAGTGGCGATGTTATTTTCTATAGCGGGCTTCATCTCGAAGGCAACATGACGGAAATATTCGAACAGATCGGTAAGAACAAACCTGTACTGGCGATTGCAGATGCCATCCCGAAGGATCAATTGCTGCAGGATGATACGCAGGCCATTGATCCCCATGTGTGGTTTGACATCGATTTGTGGAAAGTGTCTTTGGATTCGGCCGTAGAGGAGTTGAAGTCTCTTGCTCCGAATGACGCTGACTATTTTGAAGAGAACAAGCAGAAGTATTTTGCCCAGCTGGATGAATTGAAAGCCGAGGCCAAGGATAAGTTGAGTCAAATTCCGGAAGAACAGCGGGTGATGGTTACCGCTCATGATGCATTTGGGTATTTCGGCCGTTTGCATGGCCTGGAGGTAGTTGGACTGCAAGGATTGAGTACGGAGGATGAAATCGGCCTCTCGGACATTAACGGAACGATCGATATCCTGCTGCAGCACAAGGTGCCTGCCGTATTCGTTGAGAGCAGCGTCAATCCAGCTTCCATTAATGCCGTTATTGAAGGTGCTGCCAAGAACGGGCTGGATATAAAGCTTGGAGGAGAGCTTTTCTCCGATGCCATGGGCGAAGCGGGAACAACGGAAGGAACTTATATCGGAATGTATCGTCATAATGTCGAAACCATCTATCATGCATTAACAGGAAGTGGTGAATAAAATGTCTGTACTTCAAGTTCAAGACCTCAATGCATCCTATCGTAAAAATAAAGTGCTCCACCAAGTCTCCTTTCATGTGGAACAAGGCTCTTTAACCAGCATTGTCGGGCCAAACGGCGCCGGTAAATCAACGCTGTTAAAAGTCATGCTGGAGCTTCACCCCAAGCTGTCCGGGAATGTGTCATTCTTTGGATCAAGCTTAAGCAAAACCAAGACCCGTGTCGGCTATGTGCCGCAGCGCGGATCCGTGGACTGGGATTTCCCGACCGATGCACTGGATGTTGTCATGATGGGTCTATACGGCCGGGTGGGCTGGCTGAAACGACCGAACAAGAGCCATAAGGAAAAAGCGATGGCATCGCTGGATCAAATGGGCATGGCGGACTTTGCCGACCGCCAGATCAGCCAGCTCTCCGGCGGACAGCAGCAGCGCGTATTCCTCGCTAGGGCGCTTGTCCAGGATGCCGACCTCTATTTCATGGATGAACCGTTAGCTGGTGTTGATGCGGCAACCGAGCGGGCGATTATGACCACGCTGAAGGATCTAAAAATGGCCGGTAAAACGGTCATGGTGGTCCATCATGATCTGCAGACGGTTGAGGATTATTTCGACCATGTGCTGCTTCTGAACCGTACGGTCATTGCACATGGGAAGACGGAAGATGTATTCACGAAGGAACATGTATACCGCGCCTACGGCGGTTCGCTTCGCTGGATGAAGGAGGCGTAATTCATGCTGAATTTATTATTATCTCCGAACACGCAATGGGTGCTATTGAGCACATTAATTCTGGGCATGGCAGCCGGCATGATCGGCTGTCTCGCCTATTGGAAGCGGCAAAGTTTGATGAGTGACGCATTGTCTCATGCGGCTCTTCCGGGTGTCGTGGTTGCATTTGCATTGACCGGAAGCAAGAATCTGCTGGTGATGATACTCGGAGCTGCTGTCAGCGCCTTAATCGGAGCCTGGATGATCCAGTGGATCCGTACTTCCAGCCGCATTAAGGAAGATACGGCCATGGGCATGATTCTATCCGTATTTTTCGGACTGGGCATTATGCTGCTTACCATTGTGAACCGAACAGCGGGCGGGAATCAGAGCGGACTGGATAACTTTATTTTCGGTCAGGCTGCATCCATGGTTCGTAAGGATGTTTTTACGATGCTCATTCTGGCTGCTTTAGTTATTCTGGTTGTCTCGATTGGCTTTAAGGAATGGAAGCTATTCCTGTTTGATCCCGATTTTGCCCGGGGATTAGGGATGAATAGCCGTCTGATGAATTCCCTCTATATGGGGGTGCTTGTTCTTGTCATTGTCATTGGTATTCAGGCCGTTGGCGTCATTTTGATGGCGGCCATGCTGATCATACCTGCCGTAAGCGCAAGATATTGGACTCAATCCTTCAGAATGATGGTCATTTTGTCGGCAATATTTGGTGGCGGCTCCGGGTTTGTCGGCACCTTGGTCAGCACGATCGGAAAAGGATGGCCTACAGGACCGTTTATCGTTGTCGCCTCTTCCGTATTGTTCACGGTTTCTCTGGTCTTCGGTGCCGAGAAAGGACTGCTAATCCAGGCGCTGCAGCTCCGCTCTCAGAAAAAAGAACATATGGACTCCAATAACCCATCGGTTCTAAGTCCGCAGTTGTCCGAAAGGGGGAGCAATCAATGACCTATACAGGATGGATATTGCTAACGGCTTCTCTCGTCGGATTGTCTTGCGGTATCGTTGGCGTGTTCCTGATACTGCGCAGAATGGCGATGATGGCCGATGCTATCAGTCATACTGTGCTGCTTGGGATCGTAACGGCTTTTATCGTCACAAGAGAATTAAGCGGACCTCATATGCTGATCGGTGCGATTATTGCCGGATTGCTGACAGCGGTTCTCGTTCAATGGTTTCATTCCCGGGGCGTTCAGCAGGATGCTTCCATCGGTGTTGTATTTACAACCTTGTTTGCGATTGGCGTCATCCTGATTGCAACCCAGGTTGGCAATGCCCATCTGGATACCAAGCATGCCCTCATGGGTGAGATTACGTTTGTGCCTTGGGATGTGATGTACGTTCCTCTATTAGGGGAGGTACCCAAAGCTACCTTCATGCTGGCAGCCGTACTCCTCGCTGTACTGATCGTCATCCTGGCGTTCTATAAGGAATGGAAGATTACGTCCTTTGATCCGGCTTTGGCGGCCAGTATCGGCATTCCTGTCGTGCTCATGCACTATGTATTTATGTCGCTGGTCTCCATCACGACGGTTGCATCGTTTGATGCCGTGGGAGCGATCATGGTGGTGGCTATGCTTATAACACCTGCCGCAGCAGCCTATCTATGGACGGATAAACTCTCCATCATGCTGGTGTTAAGCGGAGCCTTCGGCGTCATTTCTGCATTCATGGGTTACTATGTCGCGTTATGGCTGGACACCTCCATCTCAGGCTCTATGGCATTTGCTACCGGAATTGTATTTATTCTCAGCTTCCTGTTCTCTCCGAGACATGGCGTGCTTTCCCGTTATCTTCATAAATTTAATACACATGGCAGTGAAGAGAAACTGGACGGTGTATCCTGAAATAAGGGATGCTGCATGAAGCTTGGGCGATGAGATGCCCAGGCTTCTTTTTGTCTTCCAAAACATGGGGTGTGTTATAATCAGGAATTAATGCCGTGGTGTGAAGAAGGTTATTTCAAAGGAGTGAGTACATATGCAGATGGAGTCGACAAGACTGGTGATCCGGGATTTTGAGGAGGAGGATTTTGCTAGTATTCATGCCTATGCCTCTGACCCATTAGTGACCGAGTATACGATGTGGGGACCGAATACGGAAGAGGAAACTTTAGAATATTTAAAGGAAATCCACCAAATGAAAGAGCAGAGCCCCCGTGACAGCTATGAACTGGCGATCGTGCTAAAAGATAACGGCCAGTTAATCGGCGGTGTAGGTATTCACCGATCCAAGACAAACGCAGAGCTTGGGTACTGCTTGAATTCCGCCTATTGGCGACAGGGTTATGCTTCAGAAGCTGCTAGCGTGATGTGCCGTTTTGGTTTTCAGGAGCTGGGAGTTCATCGGATTTACGCCACCTGCAGGCCGGGAAACATCGGGTCAGCTGCGGTTATGCGCCATATCGGAATGAAGCAGGAAGGGCTTCTTCGTCAGCACCTATGGTTTAAAGGGGCTTACCATGATTCCTATTTATTCTCCATCCTCAAAGATGAATTCGAAGTTTAAATCTATCACATGGTTAAGGAGCTTCTGCCTGTATGGATAATACCCTATTGTTGATCCGTCATAACGGAATTTCGATTTACGAGGAAGCGTCAGGTAAAGTGTATTATACGAAAGAGAATCATGTGTCCGTTGTTGTTCTGGCTAAGCATGGCGATCAACTGCTGTTGATCCGTCAATATCGCGCCGCCGTGGATGACTACGTCATTCAGTTACCCGGTGGTGGCGTAAGCGAGGAGGAGGATCTGGAATCGGCAGCACGCCGTGAGATGCTGGAGGAAACGGGCTGCACCTGCGGCAAACTTCATTATCTGGGCAAGCTCTATCCGGCGTCCTGGAGATGCAATGAGATTGCCCATGTTTATTATACGGATGAGGTAATCAGTCAAGCGGATCAGCAGCTCGAGGGATACGAGAACATCGACGTAGTAAGAATGAGCGTAAAGGATTGCCTGCACCGGATTAAGGAGAATGAGCTTCAGGACTCCGAGCTGGTCTTTGCGATGATGCAAGGTCTGCTCAAGGGATTCATTCAGAATAATTAATGGAGGTTTCATATTAAATGGAGTTTGTTGTGATTTTCATGACCGTGTTAAGTATCATCGTTGCCATCATTGTCATTCGTTACGCGATCAATTCATCCAAAATCATCATTAGAATGGATGCCATGATACAAGAGATGAGAATGCTTCGAAAGGATGTAAATGAGCTTAAGGAGAACAAGCATATCGTGGATAAAAGAGTATAAGTCGATCTCGATCCACCATGAACTATAATCCGTATGAAGAGCCGTGCCGATACAGAACTTGTCTGTATGGGGCGGCTCTTTTTTTCGTGAATGATGGACAAATTCATCATTTATGCCGCGGTGACAAACTTGGCGGCCTTGGAACGAATATAATTCACTATGAGCATAAAGGAGTGTTCGACCCATGGGAAGGCATCTGCTGATCTATGATGTGGAGTGGTGGATTTTAGGTAAACATGCAAAGGTCATTCAACAGTTTCACCCATCCCTGGATCTGATGTCCATCGGGGAATTGGATCGGTATCTGGAACGGCACAGCAGTGAGGATATGAATCAGGCCTATGACCGAATCGGTGCAATGTGCTTGGGAATCGCAGCCTATTGTATTTTCAAGCATATTCGTATCAACGCCTCGGCAGCGGTCTCTTATTATTATTTCAGTCAGAATTACGAAACCTTTCGCGAATGGATCGGTGACGAACTGATCCCCGACCCGGAGTTTCTCAGGCTGGTCATTCCCCGAATCGGCGTAATCGGTGCGATGAACCAACAGCTGACCCAAGCGCTTAGACAGGTGGCTCCGGAGGCTAAAGTGGAATATATCGGGCATTTTGTAGACCATCGGTTATTCCAACCATGCAAGATATTGAGCAGGGGTAGTGCTCCGTTTGTCATAGGCTGGGCCGGAGATCCTGCGAAACGATCCAAAAATTACGCTACGTTATATAAGCATATCCGTGACCATTTCCGCCAAGATGAACGGATTCGATTTATTGAAACAGCCGGAGCTTACTCCTATGAAGAGATGCCTAAATTTTATCATCAGCTGGACCTGCTGCTCATCACTTCGGCAAATGAGGGCAGCGCGGCTCCTGCACTGGAGGCCTACGCATGCGGGGTACCCGTGTTAGGAACAAATGTGGGTAACATTAAGGCTGCGGCTCATCCGGATGCGCACGGCTTGATCTTGGACAGTGACAATCCGGAGGATTTTATCAACATGATCGATCAATGGATGGGACAGCGGCGTAAGCTGGCTGACATCGGACAGCAGTGCAGGCACTACATTGAGTCATATTGGACGATAGAACAAGTAATAGAGCGCTGGTTAAGGGTGTTATTCCAATGGGAGAAGCAGCCGTGAAGGAGGGGAGCCTGTGTTAGATCGAGTATCCGTGCTGATTCCGTATCAATCGGATGGAAACGGACCCAGAGATACAGCGTTTGAGTGGGTATTGGGCTTCTACGCACGGATGATGCCGGAAGTCGAGGTATGTGTAGGCGAAATAGCGGACGCAAGGGAGCTCTTCAGCAGATCCAGGGCGATCAATCGTGCGTATCACCAGTCTACCAAAGACATTATCGTGATTGCGGATAGCGATATCGTCTACGACCCGAATCTGTTGAGGGAATCCATTACTTACGTGAACAGTGGGCAGTGGGTCATTCCCTTCAGCCGGATCCTTCGTTTATCCAAAGAAATATCGCATCTGCTGCTGCAGCAAGAAAACATATGGCCATTGACCGTTAAAACTGAAACAGCCGCGGAGCAGGCGACCGCATTTGTTGGCGGATTTAATGTGCTTGGCCGCGAAGCCTATGAAACGGTAGGAGGATATGATGAACGATTTGTCGGTTGGGGCGGGGAAGATGAGGCTTTTGCCTATGCGCTGGATACTTTGGTCGGCAGCCATATCCGCCTGGGAGGGGAAATGGTTCATTTTTGGCATCCATTCGTAGGACCTGACGGGAATCCCAACTACGATTCCAATTATGCACTGTATCTGCGCTATCTAAAGGCGCGCGGCAATCAGGAAGAGATGCGGCTATTGATTCAGGAACCATCTTCTCAATAAGGAGGGGCGAATAGCTTATGAGGCTGTCAGTTATTGTACCGGTATTAAATGAAATCACCTTCGTTCCATTGTATATAGAAAGTGCCATCCGTTACGCGGATGAGATTATCATTGCCGATGGTGGCAGCACCGACGGGACCATTGAGGAGATCGAGCGTCTTCAGCAGCGCTATGCGATTCGACTGTTCCATGTCCAGCAGAGCGGAATGCCATACACCGAGGATTGGAACGAATCCGTGGTCCGTAATTTTTTGATTGATCAGGCCCAAGGAGACTGGATCATGAATCTGGATATCGACGAGCTGATGGATGATCGATTCGCTGATGTTTTGCCAGAGCTCGTGAACCGTCAAGACGTGGATATCTATCAGTTTCCCTTCGTTAATTTCTGGGGGGATCCGTGGACGATTCGGATGAATAGCCCTGGCGATGAGCGCTGGTCCAATGATATCACCCGAATGTGGAGGGCCAAGCAAGGAATACGCTATCGTGATGAGAAGCATCACTGCACGCTGGAAGCTGCGGATGGCCGGAGTATATGGAGTATCCCCCGCGGGCGATGCGATGTGAACGTGTATCACTACCACTATGCACTTGGCAACAAAATCAAGTACAATGATAACCGCCGAGGAGATGTCAATGTACAGATGAATCTCGGACAGCCGGATTGGACATTCAAGCCTGAAGCCTATGATATCGTCACAAAGCCTTATGAGGGCAAGCATCCTGAGGTTATCATGAACTATCTAAATCGGCGGGATGCTTTAGGATCTTAACCGAATAATCAAGAAATAACCCCTCCAAGACCTGATTGTAGAATCAGTCATCTTGAAGGGGTTACTTTTATTATTCCGTTGTCATATTGTTGAAGCGTGGACAGACGAGCATAAGTGGCTGACAGCTTGAGTTACCCCGACCCGGTCCAATACCTGCAGATTGGATATTTGAGTTAGCAAGGAATTGAGCTGCTGTTCATGATAGCTTAGGGAATCCACCCAATAATGATCGGAGTGGACCTGCGGGTGGACATCTGTAGAGCCGCAATATACGACTTGATCAAATCGAACCTCCGAGAACAGATCAATCCGGTTTGTAAAATACAGCCGCGGGCCTATTTTTCGGGTTCCTACGATGAGATGGCCATGATATACATGGGTGTACACAATTACTAGCAGATTCTCGTTCTCGCTCAAACCCTTCACAATCTGCTGCCAGCGTCTGGAATTGGTCTCCCAAACGGTAAGACCGAGCACCAGCACCACTTTTGTTCCGGCTTGATTGACTCTAGATGCGATTTCATCCGGACGATCTACCATATGAAAAATGCTATCCGGTCCTTTTGGCGACCTCCACGGTTTGTTCCATTTTTGTTCATAATAGGCTTTATTCTTATTCCATAACTCGTTATAGACATGATTCTTAAGCTTCTTGATCGTAACGCTCCCGTGATGATAAACAAAGGCGTCTTCCACGATGGCCAGGCGGTACCCTGCGTTCCGGACACGTTCACAATAATCATCGTCTTCAAACATCCCGAGTCCATAAGCGGGATCCAGTGCCCCTACACGTTCCCATACATTCCGCCTAATGGCTACACAGAAAAATCCAAGCAGATCGGTATAACGGTATCTTCGCCGGTAATACTCGTAGAATTCGCTAAGCCAGCGGGGGTGAGCGCCTTGAACAGCATCTCCTATAAAATGATCCAGCGCTTGATCGTTCCCCACGTGATTAGACATCGGACCCGTCATAGCTAACATTTCGTCTTTCTGAAAAGGTCTCAGCAGGCGCGAGATCCAGCTTCCATCCGGAACAAGCGTATCATTATTGAGCAGAATGATAAATTCTCCGCTTGATTGCGCGCATCCCAGCGTGTTGCCAGCGGCAAAACCGAGATTCGTAGGCGAGGTGATCACTTTGATCAGCGGATGATTTTGACTCCTGAGATAGGCGGATGTCTGATCATTTGAGGCATTATCTACGATGATTATCTCCAGGTTCGGATAATGACCCGGTTGAAGGAGTCGATGAAGGCATTGCTGTGTATAAGACCAGTTATTATGAACAACCAGGATTACACTGACTTTGGGGAACAGGTACTGCACGATATCACTATGAAGCACTTCATATCGATGATCCCAGTTGTTGAGCTCTGCAAACTGCTGGCGCTGTTCAATGACGCTATGCTCGGACTGTAGAAGGGCAGCTTCAATTGCCTCTTCAAATTGCGCGGGAGTATCCGCAATCGTGACCAGGTGATCTGCAACGGTTTTCACTTCAGGAAGTTCCGTAGAGATGACCGGCTTGCCTGCTGCCAAATATTCGTACAGCTTAACTGGATTGGTAGCTTGCGTCAGCTCGTTCTTCTTGAACGGAATTAAAGCGACCTGGAAGCGATGCAGATAAGCAGGGAGTTCATGGTACGGCTTCTCACCTAGCAATAATACGTTACTCAGTTCCTCGATCCCCGAGGTGTCACAGCCGAAAGTATTTCCAATGAGGACAAACGTCCAATCCGGCCGACTTCTGGCGAGTGACTCCATCAGCTGAATGTCAAACCAGTCGGATATTGCCCCGTAGTAACCAATTATCGGCTGATGAATAGACTCAAGCTCTGGCAGCGCCTCATCAGGCGGCTTCGTGAAGTGAGCAGTATCTGCTGCATTGCGGATAAGTACAGCCGAAGGATTGTACTGGGAGGCCCAGTCATGCAGATGCTGGGAGGTTGTTACCACGAGCCCCGCTTCTTGCAGCAGCTGTTCTTCCAGCAGAAGCATTGTCTTGTCGTTCGTTGAGAAACCTGCATGATGATCCATGCAGTCGTAGACGATATGATGCTGATCCATAGCGGTAACGAGTGGAGTCCAGAATGGAAGATCCACGATGGAGACCAGTTGGGATAATCCAAATTTATCCCTTACATGCTCTACCGACCACTTCAAATACTGGATATCCCAGTATTCCATTCGATCCCGGTACAAATTCAAAGGCTGATTGGCGCACAAGGTAACCAGCCATATATTACGATCAATATTTTTAACCTTAACCTGACGGCTGATTTCTTCTCTTGACGCTTCCTCTTTTCCTAACCCTACAATCTCGGGATTTACGTAGAACACTCGATGCCCCTGCTGAGCGAATTGCTCTGACATCTGCTGGGGGCGCTGCCATCGGAACTGCCAATCAATGACGGGAAACCGCATGATGTCGTACAACGGCATCGTACCAGGCTCGGGCTGCTCCCCAGCGGGCATGCTTACGTCCACGGCCTGGACAGGTGCCTGATCCATAAGTTGTATGGATCGCGGGTATGTCATTGGTAATGTGTACGCGGGAGTTGGAGGTGGAGCGGATCGCTTCCTTCGGATATATTTCAAGGCAAGTTGGCGCTGTTTCCATTGACGCAAGGCCGAGCGATGGGTTGAAGATTTACGTCGGCGGTAAGGCTTGATTTTATTCAAGGTTAGCCTCCTCTCTGGTGCAAGGGTCTATTTAACAAACTATGTATCATTCCAAATATCTGTATGGGTAGAACACCAGATGAAGGGGAAATACCGGGAAAGATTGGAAAGGGCACCACTGATTGCAGGCTTCCGGTGTCCAGGAATTTAGGCCATTTCCTTATCTTTGACCTTCCAGGTAGCCATTGTCCCGGCATTCACATAAGGTACCAATGACCAAACAAAGGGAGGGGCACTTGTGAGGAGATACTGGAACAGGAGTCTTGATGAGGGATGCAAAGAAATCACAGTCCGAAAAAAGAAAAAGCGTAAAAAAACCTCGTATTCGATATGGAGTAAATTTTTATCTCTGCGTCGAAAGCTCATCCGCAGTATTGCAGGAATCCGATTGCAGATTGCTCGATTGAATGAACGGCTAAATGCGCTTCAAGAGCAGGTGAACGGTTTACGAGGTGGAGCAAGTCCAGGTGCAGGTCCAGGTGCAGGTCCAGGTGCAGGTCCAGGGGTAGGTCCAGGCAGCAGCATCATTGCTTTTTTAAGAGGCAGGTTGAACAGCCGGGTTACAGTGGAAACAACGGCAGGTACCATATTCGGAACGCTGATCGCGATTGGAGAAGATTATGTTCAGATTGCAGAGCCGAACGGTAGTATCGTCATAATCCCGCTCCGCAGTTTCTTGTCTATCGCTTGATAAAAGATGGGAGGAAGCAGATAGTATGGACTTTTCAGAAATTCTGGCTACTTTCGTGGGCAGAACGGTAGAGGTTGTTCAGGTCAATCAATTTCTGCAAGGTCAGTTACGATCCTCAGCAGACGGATTAATTACAGTGGAAGTGGTAAGCTCGAATTATATCCCTACCTCTCAAGTGGTCACTGTGCTTAATGAGAGTATTTCATTCGTGCGCATTCTGCCTCTCTGAAGGATGGCCATGTTTCAGTGTTTCGGTCTCGTCAATCATGGAATTCCTCCATTTCAAGTAATGATGGGGGTGTCGATGCGTCAAGCTGGTCATTCGTAGTCTTCGGTGGTATAGCGCCTCCGCCACGTGGCATAGCTTGTGTGTACCGGATAGCTTCATTAATTGTCCGATATCCTCATACAATCTCCCTTCAAAGAGAGTATGAGGATCCCAGCCGTCGACCTGCTTAAGTATGGGAACATTGAACATGCGCGGAGCTACGGCTGGGGCCTCGTGCAGCAGCACATAAGGAGACAAGGAAGAGGGCGCTGCTTTAACTCCTTGATACACGAGCTGTTTATTTGCGCGTTCCAGCCACTCCGTATGATTAGCATAAACGACGGCCGTATCCTGTTGGCTGCCAGCCTCCCTCAGGAGGATCTCCAGCGCATCAGGAGCAAGCCAGTCATCGGCATCCAGCTCCAATAACCAGGGGGCTTTTGCTATTTTCAATATTTTGTTCAGAGCTCGTGATTTGCCTTTATTCTCTTCTTGCCGAATCAGCTTAATGCGTGGATCCTGAGGCAGTCTCATCAGATAATGTGCGGTCTCTGCATCGGTTGACCCGTCATCGAGAATCACAAGCTCCCATGCCCCGAGGGTCTGCGCTAAAACGGACCGCACAGCCCAAGGAAGATATGCGCCATCATTATAGGTACACAAAGCAATAGTCACCAGAGGAGGGCAGTCAATATCCGGTGGCTGTGATTGTTCTTGGGCACCAGCTTCGAGAAGAGGGAATAAGGCCTGCCATTCCTCAGCTTCTTTCATCCAGGCGGGCGCCTGGCGTTGAAGGTACAAGAATCCATCGGAATCAACTTCCGTCCATTCATACCGCGTGGATAACTCGAATTGTTTATCGATCAATACGTACCTCTGGAATGGCAACTGCTCTCTAGTTCTGAAACCCGGTGTCTGTCCTGTCATGACAGTCTTCGTGCGCCATAACAGCGGACCACGGGGAATCCGTAAAGGTGAAACGTATCTGTTCCTAGATGGTGACAACTGATCTATATTCGAAGCTGGATTCATGATATAGCCGGCAGAGTACTCGCTACAGGACCTTAGCCAACGTTCAATCTCTTCCTTGGCATGAGGCTGGACAGTATCTCCGGCATGGAGCGTTATGAACCACGGCTTAATCTCCCGGGCAAGTGTCTCATTTAGGATCGATGCGGTCACTTCTTCGCTAGGAATTATCACAGGAAGGGCATCGGGGCAAACGCGTTTTATCGAAGCTGCGGTATTCTCGCTTAAATGGGGATATGAACCTGGAAGAATAAACACCAGCATAACCGTTCAGTTCCTTTCTATCTTGGCCGTTGTTAAACCCAATTCGTTAACCCAATCCTGTTTATCGTATGCCCGCAAGCGCTAGGCGGATACAACAGCCTATAACATTCTCTAAGTTGCGACGCTCTAGTAAATCGGGAATAATAGAACCTAGAGGCAAAAGCCGGAACCTTTAGATGGGGGAAAATAAATCAGATGAAATCGACTCATAGTCATATCATTCAGCAAGCTCAAGATTTTGCACGTTCCGTGCATGGACAAGATTCCAGCGGTCATGATTGGTGGCATGTTCAGCGTGTCACCCGCATCGCCCGACTCCTAGCTTATCTTGAAGGGGCGAATGCATACATATGTGAGTTGTCAGCCTACCTGCATGACGTTGCTGATGAGAAGCTGAATGAATCAAAGGAAGCGGGTTACGAGCGGGTTCAGCAATGGTTGAACCAAGCCGGTGTTGAAGCATCTGACCAGGAGAACGTGTTGGAGATTATTAGTACGATGTCGTTCTCAGGCGGAACGGGGAGCGCCATGCGTACATTGGAAGGGCGAATTGTACAGGATGCAGATCGTCTGGATGCGATTGGTGCAATCGGGATTGCCCGTACTTTCGCTTATTCCGGATGGAAGGGTCAAAGCATGTACGATCCATACATTTCCCTTCGGGAGCATATGACACAAGAGGAATATCGAAAAGGCAAAAGCACGGCCGTTAACCATTTCCATGAAAAGCTTCTGAAGCTGAAGGATAAAATGAATACGGAATCGGCAAGGCTGCTGGCAGATGGCAAGCATCAAAGTCTCGAGCTCTTTCTCCAGTTATTCGATAAAGAGTGGGCGATGGGGAATGAAGCCTACCTGCACGAATCCCCGATTCATCGCCGGAATGTATCACGTGTCCATATTGCCTTCGATGATTCAACGGCAGGGTCGTTAAAGATGATGCTGCGCTCGAAACCGGGAGAGATCGTGGTTACATTGGGCGATAACCTTATGGTAGGGCCGCTTCCCAAAGACCATGATTTCTCCCGTTCGTTCTCTACCCGAAATAAGTGGTTTCAGGAACGATACAGCATTGCGCATGCGGAAGATAGAAAATTAACGATGCTGCAAGCCGCCTTCGATTGGCTGACCTGGCCCCAGCAGCTGACCGAGATGCCGTGCTTGATATGGGCTGGCGATTCCGCTTCGGAACAGCTAGGTTTACGCAGGTTGTTGTCTCTGATACCAGATCATCCTGAAGTCATATTGGTAAATGCGACAAGCGTTCATCGTCAGCAGGATCCAAACAGTTGGTATCGGGGAACGTTTGAGATGACTTCAGATAAACTTCAAATCGTGCTGGATACAGCCGGGCAAGTTCCATTATCGCCGCAGGATCAGGCTGGCTATCGTGCGGATTGGCAGCGTCTCGTAAACGACGATGGGTTCCTTCGCGTCCTTCAAGGCGAGCGGCTGTGCACCGTTCCTGAAGCTTACTATGATGCAGATATACTGCAAGCCGCTTATCGTCTTGAGGCCAGACATGGGTTCTTCAAGAAATCAGCCCGCATTATTGGCGAGGTGATCGGCATGGGTGAATTAACCGTTTCCGACTCTTTTATCGAATATCGGGTTCGTCACCTGATTCAGGAAGGCGCATTAACCTACTCCGGCGAGCTGGATGCCATGCGAAATTACAGCGTATCACTTGTGGATGCATCGACTTCCGAGGAACAGTGGAGCCATGAACAACGCTTGGCTAAGATCGTGAAGCTGAAGTCGCTGCTGCATGAGATGATGGAAATTAACCTTGCAGAGAGTGGATTCATGGAAGAACTACGCCAATTGGATGCAGAGGGTCTGGGAGCATCTGTTTCCTCCAACCAGGAAGCTGTTACGACCAGCATACAATCTCAAATCGAGGACTTTATGAGTTCGTATCAACATCATCAAGAACAACGTATATCCTTGATGGGTTCCCTGGAGAAGGTGTTAACCCAGATCGATGAAACGGCTCCGATAGAATAGATGAAACACATTCGAACAAGGCCTTAATTGTAATATCATTCAGACCGAGAAATGAAAGTGGAAAGCGGTGGAGTTATGTTATTTACAGCACAGCAGATTCAAACCATAAGAGAACAAGCGCTTGGGATGGACAAGCGTCGACAAGTAACACCCGAAGTGTTGGCAGCAATATATGATCATCGTTTGTTTCATTTGTTTGTGCCCGATGAGCTTGAAGGAAGAATGACATCGCTGCCGGAGGCTGCGCGCATTTTTCAGGAGAGTGCCAGGATCGACGGCAACCTGGGATGGCTGGTTACGATTGGTGCAGGTGGAGGATTCTTCGCTGCGCTGATGAGCCGGGAGGTGAGCCGCCGCGTATTCGCGCACCGCGAAGCGGTGATTGCGGGCAGCGGGATGCCAACAGGTACGGCAAGACAGGTAGATGGCGGATATATTGTGAACGGCAGCTGGAAGTATTGCAGCGGTTCTACCTATGCTACGACCTTTACGGCCAATGCAGTTATTGAACCGGCTTCCACGGTACAAGATGCAGCTGATGTACCGAATGCGGACCAGGACGAGTCTCATATTCGATCCTTTATTCTGAATCCTGATCAAATCGAGATTCTGGAGGATTGGAATGCCTTCGGACTGCGGGCAACGGCGAGTCATACGATATCTGCTGTGGAGGCGTTCGTGCCGGTGGAGATGACGTTCTCCCTTACGGAAATCCAAGCGTATGAGAACGAAACGATCTATCAATATCCTTCCTGCCGTTTGCCCAAGTATCTTTTGCTGGCGTCGCAGCGGGCATCGCCGAGCATTTCCTTGAGGCCGCGGAATCGCTTGCGACACAGCGAGGAAGCTCTTCTCATGTGTTCAGCAAGCTGGAGGAGCGTAAGGCTGCTTTGGAGCTATCTGTTTCGGATTTTTATAAAACGGTGGAAAGCTCATGGGAGGAGCTGCTGCGTAATGGTGAAATATCAAATGCAACGGAAGTAGAGGTAACCGCCCGCAGCATAGCAGCAGCCCAAACCGCGTTATCCTGCGGCCAGCAGATGTTCCCGCTGTTGGGTTTATCCGCTGCGATGGAAGACGCCGATATCAATCGCTGCTGGAGGGATCTTCAGACGGCATGCTCGCATTCGCTGCTAAGAAACTTCTGATGGAGAAAAAAACCATGAGCTGCATACCAAGCAGCTCATGGTTTTTATGTTTCGGCATTGCCAGAGATATCTACATTCGCTTCATTTGATAGGATTTTATTTCGCTTATTCGTTAAACCAGGAAATAACGCTGCGATAAAGGCAGGTGGGAGGATGGGGCGCTTGTCAGCCTCTCGCCGTTAACGGTTACCGCATAAGTCACCGGATCGACCATAATTTCTGGTGTCTCACCATTGTGAACCAGATCGGCCTTTCTTACGGTTCGGCAGTTTCGAACAGGCAGTAGCTGTTTGCGCAATCCTAATGGATCAAGCGTACCCAGCTGCAGGGAGGACTGGGAAACGAATGTTGCGCTTAGTGCAGCCTGCGCTCCGCCATAGCTGCCGAACATCGGCCGATACATATAAGGCTGTGGTGTAGCGATGGAAGCGTTCGGATCGCCCATGACCGCGTGTACAATCATGCCGCTCTTCAGTACGATCTCCGGCTTGGCTCCGAAGAAGGCGGGTTTCCAGAGTACGAGGTCGGCCATTTTTCCGACTTCGATGGAGCCAACGTAATCGGATATGCCATGGGTCATGGCAGGGTTAATGGTGTATTTGGCGATGTAGCGCTTGATTCGGAAATTGTCCGATTTCGTATCAGATCCTAGCGAACCGCGCTGTTGTTTCATTTTGTCCGCCGTTTGCCATGTACGGATAGCGACTTCACCAACACGGCCCATCGCTTGTGAATCGGAGCTGGTCATGCTGATTGCGCCAATGTCATGGAGAATATCTTCAGCCCCAATGGTCTCTGCCCGGATCCTTGATGCGGCAAAGGCAACATCCTCCGGAATACGCGGATCAAGATGATGGCAAATCATCAGCATATCCAGATGTTCGTCAACCGTATTTACCGTATAGGGCATGGTCGGACTGGTCGAGGAAGGGAGGACATTCGGCATGGATGCTACCCGCAGCAGATCAGGGGCGTGACCGCCTCCCGCACCCTCGGTATGATAGGTATGAATCGCCCGGCCGTTAAAGGATCGCAAGCTGTCTTCAACAAAACCCGCTTCATTCAGCGTATCGGTATGGATGTTAACCTGCACATCCAGTTCTTCGGCAACATTTAGACATTTGTCAATCACATAGGGCGTGCTGCCCCAGTCTTCGTGAATTTTGAGTCCGGCCGCACCTGCATGGACTTGTTCCGCCAGCGCTTCCGGACGGCTGCTATTCCCGCGGCCCAGAAAAACCATATTTATCGGAAGAGCATCCGTCGCCTGCAGCATCCGCTGCAGATTCCATACCCCGGAAGTACAATTGGTTGCCAGAGTTCCCGTAGCAGGCCCGGTGCCTCCCCCAACAAAGGTAGTGACACCGCTTTGGAGCGCGATTTCGACTTGCTGTGGACTAATGAAGTGCACATGCGAATCCACACCGCCAGCTGTTACGATCATGTTCTCGGCGGAGATAACTTCGGTGCCCACACCGATAATCATACCTTCGGTGACCCCATCCATCATGAGTGGATTTCCCGCTTTTCCGATACCGCAGATGAACCCGTCCTTGATCCCGATATCCGCTTTAACAATTCCCCAAGTATCGATAATGATGGCATTCGTAATGACCAGATCCAGTGCGCCTTCCGCGCGGGTCGCGAGGGGATGCTGCCCCATGCCGTCACGTATCACTTTACCGCCGCCAAACACACATTCATCCCCGTAGACGGTATAATCCTTCTCGATCTCAAGCCAGAGGGAGGTGTCGGCCAGCCTAACCCGATCCCCAATTGTTGGCCCGTACATGCTGGCATAGGTAGCACGATCAATTGTTGTCATAAGCTCACCACCCCATTGATTTTTCCGTTCGTTAACCCTGCAAAACCGTGAATCTCCTGGGTGCCGCCAATTTGAACAAGTGTGACCTCCAAGGTTTCCCCGGGTTCGAACCTGGTCGACAATCCGGAAGCAATATCTAGCCTGTATCCCTGCGTGCCGTTCCGCTCGAATAACAAGGCGGGATTACATTCGTAAAAATGGAAGTGCGACCCTACCTGAATCGGTCGGTCTCCACTGTTGGTGACTTCACGCGTAATGCGAGGGCGGCTGGGTACCAGCTCAATCGGCTCATCTCGCAGGTCGTATTCGCCTGCAATAATGCCGGTTGCGTCTGACGCGCCTTGAATCGGGTCATGAACGCTGACCAGCTTGGTACCATCCACAAAGGTGGCTTCGACCTGGACTTCCCTAAGCAAGTGGGCGACGCCGTCCATCACTTGATCCGCTGACAGCACATGACGCGCTTCTTCCATTAATTCGGCTACAGACTTACCATCACGAGCTCCTTCAACAACATAACCTGAAATGAGTGCGGCCGCTTCAGGGTAGTTCAATTTCAACCCGCGGGCTAACCGTTTCTGCGCTAATTCCGACGCGAGGAAAAGCAATAATTTGTCTCTTTCCTGGTAAGTGAGATGCATCCTGGCCACTCCTTCACATTGTATTTGTTAGAATACTTTACACACCGAGTGGTGTTTATAAAGATAGTGATGCATAATGGTGTTTATTTTGGATAAATGTAGCACTACCCAAATAAATAGTCAATATTAATGTGAGATATTATTACATTGACTTCACTTCACGAACAAATTTACTCCAAGCGGGATAGAGGATTTCTTAATAAGCACACAAAAAAGACCCTATTCGGGCCCTTCACAATTTATCGAAACTTGCCATAATCTTTAATATGCACTTCAACCAAACATTCCACCGGCAGCTTCTGAAGCTCCTGTCGCCAGTTCATCTTTTTCCATTGCGCGTAACCAACACGGTTACGGACAACCGTTCCTATTCCGAGGCTATCTACCTGATGCTGTTTCATGAGCGTAATGATGCGATCGCCTTTTTTCGAAATATATTTACTGATCCGCTTCTCCAGCTCATGCCGTTCCCGATCATTGCTCAACCTGGCATCGCCGATGTATTCCAGAACAGTGCCGGTCACTTTAATATGATACGTCACTTTGTCAACGCCCTGAGCTCCACGGGTGACTTTCACTTTACGTGAGCTGATCAATGAACTGAACATGACGTTTTCCTTCGTGTCACCGGGCTCCGCTAGTTCAATATTTATTTGGCCATCTCTGAATTTGCCTTTCAGAAAAGCGAAGATCAATGCATCCTGAGGTTCGATCTTCGTTACATAACGATCATCTCGAAATAATGCGATTCCATTCGTTGTAATGTAATTATTCTCATGCTTCTTAATAATCGGAGCAACGGGGTCTACACCCTGATCGAAAAAATCCCTGGCAAAGCTGAATAAAGTTACCTTTGGAATTGTCTGCCCCAGTGCTTCTTTTTCAAGCAGCATGTCGATATATCGCCCTGTACGCGGATGCTGCCTGTAATCGTCGATCAATAGCTCGCCTGCATGTCCTTCAACCACACTCACTTTGACCTGTGATGAAATGGAGGGATCTCTGAACAAGGTGTCCAGATGTCCATGAAGTCCATTTTTCGCCATCGAAAGGCCGAACAATACGTTGCGGATTTGTCCGCTTACCAGCAGCATCCCCGTTCTCCTGGACATGATCATTTTCGCTTCTTTGCTGCTCTCGGCGGTCGCCGTCAATACCTCCCGTTTAGCGGTGGTTTCCGGATCCGCTTGGGGAATCGAGACCGAGATGGCTAGCTTGCCATCCGGCAGCAAATCATAACTGGTGGTCTGGATGAAACCCAGATCTTCCAGAATCCGCTGATCTCCGCAACCTGATAGAGGGATGATACACAGCAGGAGGAGCAAGCATGTACATTTTTTTAACATATCACATCACGCTGCCTTTTTTCGCCGCTGCCATAGCAGCAGAATGATTAGTATCACCGGTACAATATAGGCGAATCCGATCTGGATATAACCCAGATACAAAATCCATTCTCGGATGGTATTCAATACGGTTGGAATGTAGGATATGAGCAAGGCAAAAAGAATGATAAAGAAATAGTGAACATTGATTTTGATCTTCGGGAAAACTCGTTGGGTGCTCTCACCGGCTGCCCAAAAGTAAAGGACGAGGGTGATGATGGTGGTGAACAGAAAGAAGCCGTAGAAGAGATTCTCAATTCGCTCCATGAACGGCAGCTTGATATAAGCCAATAAATCGAGTAATGGAAACAACATAACCTTCAGCATATCGCTGCCAATGACTCCGAACGAGACAAAACCCAAGAGAACGTAGGATACTGTACGAATAAGATGACCGTAAATAACGGCCCTGAACAATTTCGTCTTCTTATCGGTGTAGGGAAAGAATAGTAAACACAGCTCATATCCCATAAATGCCAAATAGATATGAAAGAATCCTTCGGTCATATTGTAGCTGTCTTGAAAAATATAAGGCGTTAATCGCTCGAATCTGAATTCCCCAGAGTAGTAAATAAGCAGCAAACTCATCCAAATGGTGCACCAGAAGTAAACGGTCGAAGCCTTGGAGATGTTATAGAGCCCTTTGGTCAGCAGCATAAAGGCTAGAACATCGATCGCAATCTTGAACACCATCGGGTCGGTTGTCGGGAAGGCAAACATCTGAAAGATCAGCACATATTCCTTGGCAACGAGACAGCCGATTAGTGCCCATACCATGCTAAAAGCCAGATAGAAGGGGACCAGGATGAACTTGGGAATGCTTTTCTCCAGTATTTCAAAGATCGACTGACCTTTGCCCAGCCGATACACCCAATACATTAGGTAAATATTGAGACAGACCAGAATGGATATCGGGATCACAACAAGCCAGCCATTTGTCCCGAAATACTGGGCTTCGATCTGCGCGATGCTGAATACGTAGACGCCCGTTTGAATCATATAGATGAGGATCGCTGTATGAAATTGGGATAGTTTTTCTTTCAATTGTCCTCACCTCTTCATTTTTAACTTCACTTTGTTTCTCGCTCTAACTTGAGTCGGCCGCTTGGCCAGGGTGGAAAAAGGAAATCTCATAAATACGTCTTTCCAGTCATAGGGCTCAAAAGGAGCAATTGGCGACAAATAAGAGCTGCCAATACTTGTCAAACCGCTAAGGTGAACGACGATATACGCCAGTCCAAAGGCCAAACCCAGATTGCCCCAAAATCCTGCCATAATAATGAGTCCGAATCGGAGCAGGCGAAAAGAAGCGCTCATGACATAATTGGGAATAACAAAGGAGGCAATTGCTGAGGAAGCGACGGCGATAATCAGAATGTTACTGGTTAATCCTGCCTGCACGGCAGCTTGTCCTATGACGATACCGCCTACGATACCGATGGTCTGGCCGATCTTGGTGGGCAGTCTGGCCCCGGCTTCCCTCAGAAGTTCAATGGTTGTCTCCATCAGAAGCGCTTCAAAGATCGGGGGGAAAGGCACTCTGCTTCTGGACTCGGTTAATGTCAGGAGTAGATTCTGTGGAATCATTTCATAGTGAAATGAGGTCACCGACACGTAAAGGGCCGTCAATGTCACCGTGATGATGAGCGCTGCAAACCTCAGGAACAAGGTCGCTGTACCAATGCTCCACCTCTGGTAATAATCATCGGAGGATGAGAAGAACTCAAAAAAGTTGACCGGAGCGCTGAAGGCAGTCGGACTCCCGTCCATAATCCCGACGACTCGACCTGAAACCAGCTTGGATGCAATCGTATCCGGGCGCTCGGTGGTCAGAAATTGGGCGAAGATCGAATACGGAGCATCATCAATACACTGAATAAGCATATTCGTATCATGTATAGCATCGATTTCAATATCCTTAATTCGCTTTATCACTTCATTTACGTACTTCTCATTCGTGATGTCCTTGATGTACAGAACATAGACATCTGATTTCGTGACTTCTCCCACGGAAAGTTTAATGACTTTGAGATGAGAACTCTGAACTCTCTTTCGAATTAAAGACAGATTCGTATAAGCCTGTTCGGTAAACGCCTCGTGCGGCCCGATAATGATGGATTCCGTTTCGGATTCTGCAACCGTACGGGACACCGGGAATATGACATCGATCATGAATGCATTTTCCTCATAAAAGATAGCCGCCATGCCGCTAAGAATGCCTTCAACGCATTTTTTGGTATCCACTATTGGTTTAAACTGGGATTGTTCCGTTAACAACGCAAGCGGCTCTTCAGCGGTTAACACAGGGGGGAGCAGATCACGTTCCAGCCGATCCTCATTGACTAAATGACTGAAATACAAAACTTGCAGACGTTCATTAATATAGGATTTATGGACAAAATCGGCGGCATGATCAAATTGATCGATGATATGCTGCAGTGTCAGCGTTGCTCCCTCCTGAGGATGAGGGTCCTGTTGATTTTCTTGAGCCGGACCTTTATCGGCATGCTCATGGTTGACCAGAAAGATGGATTTTAACCTCTGCTTTATTCCCACGTCTTTACACCTCGGATTCCTGCATAGTCTGTCATAGTGTGCGTACTTTGCCCTGGATCTATCCAACGAATCCCATATCGAATTAGGAAGACCGTTAGCGGGAATCTTAGGCTTGAGAGACGAAGCGAGAGTTTATCTAGAGGTGTAAAGAGGAGGTTTACTATGCTGGGCAGTATCTTAATGGCCGGGGTTATATCGCTTGGGATTAGCCCTGATCATGATCAAGTGATTAACAAACTTCAGGATGCTTATGATCAGCAGGGCATCTTTGAATCCGGTGGTGAGCTTGTGGAGGAGGCAGTGAGGGCGTGTGCGAAACATTTCGGTACAGCCGTCTACTTACCGCCGCAGTTGCCGCCCGTCGCTTTCACGCATCAGTATGGCCGCTGTTATGACATGGATGGGGGATTGGACGAGCATTTGGAGATTCATTATCTTAACCGATATAAACTTGATAATGACTACAAAATCGAATTATATCCGCTCGAGAATAAACAGCAGTTGAAACATCTATCATTTCAGGAATCGATGCTGACAGATCATACACCCGCAAAGTTTTACAAGGGGCCGACCAATACGCTGCAACTGTTCGTATTCGAAAAGGGGAACTGGCAATACCTTTTAACTTCTGCAAATGGCGCTTCTTCAGAAATCAGGCAGCAGGAATTGACAGAAATTGCAGAGTCCTTGATCCATGCGGTGAACAGCAAAGACCCTGCTTACGCCACGTGGGGAACTCTTGCCGTCACGGAAGCAAAGCGTAAATATAATATGGATGTAGTGGACTACCTCTATATGGGAAGAACCACGATCTCTAGTGAAATGGCGGAGGAGAAGTTTAAACTTTGGCTTAAGGAGGGGGCTCGTGAATTCGGCGTATATGTAACCGTTGCGTTTCATCCAACAACCCATCAGTTCATATCGATTCGGTACGAGGAAATCTAGCCGGAGAAATGAGCTTGTTAGCAGGAATAAACACGATTTCCTGAAAGAGAATCACGGTTGCTTTTTTATGAAAGTCGTGTTTTCCTGCTGTTCAGACGCATACATATGGTGTACCATATTTGGTGAAACTTGCCTCCGTGATTTCTACATTTTGCGCCAGTAATAGTGGTTTAGGAGTGATTCGCTTTGTCTTTTATAGTACTTAAGCTCCTATTTGTTCCATTGATATCGGTTTTTATTATGGTGTCATCGGTTTATCTTGGATATCAAACGTCAATCCCTATGATGCTGCTCACGGCATCGTTACTGTATGCATCCGTTATTTTTGATCGAAAGTTCGAATGGCTTCGCAATATTCAATTTCTCTTTCTCGGGGCGTTTCATTTTGTCAGCCATTTGAATTGGTGTATCTTGTTGTATTACATACTCATCATCAACCTCATTCATAAAAAAGAGCGTTTCATAGAATCGTTGCCGCTGTGCCTTCTTATGATCCTTCAGTATTCCATCATTCGTCTGACTTATGTGCCGATTACAAAGTACAACATACTGGTCGCTGTATTTGATTGTTTGTCTTCCTTTGTCATCGTGGTTTCTTTTCACTTTGTAAACTTTCTCGAATCGGAGAAGAAGAAGTTATATAAGCAAAACGATTATTTGACCTATCACGATCCCTTGACGGGGCTTCTGAATTATGATGGATATTTGCATAAAGTCCAGCATCTTGTTGAGTTGAACAAGCCTTTCCAGTTGGTGCTGCTCGACATCAACAACTTTAAATCGTTAAATGCGAAGGACATCTCCACAGCCAATGAGATTCTGATCAACTTCTCTCGTGCGCTGCGCAAGCTGTTCCTGAGCGATATGCTGGCAGCCTCCCGATATGCAGGGGATCGCTTTGCTGTGCTGCTCCCCGAGCATGTCAACATCGACAGCAGCCTGTTCAATTTTGAAAGTATCGGCGTACAGGTGACCTATAGCATCACTTGTTACCCGCACGAAGCCTTAACTTATCAAGAGATGATCAGCACGGCAGAAGACCGGATATTTCAAATGCGGCGAAATTCCTGGATGCGAGGCCAGGAGGAAATGATCCGAACGGAAAAGATGAAGATGGTTGGGGAATTGGCTGCCGGAATGGCCCATGAAATTCGGAATCCGCTTACCTCTATTAAAGGCTTCATCCAACTCTCCAAAAATCAAGGTTATAACATTCAGCCGTGGTATGAGGTCATTATGGGGGAAATCACGCGGGTAGGGGAGCTGACGGCAGAATTTTTGCACTTTTCCAAGCCGCATGCCAGCAATATGAGGGTTGAATCCCTAACGGATTGTTTGACCCGGGTCTATTCCTTGTGTGAATCCGAAGCAGCTTCGCGCGGTCATTTGTTTAGGCTGGACTTAAGTGATGAGCCGATTCAGATTGTCATGGACCGTGATAAGATCATTCAGGTGCTTATCAACCTGATCCGTAATTCTTTTCAAGCGATGGAGCACACCGGTACTGTCCGACTCTCGCTCAGGGCGGAAGAACGAATGGCTGTTGTGGAAGTTGAGGATACCGGAAAAGGCATTCCCGATGAAAATCTGGTCAAGATTTTTGATCCGTTCTATACAACCAAAGAAGAAGGGACCGGCCTTGGGCTGTCCCTGTGTCAAAAAATTGTAGAGGACCATGGCGGCAGAATAACGGTTCACAGCGAGCTAGGGATCGGCACGACGTTTACCTTGCGGATTCCACTGGCTTAGAAAATTTGGATGGCAATCGACCGAAATATATCCTATGATAGGATAGTTGTATAGCAAATCCAACATGGTTTTGCAAAAATTTATACTCATGCATCAATGTGTTGCAAGAAAGGAAGTAACAGATCGTATGTCGATGTCCACGAAAGAAGCCGGTTCAACCATGGTTCTATCTCGCAGGAAGAGGCTTCAGTTTGCCTTGATTCTCGGATCTCTTTCGGCTTTCGGGCCACTTTCCGTTGATATGTATTTACCTGCACTTCCTAAACTCTCCGAGAGTTTGGGATCGCCAGCATCGTTGGCCCAATTAAGCCTGACGGCATTTCTACTTGGTCTTGCACTAGGACAGCTTGTAGCAGGCCCACTCAGCGATATTCGGGGGAGAAGAGCACCACTCATCATATCCTTGATAATTTATTCGATTACCTCTTTGCTGTGTGCGTTTGCCCCAAGTATATGGGTTCTGGTTGCGCTTCGATTTGTACAGGGAGCAAGTGGAGCAGCCGGTATTGTCATATCCAGGGCTGTCGTCCGGGATTTATACACCGGTTCGGAGCTGACCAAGTTTTTTACATTGCTGATGCTGATCAATGGTTTGGCACCCATTATCGCTCCAGTATTCGGTGCGTTTATCCTTAATTTTGTCTCTTGGCGGGGGGTTTTTGTTGTCCTGTTCCTGATTGGACTGCTTATGCTGCTCGCGGTATGGTTTGGTCTTCCGGAAACGCTCAATCGGGAGAAAAGGGCCAATGGAGGGATCAAACAAACCTTCCGTACCTTCGGTACGCTGATTCGGGACCGCGTATTTGTCGGTTATGCGCTCTCTCAAGCGTTCGTATCAGCCGCGATGTTTGCGTATATCTCAGGGTCACCATTCGTGCTGCAGGATATCTTCGGCGTATCCCCTCAAATGTACAGCCTGTTCTTTGCCGTTAATGGGGTTGGCATTGTGCTGTTCTCTCAAATCACGGGTAGATTGGCCTCTCGCACAGGGGAGTCCAAATTGTTGACAACGGGTCTCATCATTGCGGCCTTTGGCGGGACTTCGCTGTTCGCGATCACCTGGCTTGGCGGCGGACTGCTGCTGATTGCCCCGATGTTATTCCTGATTGTTTCTGCCGTCGGCATGGTCAGTGCAACGACAACATCACTGGCGATGCAGAAGCAAGCAGCCCATACATCAGGCAGTGCGTCCGCGCTTCTTGGATTACTGCCTTTGCTATTAGGCGCAGCCGCAAGTCCACTGGTGGGCCTGGGAGACGGAACGACTGCTGCACCTATGGGAACGGTCATCGGGATTGCAGAATTACTGGCTGTAAGCTCGTTCCTGTTCCTTGTTATGCCCTTTAGTCATAGGAAAGAGACGCCGGTCTCCTTGTAAAATAAAGACAGAACATATAAAGAAACTCGCACATACATGGTGCGGGTTTCTTTGGTTTATAAAACAATCTGAATGAATTACCTGTAATGCAATCATAATACCAGAGAGTAAACGAAACCGGACATATCACACGTAAACCGAAAGTAGAGAAAAACATAAAGATAAAGCAGGTGAACCAGCTTGAGATGGATGTCAGTCTTCGGTCTATTGTTTATGCTCCTGCAAGGGGATGAACCGGAAAACAACAACTTAATGATAACGCAAGAAGGCAAAGTCATGGCCAGCGTGAGCCGAAGCGAACATGCACTTGATGTATTCCCGCTGCTGGATATGGATAAATACAATCAATGGGTGGATGCGCTTGATCGGAAAACCTATCTGGAAGCCAGGAATGCCCGGATTGGCAGCAGCGGCCAAATCATTCCGGGGCAGAATGGTCATAGACTGGATCGACGCAAACTGTTGGAACGATATTATTCGTATTGGTACGGGACTGGGGGCGCTACCGTCGAAGCGCCGAGGTATCCGATTTATCCGAAGGTGGATACCGAGCTTCTTGCCTCCATTCGGGTTAAACCGATAGGTTACTATGTCACCTATTTTAATTCCAACAACAAAAATCGTTCCCATAATATAGCATTAGCTGCCCAGGCGATTGACAGTGCAGTCGTGTTCCCCGGAGAAACCTTCTCATTTAATCAGGTGGTTGGCATGAGAACAGTGGACAGAGGTTACAGACGTGCCGGCGTTATCGTCAGAGGTGAGTTATCAGAGGGAGTAGGAGGAGGGATCTGTCAGGTTTCTTCTACATTGTATAACGCCATTGATCGTGCAGGCTTGCAGATTGTAAAGCGTTACTCTCACAGCCGGAACGTCCCTTATGTGCTGCCGGGGCGCGATGCTACGGTGAGCTGGGGAGGTCCGGATTTTGTTTTTGAGAACGCCTATAATCAGCCTATCCTCATCCGGGCATTCGGTAATGGAGGAAGAATGACCGTTGCCATCTACTCTTCCGAACTCATAGAATATAAGCCGCGCAATGTACCAAGCATATCTAACATGCTGCCGGAGGAGACGAGTGACACCAAGCACAATCCGGTAAACGGTGATTAATCCAAGGCTTGGAGGATGGATGCAGCAGGTCGCGGGCGCGCCGACTTATACCATTGCATACACAGCCAAAACACTAGAATGAGCTCAATCGCGTCGCCGCCGTAATACATCAGCATTCCGCCGAGCTTGGCCTGTTCCGAAGGGACGCCGTCTGGCGGATGGGCGTATATGTATTTGGAGAGGATTCCATGTCCGGCAATGGCGATGACCAGGATGATCGCACGAGCCTGGAAGCTGTGACGGTGCGGAGCCACATCTACGTAAATCATAGATACCGTAAATATATATCCGGCTGCAAAAACATGAAAATGAACCACGATATGAAGCAAAAGACTATGATGCATATCCATGAATAGGCCGGTTGTGTACAGGACCCATAGTCCACCAATATTCAACAAGGCCGCTACCGCTGGATGAGCAACGATTTGAGCTGGCTTGCTCTTCAGCAAACGAGCGATCCGTCTTGCGAATAGTAATGGGGTAGACCTGAGCAGCAGCGTCATCGGAGTGGAGAATGCAATCAACAGCGGCCCCAGCATACCAAGCAGCAGATGTCCGAGCATGTGGATCGTGAAGTTCGTAGGGGCGAGTCGCGCCAGCGGACCGATCAGCGGCAAACCAACGCAAAGCATTCCCGCAACCCAGCACAGATAACGATAGACCGGCCATGTTCGGTAGTTTCGATTGGAGACTCTAGCAGCAACCATATACAGAAGAATGAGAAACGCGAAGATCAAGCCACCTATGAATAAATCCCAGGACGTCCATGAAACAGAGGCTCCGGACATTCCAGCCCCATGATCAAACGAATGGTTACTCACCATAAGATCAGGCCTCCCTGGAAAGAGCACGGTTTTGAGTTCGCACGATGAGAATCACACCCACTATGATCATGCCCGCAGCAATCAGGTTCCAGATCCAATCGTAGGGACGGATATCGACGTTATAACGAATCTGGTGCAGACGCATCCATTTATGCTGAATGATGCCGTCATACAGCTGGAAGGCGCCGCCTCCAAGCAGGATACCTCCAATCCACCGTTTCAGCCAGAACGCATTTCGGCGGTGAAGATCGGCAAGCATGAACGAGGATCCGATGGTGGCGAACCAGCTGAAAGCGTGAAACAGTCCATCGGAGACAAGACCGATATCGCTTGTAGATTTATCATAGAAATGATGCCAATGCAGCAATTGATGAAACACAACCTCATCGATAAAACCGACTAGACCTAATCCGAATAAGATGCCGGCCCATAAATTACGTGCGGAGTAACGTCTGCGCTGTAATTGGTGTTCTTTGGATTTTGTTGACTTCATTCGGTTCATCCTCTTCCATTTCATAAAAATTCGAAGTGTATTGTTTTAAAAGGGTTCTACTAACTAAGGTTACCCACTTTTACCATTTCAATAACTCCTGGGGCTTGGAATGAGGATTCCTTATTGAACTAAAAGATAAACGGCAATACGGTGAATAGTTTACATAATGTATAATATGTAAACTCGCGGATAAATCCTAACGATGAATTCCTGCCCGTTAGATGACTGTATCAAAAGTTCCTACTTCAGTTCACTTTGGTTGTCTTCTAAAAACACATGAAAAAGGCGAACCCCTAACAGGATTCGCCTTTTGATATTGGAATTTATGTTGTTGAGCATCAGGCATGAAGTGAAATCGGAATCTCCTTTACACCGCGAACAATCATACCCGGTCTCCATTCAAGCTCATCGATGTCCCGTTGAAGCTCAAAATGGGGGTAGCGGCGGAGCAGCGTGTTGATTGCGATTTCACCCTCCAGTCTGGCGAGCGGGGCTCCCAGGCAGAGATGAATTCCTTTGCCGAAGGCTAAATGCTGGCTTTTCTCCCGGGTAATATCAAAGATATCCGGATTCTCGAATTGTGAGGCATCCCGATTTGCGGAGTTCAAAGCGATGACAACCAAGTCGCCTTTTTTCATGTGAACGCCATGAAAATCCATATCCTCCGCTGCCCAGCGGGATGTACTGAATTCAACGGGACCGTTGTAGCGAAGCATTTCCTCAATTGCGCCATGAATGAGTTCGGGTTGTTCCTGCAGAAGCTTGCGCTGCTCCGGATGCTCCAATAACGCAAGCACGCCATTGCCGATCAGGTTCACCGTCGTTTCATGACCGGCTATGATCATCAGGGTGACGACGCCATATAACTCCTGTTCGGATAAGCGATCACCCTGATTCTCGGCAATCACAAGCTGACTGATCAAATCATCGCCCGGTTGTTCGCGAACCTTCGGGAACCAATCCTTCAAATAAGCGATAAATTCATTCATATGCTGGACCACTTGCTCGTTCAATTCCTGGTTGGAGGCGCCGATGATGGAGTTGGACCATACCCGGAACTTGTCCTGATCCTCCGTAGGCACGCCAAGGATTTCACTTATTACGATAATGGGAAGTTTAAAGGCATAATCGTCAATGAGATTTATGGTGTCTCTGGAGGAGACAGCATCCAGCAGGTTGTCCGCGATCTCTTGGATATGGCCTCGCATATCTGCGATTCTCTGTGGCGTAAAGCCCTTTTGAACCAAACCGCGAAGCCGTTTGTGATCCGGTGGATCGGAGAACAGCATGTTGGTGCTGAATACGCTGGTCTGTTCCTGACCCATTGCTTTAGCAACGTCTTTGCTAAGTCGGCCATCCTTGAGCGCTTCAACAGCTTGCTCGTAATTGCTGATCAGCCATCCGAAACGTCCATCGGGAAATTGCAGATTCAGAATGGGATCGCTCTGCCTCAATTTCTCGTATACCGGATAAGGGTTATGGGTAAATTCCTTCGTAAACAATACATTTTTCAGAGATTCGTTCGCATTTGTCATATAGGGGCTCCTCTCGAAAATGATAGGTTCATCTCCAGTATAAGGGAAGGAGGAGGAGATAACCAATTTACGGATGAAATGCCGACAGTATCCAAATGCTTGATCATACCAATTTGCGAGAAAATAGAACCCTGATTGACTCTTAAAGAGTGCCATTTGGTCTACTGACTATCCGTCGTTTTCTTTGTTATATTGGATCATATCTGAATAGTTGAAAGGGGGAATCAAGCGGTGAAATCCGTTTCCGGGGAGAAGGCAGCGCTGCTGGTTCGATTTTTTATACCGTATGCTGTCATTTTGGTGGGCTCCCTATTGGTTGGATGGTTTGCTTATGGGAAGACCGCAGAGCTTATCGAAAGCGAGACGGTGAGAACCACCTCCGCAGCTCTGCAGCAAATCCAGGAAGCGCTGGATCAGAGATTTGCTGAAATCGAGAACCTTGCACGGCAGATGTCGAGCGAATCGAAGGTGCTCTCTTTTCAATTTGAGAAAGAACCGTTTGCCGGTACGGGTCCCTATCGTCTATGGGATTTGGAAAAGAGTTTGTTTAATTACAAATTGTTCAATCACTTCATTGTGGATTATTACATCGCTTACAGAAACAGCAACATGATCGTATCACCTCGCAAGGTGTATACGGTGGACCAGTATTATCGAATGCAGCTGCACTATGACGACCAGCCATTAAGCGAGTGGAAGCAAGCCTTGTTTGGGCAGTATCATTATAAAACGTATGCCCCGGGCCATTCGGTTGTATATGAAGGGAAACCTTACTCGGTTGTCAGCTACATGCAATCGTTCGGGAATAAAAGGAGTAGCGGAGTGGTCACTGTACTGATTAATAATATGCAGATCCAGGACATGCTTCGTAAAGTCGATCCAGAACAAGAGGGTTTTGCCTACATTGCAGATCAGAACGGCAACCTGATCAGCTCCATTGGTTTGAAAGAACCGGATGTATTGAAAGCGCTTCCTAAAAAAGGAGGCTACTCCCATATTCGATTAGGTGGTCAAGAAATGCTGGTGACGCAATCCACGTCCCAATACAATGGCTGGAGCTATGTATCTGCCCAACCGAAATCCGTGGTTCTGCAAAAGGTAAATTATATCAAACAGCTGACATTGGCGATCTTTATCACGGCTCTTCTCCTAGGGCTTGGCATAGCCGGCTATCTCGCGTATCGAAGCAGCAGGCCATTCCTGAAGATTCTCCAGCTTCTACCCTCATCGCGCCGGGATGTAAAACATGCTATTGCTCGTAACGCTGTCGATTATATCGGTCATTCCGTGTCCGAGCTGATCGAAAGCCATCATACGCTGAAGGAGCGGTTGGAAGAGCAGATCCCGATGCTGCGAAATGTCGTAGTTGACAGGCTTCTGAAGGGAGGTTTCACCTCGATGCAGGAGATCGACGCTGCCATGGAACATGCACAAGTCCAACTTCGGGGCTCTCACCATGCGGTTGCCCTGCTTCATATTCGGGGATACCAGGAGCCGTTTATGGAAGAGATGCTGATGGAACTTGATATTGTAAAAATCAACATCCGCGACCGGATTCAATCGTTATGCGGGGAGGAAGTGCTGCTGCATGATTTTGGTGAAAACCAGTTGGTCCTGATCCTGTCCGGAACGGCGGCAGACAACGCGGATTTTACGACAAGGATGCGAGCATATATACAGGGAATTTATGAGCATTTGAGCGCAATCCCGGATACGGGCTTGTATATAGCTGTAGGTGAATGCCAGTCCAGCATTGCTGAGTTATACCGTTCTTACGGAGAAGCCAGGTTTGTGCTTCATCACGCTGGATGGAGCGAGAAGACGCCTATCTTATTTCATGCTGAAATGGAAACGCCGCCCTTCACCTATTATTATCCGGCCGATGAAGAGATGAGATTGATTCAGCTTGTAAAAGCAGGCAATCTGGATGAGACCAAGCAGCTCTTATTGCAGATCAAGGAGAAGAATAGATCGGAGCGGCAATTGCCGATGGCTGTGGAGAAGCTCCTTGCTCAGGAGCTTAGCGGTACCCTGATGAAATGCTGCGAACAGACAGGAGATGATGGAAGCGGCAGAACGGAGGAAATGGATGCCGTCATCAGAGCTCTACATCCGGTGATGTCCCCGGCGGAAGCCATGAATATTCTCCATACCGCTTTCATTCGGCTCTGTCGGAAGAACGAAGAGAGGAAGAAGAGTCACAATGATCATTTAACGAACCGACTGCTAACCTATATCAAGGGACACTTTTGGGAAAGTGATCTCAGTTTGACCGCGCTTGCCCGGGAAACGCGCACCTCCGAAGCCTATGTATCTTACTTTTTTAAGGAGCAAACAGGCTTGAATTTCTCGGATTACCTGGAGCAGCTCCGAATGGATGAGGCGAAGCGGGAATTGTCGTCTGGCGATAGGCCGGTAAGCGACATCGCTGCTTCTGTTGGCTATCTCTCACTCAATACCTTCAGCCGTGCGTTCAAACGAGTAAATGGCATTAGTGCTACCGAGTATAGACGCCTTCAACGTGAAGGAGAACATGCTTAATCTAAAGAAATGCGTAGTGCTTAATTGATGAATAACAGCCCATTCTAAAATTCTGAATAATGGACCGGAAACATGAAGATTTACGCAGATCCACCCTTCTGTATATACTCCAATCACGGACCGCACCCGGGACGAATCCATTGAAGATTGGAGTGGTAGCCGCTGAGTGGCTGGAAAAGTTTCATCCGCAGCTGGCAGTTGTATGCGCTTTTTTTACTTCCGCTGCTGTACATCATTATTTTCAAGTATGTGCCGATGTACGGAGCGCAAATTGCGTTTAAAGAGTTCAACGTCACGAAGGGGATCAACGGAAGTCCATGGGTAGGATTTGCCCAGTTCGAACGTTTCTTTCAATCGCATGAATTCTGGCGATTGCTGAAGAATACGTTCTCCATCAGCTTGTATACACTGATCGCCAGTTTTCCGTTTCCCATTATGCTGGCGCTTGGACTGAATTATGTAAGGAACCGGCGATTCAAGAATACCGTCCAGATGGTTACATACGCGCCGTATTTCATCTCTCTGGTCGTGCTGGTGGGCTTGATTCTGCAGTTTATGGATCCCAGAACGGGACTCATCAATACGATGCTCGGCTGGATCGGCATCGGTCCGTTTCACTTCATGGCGGAGGCGTCCTGGTTTCAGTCGATCTATGTGTGGTCCCATATCTGGCAGAATGTCGGGTTTTCCTGCATCATTTTTTTGGCAACGCTTTCAGGTATTGATCCGGCACTTCATGAAGCAGCCGTCATGGATGGGGCTACGAAAATGCAGCGGATGCGCCACATTGACCTTCCGGGCATTATGCCCATCGCCATGATTTTGCTCATTCTGAATACGGGGCAAATGCTGGAGACCGGCTTCGAGAAAATTCTGTTAATGCAGAACGCACTGAATTTGCGTTCATCCGAAGTCATTGACACGTATGTGTACAAGGTGGGATTGGTATCCCAAGCGATGAATTTCTCATATGCCACGGCGATTGGATTGTTTAAAGCGATCATCGGTTTCGTGCTGCTGTTGATCGTAAATCAAACGGCCAAAAAGCTGAAGCAGGAGAGTCTATGGTAAGGAAGGGAGGAATCGTATGCAATCACCTGCCATGAAGGAATCCGGCTCGGATCGCGTTTTTACGGTGGTCAACTACGCGATGTTATCCATTTTCCTAATCGTTGTGTTATACCCGCTCATTTATGTAGTCAGCGCCTCATTCAGTTCCAGCAGTGCGGTTTTGTCAGGAAAGGTATGGCTGTGGCCCGTCGAACCGACGCTCGAAGGCTACCGTGCGGTATTCAAAAATACGATGGTTGCCAAAGGCTTCATGAACACACTGTTCTATACGCTGGCAGGCACTGTGATCAATCTCATTCTGTCCGTCATGGCGGCGTACCCGTTATCACGCAAAGATTTTCGGGGCCGCAGCGTGTTCATGCTGTTGTTCGTGTTCACGATGCTGTTTAATGGGGGGCTGATCCCAACCTATCTGCTGGTGAAGGACCTCGGCATGATTGACACGATATGGTCGATGCTGATCCCGGGGGCGCTGTCGGTGTGGAATGTCATCATCATGCGCACGTATTTCCAGACGACCATCCCACAGGAACTGCTGGAGGCTTCCCAGCTGGACGGCTGTACCGATTTTCGCTTCCTGTGGCGCATCGTACTGCCGCTTTCGGGTCCCATCTTGGCCGTTATTGCTTTGTTCTATGCCGTTGGACACTGGAATCAATATTTCAACGCTATGATCTATTTAAAGAGCGCGGATTTGTACCCGCTCCAGCTTGTGCTTCGCGATATTCTGGTTCAGAACGAGGTGAATATCGAAATGCTCGGCGACGCCAAAACCGCTGCGGCCCGGCAAGGGCTGCGGGAGCTGTTGAAATATTCGCTGATCGTCGTGACCTCGGTTCCGCTGTTGATCGTATATCCGTTTTTGCAGAAGTTTTTTGTTAAAGGAGTCATGATCGGTTCGTTAAAGGGATAATCCATCCATTATTCAGGAGGGCGGGACGTTATGAGAAAAAGAACGCGAGTTATTATGGGTGCTTTCACCGCATTCAGCATCCTTCTTGCAGGCTGTACGGGTTCACAGAGCCCGAAGGGCTCGGATGAGGCGCCAAATGCCGGTACCGAGCCAATCGCCTTATCCGAACCGGGGACCTATCCGCTGGTTCAAGAGAAAACCACTTTAAAGGTGATGGTGCGGGGAAATCCGCTGGTTGAGAATTTTGAAACGAATGATTTCACCAAGTGGTACGAAGAAAAAACGAATGTGCACATCGAATGGGAGGTCGTTCCGGAGCAGAGCATACAGGAGAAATTGAATCTTGTTCTTGCCAGCGAGGATTATCCCGACGTCATTATGGGTTTAAATATATCGCCGGCGCAGCAGATGATATACGGCTCGCAGGGTGCCTTTCTTCCGTTGAATGACTTGATTGAGAAGCAGGGGACGAATACGAAGAAAATGTTCCAGGACAATCCGGAGATCCAATCCGCGATCACGGCGCTGGACGGTAACATCTATGCGCTTCCGGAAGTGAATGAATGTTATCACTGTTCCATGAGCCAGAAAATGTGGATTTATGAGCCTTGGCTGAAAAAACTCAATCTGAAGATGCCGGAAACCACGGATGAGCTGTACGAGGTGCTGAAAGCTTTCAAAGAGCAAGATCCGAACGGAAATGGCATGCAGGACGAAATTCCTTTGTCGATTTCTCCGAAATCCTGGAGCTCCTCCATCGATGCGTTCCTATTAAATTCATTCATCTATAATCCGGTTTACGGCTCGAGTTATAAGCATATATTCATAAAAGACGACAAGCTTGACGTTGCCTTTAACAAACCGGAGTGGAGGGAAGGCTTGCGGTATATGAATAAGCTGTACGCTGAGGGGCTCCTCGCTCCGGAGTCGTTCACGCAGGATGATAATCAATTGATACAGATCGGCGAGAATCCCGATACCGTGCTTCTTGGCGCTTCAACAGGCGGCCACCAGGGTATATTTACCCAACTCCTCGGCGAAAGCGGAAGATGGTTGGAATATAAGACCGTGCCGCCGCTCAAGGGACCGAATGGAGTTCGATACGCTGCTCTAGATTCCACCGGAATGAATCCGGGTGCATTTGTCATCACGAAGAAGGCGAAGCATCCTGAGCTCGCCTTGCGTTGGGCGGATGGCCTGTACGAGCGGGAGCATACGCTGCGAAGCGTGTATGGCCGCCCGGACCAGGAATGGCGTGAAGCGAAGGACGGAGAGGTCGGCATCAACGGGGAGCCTGCGGTCTGGTCTGAGCTAAAGTCTTACGGCACGGTGCAGAATATCGCCTGGATTCAAACCGGCCCGAGCTTGCGGACGAATGATTTCCGTCTGAGCGCCGTTGCCAAAGGGGACGACGATCTGGAAGTCGTTTTGTACAATGAGACGAAGAATAAATACGAACCTCACAAACCTACCGATGTCAGCACCGTGCCGCCGTTATTTCTGACCAACGAGCAGGCGTCCGAGGTTGCGGATCTGTCCAAAACGATCAATGATTACGTTGATGAAATGATGGCCCGCTTCGTGATTGGCGATGCCGATCTGGATAAGGACTGGGATGGCTACGTTCAGCAATTGGAGGCCATGAATGTAGCCCGCTATCTGGAAATTTACCAGGAAGCGTATGATGGAAGAAGCAAATAAAGGAGGGATCTTAGAATGAGGGTTGGTGTGAGCACCTACAGCTTGCTGCCGGCTATTCGTGCAGGCGAGATGACGGTGCTGGATGTTGTGGAATGGATAGCCGAGAACGGCGGACAGCACATGGAGATCGTACCCTATGGATTTACGCTGGAGGACAATCCCGAGCTTACTGACGCAGTGCGTGAGCGGGCGGCGGAAGTCGGCATCGCGTTGTCCAATTATTCCATGCCCGCTAATTTCGTCCAGGAGAGCCGGAACGACTTTGATTCGGAGGTGGAACGAATCAAGCGACATGTGGATACGGTCAACCGGCTGGGAATGAAGCATATGCGTCATGACGTGACAGCTTTCACGCTGCCGCCTGAGAAGATGGGCATTGATTATGTGGAAACCCATCTGGATAGGATTGTAGAAGGGTGTCGTCTTATTGCAGATTACGCAGCCGGGTACGGTATTACGACTACGATCGAGAACCATGGCGTGAGCGTACAGGCGAGCGACCGTGTACAGCGTGTGCTTCAGGCGGTCGACCGACCGAACTTCAAGACAACTCTGGATATCGGGAACTTTCTATGCGTTGACGAGCAGCCGCTGGTTGGCGTGAATCGCAACCTGCCGCTGGCCTCGCTCATCCATGTGAAAGACTTCTATTATCGTCCGTTTGATCAGGACCCGGGTGGGGGGAAATGGTTCAGAACATCCCATGGCAATTACCTCCGAGGCTCGATCTTCGGCCAAGGTGATATCGATGTTCGCCAGATTCTGCGTCTCATTAAGAACGAGGGTTATGACGGAGACATTACGCTGGAATTCGAGGGTATGGAAGAATGCCGGGAAGGAACCCGGCTGGGTCTAGACAATCTGAAGCGGTTATGGGACGAAGCGTAGAAGCTTCCTCCGAATCCATTGGATATTGAGTTGCTTCATAGTATATTGAATGCACAAAAGAAACCGTTCTTTTCGTAAATGGTGTGGGTAGCCCCGCCATTTTACCAAAGAACGGTTTCTTTACGTCTAAATAAGTAGCATTCTGCAAGACATAGCGGAGAGGACGAATCGATTCCAGACAAGCGACAGCACTCGCTTTTACCCGTTTTACTTTCCGTTCGAATTCATATAATATATAACGTGGATATTGTTTATCCGATTTAATCATGAATGGTTATATGAGTGTGTAGTTTAGATAATTTTCCTGTATGAGGTGCTGTTTATGCATATGAAAACCGGCGTGGAACAGTCGGTGTACGCCCTGGTTCTGCTGAATATGCTGCCGGACAAGGCCGTGCTGCCCGGGGAAGCGATCAGCCAACAGCTGGGGACATCGGCAACCTATTTTCAGAAACTGTTAAGGAAGCTGGTAACAGCAGACATCATCACGTCTGTTCCCGGTATCAAGGGTGGTTTTAGATTAAAGAAGAAACCCGAGGATATCCGTGTATACGACGTATACCTCGCGGTAGAAGGGCAGCAATCCCTCTATTCATCCCACGGAATACTGGTAGACATGCTGGACTTGGAAAAGGAAGAAAGCTGCTGCCTGTTATCCGATTTAATGAAAGAAGCAGAGTCATCCTGGAAGGCTGTATTAAAGCGAGAGACCATCGCTTCGCTGACGGAGGAGATGCGCGGTGAGCGCTTTAAGGACAAGGTGGCGGCTTTAGAGGAATGGATCAACAACAAAATGGTCATTTGACCGAGGAAGGGATGAACTCTCATGAGATTAAGCGTATTAGATCAGGCACCCGTAACAAGCGGCAACACAGCGGAAGGCGCCTTGAATAAAGCGGAAGAACTGGCTGTCTTAGCAGATGAATTGGGATACAGCCGAATGTGGATGGCCGAGCATCATGGCGGGAATACCTTTGCCAGCTCCGCACCCGAAGTGACGGCAGCCCGGCTTGCAGCCAAAACCGACCGGATTCGCATCGGCACCGGGGGTGTCATGATGATGCATTATTCGCCCCTTAAACTTGCGGAAGTGTTTAAGACGTTGAGTGCTTTTACCCCGGGAAGGATTGATTTTGGTGTAGGACGAGCGCCAGGCGGTGATACGAGTGCCATGTACGCTTTGTCTGAAGGACGGCAGCTGATGCTTCATAACATGTATGATAAGCTGGCCGTTACCATGCAGCTCCTTCGTGACGAGATCCCGGAAGATGAACTCTACGCCAAGAACGCCGCTGCTCCAACCGGAGTTGCCCTGCCTGAAGTGTGGCTGCTGGGCTCCAGCGGCAATAGCGCGTTAAAAGCGGCTCAGATGGGAGTCGGCTACTCCTTCGCGCAATTCTTTAACGGAGCGATGAGCAGCGAAATATTGGATCATTACCGCGATAACTACCAGCCGTCCATATTCATGGAAAAGCCTGAGATTAATGTATCTTATATGGTGACGACGGCAGAAACGAAGGAAGAGGCCGAGTATGAAGCGCTGCCGCAGGACATTTTCCGGTTGATGATGAGCAAGGGCCGAATTACGCAGGTGCTGACGCCCGAAGAGGCTCAGAATGTGTCCTTAACGGAAATCGACCGGATGGCTATCCAGGAAGGCCGCAAGATCCATCTTGTGGGAGCGGTAAAGGATATCGCGGCACGCTTACAGGAAGAGCAAGCGCACTACGGATTCCAGGAAGCCATGATATGCAGCATTCCGCATTCGCAGGAGAAACGGCTGGAGGTTTACCGACTGCTCGCACGCGAATTGCTGTAATATAAAGTAGATGAGGGATAGGCGGATGCCTGTCCTTTTTTTTGTAAATGTAAAATTTCTTTGCCTCTTATGAGTACGAATCTGTTAGTTAAAAATTAGCTATGTTCAACATTCGCAGCAGTTAGGAGATCTTATGCCGTTTACGTTCGCTCATCCTGTCATAACGATGCCTTGGTGGAAGAAGAAATCGCTGCCGGTATCAGCCCTAATAATCGGCTGCATGGCACCGGATTTTGAATATTTCATCCGATTTCGGGCGTCTGGCTTATGGAGCCACGAGGGTCCTGGCATCTTGCTGTTCAACCTTCCCATGATCTTGCTCCTGTACGTTATTTTCGAGACGGTGGTACGACCCGTTCTATTCGTATATTTACCTTCATGGTTTCCATACCGATGGGATCGGGCAGGGAAGGTGCCGGCCACTTTTAAAGGTTGGCTTACCGTAATGATCTTGGGATTAGTGGGCGTTGGCACACATCTATTATGGGATCAGTTTACGCATAAAGGTGCCTGGATCGTGAATCAGATTCCTTTTCTTACCCATTGGATACATATCGATTCCGTACAAATTCCGGTATATAAATTATGTCAGCACGGCAGCAGTCTGATCGGGCTGGTCCTGATCGTATGGTGGATCCATCGCCATTTGTATGTAGCACCAGCGCAAAGAGAACATTCAAATTCGGTTCTACCATTTTGGTGCGTATTTATAGTGATCTATATTCTGGTTATGCTCATGGCCATGCTGACGGTTGTTGATGGTGAAGGGATGACGTTTGTATTACAGCTTGTCGTTCCGGCTATCAGCAGCTTCATGCTGGCCCTGCTTGTAACATGTCTTGCCTTTTGGCGGGCTGCAAGGGTCAAGTTGCAAAGCTAGTAATTAGAATCGGAATCGACAGGAGGAGCGTTATGGTAACCGTTGAGCAATTCACGCATAGGGGAATCCATTTCTTAAACGAAGATGCACTTGTCATAAACGAACGAGCCTCATTGTATGGCGTGTTAGATGGAGTTTCATCCATCGTTCCATACCTCAGCGACAAGAAGGAAACCGGAGGTTACATCGCTGCCCAAACCGTGAAGAAGTACTTCGAATCACTGGACCGGGTTGTACAGCTTACGGATCATGTTGCGGAAGCGAACCAAAAGCTAAGAGAACTTATGCTGCAAGCCAATATTAACATGAAGAATAAAGAGGGCCTCTGGGGCACTGCCCTTGCTCTTGTTCGAATTCAAGAGGACCGTATGGAATTTATTCAGACAGGCGACTGCATGATTCTTGCCGTCTACCAAGATGGGGAGGTTCGCCCGTTAACCTGGAGACAAGTCGCTCATTTGGAATCTCCGGCCATCGCAAAATGGGAGGAGGGCGTGATTAAGGGATTAACCAATCAAAAAGACCTCCACGGGACGGTTATTGATATCATCAGGGCGAATCGCTTTCAGAGTAATACGAATGGAGGCTATGGCGTATTGAACGGAGAAGCCCAAGCTGCCCATTTTCTCGAATACGGAAAGATCAACAAGTCACGCTTAAAACACGTGATCTTGTTAACGGATGGTTTATTCTGGCCTGAACGCGATGTCCCGAGTGATCGATCCTATTGGAGTTATATGGCGCAGTGTATACTCGAAAAGGGGCTTGAGCAGTATGCACATGAATTACTTGAGGTCGAAGAGGCTGACCCTGAGTGCTTAAGTTATGCAAGATTCAAAAAATCCGATGATAAAACAGGCATGGTGATTCACTTTAACAACTCCTAAATGGTCAATCGATAAAGCTTTATGACTTAACAGAACCCGTGTATATCGCGGGTTCTTTCTTTACTTCTGAGTGACTAGGCACCCTCACAATATGAGAAATCTTCCACCAAAACACTGACACATTGTCGTCAGTGTTTCGCTCTTATAATGAAGAAAAAATTGAGAGCGAGGTAATCCGATGGCTAACAATCATCAAGATACCATGTACCAAGATTCCGAAATCTTCATCCGCCCCTTTCACATCGACATTCCTCAACAAGACATTGACGATCTGCGAGCACGTATAGCTCATACCCGGTGGCCTTCCCAGTTACCTGGCGGTGATTGGAGTCGGGGAATTCCTGTTTCGTATCTTAAAGAGCTGGTGGAATATTGGCAGAATGAATATGACTGGCGTGAGTATGAGCAAAAACTTAATGCATTTCCGCAATTTATAACGGATATTGAGGGTCAGCAGATCCACTTTCTTCATGTACGATCTCCCGAGCCACATGCCTTACCGTTGATCATGACCCATAGTTGGCCGAATTCCATCGTTGAATTCATGAACATCATTGGACCACTAACCAATCCACGAGCCTATGGTGGAGATCCAAGCATGGCTTTTCATATCGTGGCACCTTCGCTTCCAGGATTCGCCTTTTCCACTTTTCCGGAGCCGGCAGATGAGACACCGTGGAGCATCAAGCGCGTAGCCAGTGTGTGGGCTGAGCTGATGCACAGACTCGGTTATGAAGCTTATGGAGCACATGGCAACGATGCAGGCGCATTAGTTTCCCCCGAGCTGGCTATCCTTGATGCTGAGCATATGATTGGTGTTCATATTACAGGAGGGCTGGGTATCCCCATGGGAGATCCGAGTGAACTGGAAGGGTGCAGCGAGGAGGAAATGGCCGAAATTACTCATCTAGCCGAGCTGTTTGAAGGTGGGAGCGGTTATGCACCGTATCTGTCCAACCGACCGCAAACACTCAGTTATGGGCTGCTTGACTCGCCGGTGGCTGGACTTGCTTACCTTGTTGAGCGGTTTAAAGAATTTGACGGATGGCCTAAAAACACGGAAGAGATTCCTCTAGAACCGATCCATAAAGATCTGCTGCTCACTAACGCAAGCGTTTATTGGTTAACGCAGACATTTGCTTCCTCGGCCTGGACCTATTATGAAGGAGCAGCTGGGATGCCAACCAATCAGATGAGAGTCCCGACAGGGGTTTCCCATGGGGGAGGTTCTGTATTCCGGCGTATTGCAGAAGTCAAAAACAACATTATCCACTGGTCGAATCGCGAAAGTGGCAGTCATATGGTTGCCATGGCTGACCCGGAATCACTTATTGAGGATATAAGAGCATTTTTTAGCAAGCTTACCCGATAGGACAAGAATCACGAATGCGATATAACCGTACTTTGCCTAACAACATTTTCATGTCGAATTCATATTTTATGGTAATGGCATGGAGTGGGAGGTATGTCGTATGGGCCAAGGAACGCAAAGAAAACGCAGACAACAAGCAGCTTCAAAAAAAGCTACGGTTAAGCAATTGGCGTTCATTGCAGCTATCTTAGTATTGATTGCCTCAGCTATAGGCCTTTACGTCGCATATGATGACTTGTTTGAGGATGACGATGTGGACGTTATCATCTAACCAAGATGTTATTTACCAATATCAAAAATTCGCTTTATCATATATGCCATATGGAGCTTCCTCCAAATCAAAGGCAGCCGTTCTTGACTATAAGAACAGGCTGCCTTTATTATGGGTTCTTTAATTATAGAGTGTCAGGAGTCTGCTTCGTCTTTAGTCGTAGGTGTAATCGGACTATTATGATGAGGGAGCAGCTTCATGCCGGCGTGATCCAGATGGATTTCGACGTGAACTGTCTCCAGTGCGCTTGGATCGATCGCTTGAGCAGATGACTGATTGACTTTTTTCCAAAGCCGGGTGTTCCTCCTGAACAACACGTGCTCCAAGCTGAATAGGTCCGTTTTTGAAGCAGCTCCATTTTTAAACGTAGTCAAAATTTCCTCGCGTACCCCCTTAGCTGCCTGTAATTCAAAATCCGTTTTGTTCATATCATCGAGTGCTTCCACTACGTTTCCACTTAACTTGACGCTAACGCGGTATTTGGGCATGCCGTTGACAATGTTTATTTTCACGCTGATTTTAGGGTTGGATAATACCGCGACTCCTGCTAATTCACCGTTCTGATTGGTAATCGGGATGTGGGAACGCTTAGTATCGGCTTCCAGCCAGCGCAAACCGGTAAGCTTGTCATTGGTGAATAAGCCGTTGGATACCCCTTTGGATATAGCAAATACTCCGTTAATCTCTAACTTCGGATCTTCTTTTTGGTTACGGCTCCATGTCTTTGTATCGATCGTCAGATTTGGAAGCAAAACCGTCCAGCCTGGTTCTGTCATCAGTGCCATGAAGTCGAAATATCGGATCGGTTCAATATAGGATCTCTGTTTATATTCCTCAACAGGTTCATGGGCTAATGTATTTAAAGGGGAGAGGTTGAAAAATGCCGGGATATTCATCAATTGCTCGATCGAATCCTTTGTGCCGAATACCCAAGGCGTCATGCGAACCTCCTGGTAGCGACCGATGGTATCCAGTTTCGATAGGACATTCGATTTCAACACATTTTCACTAATGATAATACAGGAAATATGACTCCAGATCGTACGTTCCTGCGCAGAGTCATAAATGTTATTGATCGCCAAGTCCAAGCTTTTCCCTTTTGTTTTGGACGTCCATATTTGTGAGGGCTTATCAGATTTTCCTGAATCAATTTTGGCTACGGAAGTGAAATCCATCAGCTGGGTGTAAACGACAAAGTTTCCGTCTTCTTGATCGATTCCGATGGCAGTAATGTAATTGATGTCTTGAATCTCTTTAATGTCCCAGCAGCCGGTTAACAAATGGAGTAATACGATTAACCACATTAATTTTATGATTCTGACGCAGGTTGTCATTTCATTCAGGTTCCCTTTCTTCAGAGGAGTCATCTATCGTTTGAAGCATTTGCGGTCGTTTTTTGTTGAAAGCCCATGGTTTTTTTAAGAGGGAACTCATCAGATCTTTGAACGTTAATGGCGATAGGGGAGCTAAGTACGGAAGTCCGAAGGATTCGAGAACAGACAGGTATGCGACAAGCGTTAATATGCCAATGAAGAATCCGAGCATACCCAGCAAGGCAGACCAGATGAGCACATAGAGTCGAATAATGCTGACCGTCCCGCTAAGCGTCTGATTCACTAAAGTAAAAGTCGCGACCGCGGTTGTTGCAGAGACAACCAGCATGGTTGGTGACGTAAGACCAGCACGGATGGCAGCATCACCGATGATGAGACCGCCTAAAACCGCAATGGTTTGACCGACTGCTTTGGGCAGCCTGATGCCAGCCTCTCTGAAAAGCTCGAACATACCCAGCATCAATAAAATCTCCATGGGAGAGGAAAGCGGAAGCCCAAATCTGGAAACAGTGACGGTCGCAAGAAGTAGAAAGGGGAGCTGATCGATGTTATAGCTTGTGAGGGCAATCCAAAATCCCGGTAGCATAATGGCGAGAAAGAGACCCAGCAGCCTGAGAAGCCGTTCAAAGATTACAAAGTAGTAAGGGAAGTAGGAATCTTCAGGCGTTTTTAATAATGCCATCAAATTGCATGGTGCAATTAACGCCATTGGCGAACCATCCACAAGAATAACGAAACGTCCTCGAAGCAAACACTCCACTACAAAGTCCGGTCTGCCTATATAGTCCATCAGCGGAAACAGGGAGAGGGTGGAATCGGAAAGAGCCTCCTCCAGTTGGCCGCTGGTAATGAGTGCATCGACATGGATGCCTTTTAATCGCTCTTTAGCCTCGTTGACGACTTCAGGGCGTATGATATCGGAAATATATAGAAGTGAAACCCGGGTCTGGCTGCGATCTCCGATGATCATTTGTTCATTATGGAGTGTGGCCGTGCGCAGCCTTTTTCGGACGAGTGCCACGTTCGTGGTGATATCCTCCGTAAAAGCGTCTCTCGCCCCTTTGATGGCCACCTCGGTATTGGATTCATCAGGCTGTCTATTTGGGCGTGCGGCAATATTGATGGAATAACAGCATTTTTCTGTTGTAAAAAACAGGATCATGTGCCCTTCGAACAAAAGCTTTACAACGTCGGCATGCTGGTTAATTTCACTCCATTCCATCGATTTATCCAATTCTCTGGCCAGTGCTTCCCACTCATTGAAGTGTTCCAGCTTTTCTTCCAGATCCGGCAGCACATATTGGGTCATCAGCGTGGGATCAACCATACCTTCGCAGTAGATGAGCAATGCAGGAAACGCACTAACCTTCTTTGCCGGAAAGGATTGGATGACAACGTCTGCGGAAGAGGCAAACATGGAACGCAGGGTGTTCTCATCCAATGTATCGAGAGCAGGCTTGCGGCGGTCAACTGCAAACTGAGCTTGTTTCGATTGTCGACGGAACATTCGATTTCGAGGTCTGTGATGTGTCATCGTCTACCCGCCCCCTTTGGTTTTAGGTTTAAATGTTACTAGGATCGCAATGAATAGCGTTAGCCCAGACAGGAAGCCAAGGAATGCAGCAGAGTATTTGCCGAGAACGAATAACTCGATTTGTCGATCGATTACCGGTATTAAAGAAAAGACAGTCAGTGCGGTACCCAACCCTAACAAATACCAAAGGCGTCGCCTGGATTTTTTAAATGAGATACCATCGGCCATAATAAGCAGGAAAAGAGAGATGCGGATTAATGTCCCTGATATCCATTGGTATAGAGCCAGAAAATCGACATGGGTTATATATTTCGTAATGGTGACCAGCATCCACTGTTCGTAGGCAGGGTAGCGGGATTCCATCGCGGGAACAGGACCGAATGTGGCGATCGCTCCCATCAATGGTCCCAGCGTGAGCCCGCCGAGAAGAACCGATAAAATAACAATCGAGAGGTAATTCATCTTTCGTTTCATATGATGCTGAAGAAAGATCAGCACAATCATCTCCATGAACCCGCCACCGGCTACGATCATGCTCTTGAGCATAGGAGTGTAACCTTCAACGAATAGCGGAGTTAACAATGAGTAGTCCTTATATTGAAGATTCGACACAGCTACAAAATGGCCCAGTACCCACACAACGGGGAGCAAAATGCCGGATATGATCGCTATCGAGCGAATCCCGTTATTGGCCACATATACGCATAGCAGAATAATGGTCAGCGAGACGACCGTTTTCGGCGTTTGCGGCAGGTAGGTAACCCGAATCCATGTCACCGTTTCTCTTAATATGACTACGGACATCCAAAAAAGTAGAGTGACATGATGCATATAAATATCCAGCCGATGATCGGACCAAAACCATCTTTGAACCAGGCGAATATCGATTGTTGCTGTGTTCGCTTCATGATAAAAAACAAAATGTAGACCCAGCCTATATGCAGGATCATGGTCAGCAGGGTGCCCATCCATGCGTCGCGGCCCGCGTACTGCAGAATAAGCGGAATCAGGATAACATGATTGGTGATACCCAAGGACAACAGCATGATGAAGTAGACCTCAATCAATGATATCTTTTTGCTAGTGGGCATTATACTAATCTCCATATGAGGGAATACATGCTAATCGATATAGTGAGTATTCACCATTTGCCGCATTTTATGTATCAGGGGAAGAGTTCGGTCTTCTGTCGAATGGATGTGGTTTTTGCGATTACCCAAGAAATAATCAGGAGAAATCATCTGGATGCAAGCTACAGAGTCTGCGGAAATCGTGGGGCTGTTGTGCGGAGGCAGAGGAAATGTGCCGGTTAGGGAGGATGTATGGTGGAGATCATGGAGTCGCGAGTTTCTATTGGTTCATGAATTAGGAGGTTGATCGCATTTAATTAATGCTATTAATTAAATTAGTTAACTACATTAAATGCATACAGCGAATAGTGACCGTAAGATTAATTAATGGCATTAACTAACTATATTTAATGTCGTTAATTATCCCTCCTAAATCCCGTAACCACGGGGTGGGGAAGGATATCCATTCCATCATAAAAAACATCGCAGATCCTGATAATCGGACCTGCGATGCCATTATACGTCTGTCATTTGTTTAACTAAAAATCGTCATTTCTTGATTGGCAAGTTGTAGCTTTCACGGAGCAAGGAGAAATAATGATCCGCGCGAACGACTTTGAAATCTGCCCCGAGCTGTTCGGTCAGCGCCAGCGCATCGGACGGGGTCATGCTCCATGCGAGCATACCGAGCGAGACGAACAACGGTGATTTACCATCCCAATTCGCTTTGGCTTCATTGAGCACCTGCAATCCGTCTTGAACGGTGCTGATCCCCCGGATCGTAGACACGGGCAGGCTGTCGCCGATAATTTCAACCCCGTATTTGTCTTCATAACTAATAAATAAACCAGGTACGTTATATTCCTCCTCATAAGCTTTTGCTTTAAACGGTGATAACGGCACATTTTCGCTGTCGATTCGGTTCAGTACATAAGGGATTGTCATTCCTGTCTTTTTCATATACTTCTCGGTTTGCTGCAAAAACTCACGGAAGCTAGCGTCAGGCCATGGACTCGGATAGAAGTAACCGGCACCGGAAGGTCCGGCAATGAGCAAATCGTTCTCTGTTGCCGTGTTTAGATAGTAATTCAATATGGCAGGGGCACCTTCATAGAGCAATGGGCTTGAAGTCCAGTTTATCGGAACCTTGCCTCTGGCCGGGTCATCCCACATGACGCGCATGCGATGCTGGTTATATTGAAAGTTGTCGCCTTCCGTAAAGGTATAGGTCACATAAATTTTGTTCTCAAGGGCCGGCTGTGGAGGTGTTTTCGCCAGCTTGAACTTCGGCTTGGTTCCTGAGAACACGGTCAGATTGCTGAACCAATCGGCTGCCAGCACATAGACGCCGTAACGGGAGGCTATCTCGACCGAGCTGAACTCGCCTTCCACATCGTTGCTGAACCAGCCGAGGTATGGGGTGCCCGGCTCCACATCGGACATGATTTTCTCGAAAAGCGCTTTTTGCTCAGGTACATTGGAATCGAGCCAGAATACCATCGCTTTATTGGCAACGGCGTAATCTCTTAAATAGCCATAGGGCTCCTGCTGCTCTGCAGAAGGCGGACGGATATTCCCCGCCGAAACCTTGTACTGGTTCCACATATCAACTTCTGCGGTCAGTATCTCGGTTCCCGCAGGCGGAGTGAATTCATATACAAAATAACTGCCGTTATCGGCAAAGCGGTGACCGCCTTGGCCTTCACTGAACTTGGAGTTTTGCCGATCATAGAGATAAGACTCTTCTTCAGGCGTTCCTGCGATGAAGCTCGCTATCTCTTTGTCGTCAGCCTTGATCGTTATTTCATGTACCGCGGGTCCCCAGCCATCCTGGGTAAAAGCATCATCAAAGCGCAGATAAACGGATGCTTCTCCCAAGAGGGAGGAGAGGTCGAGGTTATAAGTATCACGGTTGCTCGCATCCCGCACCTGCTGCTTCTCTTCCGCAATCGTCACGAACGATTCAGGCATTCCGGAAGGAATACGAATCGCTGTATCCGGATCCAGCCCGATCAGCATCTGATGAGTTGTCTGCTCCCACAGATGCTCATATTGCCAGGTGTATGCTTCAAGTCGATTATCGAATTTACCGCGAAGATCGTCGAGGATCTTCAAGTCGAATGGAGCTTTAGACAATTTGTCGGCCAGCTCAGGGCTGGCAACGACCGCATTCTTCAAACCTGCGAGCGTGGTGGCGACATTAATCGTATCAGGAACTTCCGGATCATATACAATCATGCCTTTCGCCTCGCTGCGATATGCGGAGAACACGTCCCAATAGTCTTCATGAAGCGTGTAAGGCACATTGATATCGTTAAGCCAGGTCATTTTCCCTTCTTCCTGGGATTCAATCAAATAGATTCGGGGCTGTTCCCTGTTTACGATTCCCTGCAAGGTCCCTAACAACAATTTGATGTCACCTGGTGCATCATAAATATCTGCGACGTCCAGATGCTTAGGCTTCTTGAAACTTGGCAGTTCACGATGATTGGAGCTGTCAGTTTGCGCTGACTGTGGATTCGTTTCCGAAGCATAAGCTGCGCTGGTCGTTAATGAAAAAGCACATAGGATAGCTAAACAGAGAATCGTGAATCTACGAGCCATGGCGAATTCACTCCTTGTTATGATCTGTGGTCAGAAATCAAAGCGTGTGTTCATCCGCAAACATCGATCCTCCTTTTTCGGCCCAATAGCCGGTCAACACTCCGCTTATCAACACATATTTAATATATTCAAGTATGGTTTTACAAGTGGTTCGACAAAACTTCCTATAATTCTTGAAAATCAGGCAAATTAAACATAGGTATATCAAGAGTTTGTCGTTATAGTCTGGTGATCGACTCATGCTTGTTTATTGCGCTTGTATGTGTAAGGATATATTATATATTTCAAATATCATGAATGAATTGGTGATGTGATTAGAATGAGTGCAAACGATCGAATTCCGTTGTATCAGCAAATCCAGGACTATATAAGGCACGTCATAACAACAGAAAATATGAAGCCTGGGGACCGCATTCCGACAGAGAAGGAGCTGATGGATCAGTTTCATGTCAGTAAAATAACGGTTGCCAATGCCCTAACCGGATTAGCGAATGAGAAATTAATTGCCCGGGTGCCGGGCAAAGGCAGTTTTGTAGCAGAGGAGGCCGATTTCTTAACTGCGGGCCAGTCATCAACTGCGAAGCTTAAGGGAAAAGAGGGGAAGCTGGCCACGGGCATCATAGGCGTGATCATGCCCACCATCCATGATTATTTCGCCATCAGGCTCATTGAGGGAATCCAAGCTGCGCTGAATGACGAAGGTTATCGCAGCATGATCATGCTGACCGACGGCAAGCTGGAAAAAGAAAAGGATGCCATCAAAGAGCTGAAGGCTCTCGGAGCCGAAGGCCTGTTGATTTTCCCGGTAGACGAAGAGAACTACAACGAGGAAATACTGGGTATGAAACTATCCGGGTTTCCTTTTGTGCTGATTGACCGGTATTTGCCAGGGGTCGAGACGCATTATATTGCGGCTGATGGAAGGCGCGGTACGAGGCTCGCCGTTGAACATCTATGGGAGTTAGGACATCGGGACATCGCCATATGCTCGGATTCTCCCCTGCAAACCGTCACGGTTCAGGAGCGGATCGAAGGCTATATTGATGCATTAAAGGACAAGGGCGCATTAATCAATCCGGCGCATATGATTACGGATTTCAAACCGCTGAGTGTGCTCAAGGATGCCGAAGCTCATCCATTGTACCGATATATCCGAAATCGCATGGTTACCGCCTATATCTCGCTAAACGGGAGATTGGGCGTCCAAATCTATCAGATGGCCAAGCAAGCGGGACTTCGCGTGCCGGAAGACGTTTCGATCGTCAGCTTCGACGATCCGACTTCTATCGTGGAGGAATTCAGCATATTTACCCATGTCAAACAGTTTGAATGGGATATGGGATACCAGGCTGCCGGTAAACTGCTCGAAGTATTGCGCGGTCATGGAGAAGTGAAGAGCTACAGCAAATTGCTGATTGAGCCGGAGCTGGTCATTCGCCAAACGTCGGGTCATGTTCCACAAACGTAATACTTACGCTAAGGAAAAGCCTTTTCCGTTAACTAACGGAGAGGGCTTTTTTTATTTCTCACTAAAAAACATATTGAATATATTAATATTATATATTATATTCTAGAAAATGATGGATACCCAAGAAGCAAGAGTGCATCTAACCAGAGCAGGGAGGTTTAGAACGTGCCAAGAGACCGCAGAGAAGAACGAACCGGTTTTCAGGAATCGGCCCCTTATCATCCCGACTATGATCTTCAGACTGACTTTGTGATGGTCTACGGAATTGATAAAACGATGCCGGAGCGCATTCAGAAATGGAAGGACAAAGGATATATCGTCCATCTGATGACAGGAGTCGCATGGGGGACATACAACAACTACCTGGACGGGGAGGTTGACGGCTTATCACATTGGGATGAAGCACAGACCGATCGTCACGGAGAGATGATCCTGCATGGCAAACAACCGGTTATTCCTTACATGGTGCCAACGATTTCCTTTGGGCGCTATCTAGCGGATCGAATACGCATTGCGGTTGATGCGGGCGTAGAGGCCATTCATCTGGAGGAGCCCGAATTCTGGGTAAATGGCGGTTATTCGGAAGCATTTAAGCGAGAATGGCTGCTGTATTACAAAGAGCCATGGATTCCACCGCACGTTTCCCCAGACGCACAATACCGGGCTTCCAAATTGAAAGCGTATTTATATACACGCGTGCTGGACCGGTTATGTGCAGAGATGAAGGATTACGCGCTGCATCGTTATGGCCGAGTCCTTCGTTTTTACGTTCCGACTCATTCCCTGATCAATTACACGCAGTGGCGAATTGTCAGCCCGCAATCCGGGCTCGTTGAGCTTCCGTCCATTGACGGGTACATTGCACAGATCTGGACGGGGACGTCCCGAACGCCGAATGTGTATGAAGGACTGCGCAAGGAACGGACGTTTGAAACCGCTTACCTTGAATATGGCGTGATGCAGGAGCTGGTCCGCGGAACCGACAGACGCATGTGGTTCTTGCATGATTCGATTGAAGATAACCCGAACCACACTTGGGCGGATTACAAACAGAACTACTTAAAGACCGTGGTCGCCTCACTGCTGCATCCCGGAGTGGCCCATTACGAAGTTTCACCCTGGCCGCGAAGAATCTTTAAGGGAACTTATCCATCTGAAGACGGCTCGGGTAAGGAGTCCATCCCGTCTGACTATGCAACGACGCTGCTCCAGGTCATGCACACGCTGGGTAACATGGACCAGGAAGTGATCGAATCGGCAGAAGATGAGTTGCAGGTTGGCGTTCTTATTGCCGACTCCGCGATGTTTCAGCGGATGAAGCCGGATCCGGAAGCGCCCGATGCCGGTAAATACGACGGTACGGACCCTGAAGGATTTCAGGCGGAAGGGGACACCGAGCTTCTCGATTTTTCCCCTTTCTACGGTCTGTCACTGCCGCTGCTGAAACATGGAATCCCGGTTCGTCCGCTTCAGCTGGATAATGTAAGGCGGTATCCGGGTTATTTGGCTCCATACCGCGTGCTGGTTCTGAGCTATGAATTTATTAAACCGGAGTATCCGGACATTCATAATGCTCTTGCCCAGTGGGTGCAGGATGGCGGGGCGTTGATCTATGTTGGCGATGACAGCGATCCATATCACGGTATTCGTTCATGGTGGAACAATGACCGCAAGGATCAACCGTTTGGCTCGAAGTATAACTCGCCGCGGGAGCATCTGTTTGAGCAGCTTGGCCTGAAGGGGAAAGCGGAAGGCGTCCATCCGGTAGGAAAAGGCATCGTGTGCTGGTTGGATCAGCATCCGGCTGAACTCACCCTATCCAAAGCGGGGGCAGACCGGCTGCGGCAAGCCGTCCAATCCACGCTGGAAGCACATCATGGCGCAGAACGACCGTGGAATTCCAAACATTATTTCAAGCTCAAGAGAGGCCCTTATCTGATCGCTTCGGTTCTGGAGGAATCGATCTCCGCTGAGCCGTTGAATATCTCGGGCCCGATTGTGGACTTGTTCGATTCGAAGCTATCCGTTCTGGATCAGGTTACGTTAAGCCCCGGGAAACAGGTGCTGCTCTATGATGTTGAGGCCGGACGTCCTTCGGACGGCAAGGTGTCCGTCATTGCCGCTTCCTCCCGAATCGAGGATCTTGTCCAGACGGAATCAGGCTTCCGATTCATCGCGAGAGGGCCGTCCAATCTGCAGGCAAGCGCGAGATTGTATTGCCCAATGGAGCCGAAATCTGTACAGTACGTTATTCAGGATCAAGCCGTACCTGCTGAATGGGAGTGGGATCCGAAGTCGCAAACCGTGCTGCTGCAGTATGAACATGGCAGCGTGAACCATGCAGAGATCCAGGTGGATTGGACAGCAAGGAAAGCGAAGTTCATATCTGACTCTGCAGCCGATTGACGCACTAGAGAGGAGCAAATCATCATGCCATACGAACCGATAAGGCCGGAACGGTTAAAACAAATGTTAAACCAGCTTCGGGAAGCGATATATGAGCCGGTTGCCGAGTTGGAAGTGAAGGCATGGGTTACGCCCGAGCCCGTATCGTTCATGGATCGAATGACGGGTGCGCCAATGACGCTTGTCCACGGAGAACGATGGGGCAACCTGTGGGACTGTGCCTGGTTCCGATTTACCGGCAGCCTTCCGGAAAATAGCTGTAAGGAAGACCACGTCCTTTTACTGGACATTAACGGCGAGTTGTGTCTGGTGGACCGGGAAGGATCTCCGGTCCAGGGATTGACTACCGTGAATTCGGAATTCGATTTTTCATTAGGACTCCCCGGCAAGCGTGTTGTCCGGCTTCATGAGATGTACATGAGAGGATCTGACATTGAAGTATGGGCAGATGCAGGCAATAACGATCTCTTCGGCAAATACCAGGGAGGCTCTTTGAAAGAGGCTGTCATCGCAGTCTGCCGGGAAGACATTCGAGGCCTATATTACGATGTCGAAGTCCTCTTGGAAGCTGCCGAGCAGCTCCCTGCCGGAACCGCGCGCAAAGAGAAAATCTATCAGGCCCTCTATGACGTATCACTGAAGTTAACGGAATTCTCGCCGGAGCAGGTCAAACAAGCGAAGAAGCAATTGGATAAACAATTAAGCTTGCAGGGAGGCGATCCGGTCTTAACGATCAGCGCGGTGGGTCATGCGCATATCGATTTGGCCTGGCTGTGGCCCATCCGCGAAACGATCCGGAAAGGCGCCCGGACGTTCTCGACCGCGCTTCGCATGATGGAACGCTATCCGGAGTATGTATTCGGCGCAAGCCAGCCCCAGCTGTACGACTGGATGAAGCGGCATTATCCCGCGTTATATGAACAGATCAAGGAGCGGGTACGCGAAGGCAGATGGGAACCGCAGGGGGCCATGTGGGTGGAGTCGGATACCAATGTGCCGGGCGGCGAATCTCTGGTGCGCCAGATCCTGTATGGCAAGCGGTACTTTCAGCAGGAATTCGGTTTGGAGATGAAATCGCTCTGGATGCCGGATGTTTTCGGTTACTCAGCCAGCCTGCCGCAGCTGCTCAAGAAGTCGGGCGTGGATTACATGATGACCCAGAAGCTCTCCTGGAGCGAATATAACCGGCACCCTCACCATTCCTTCCTATGGGAAGGGATTGACGGCTCCGCCGTATTAACGCATATGCCGCCTGAAGATACGTACAACAGTCCGGCAGCCCCGCGTTCCATCGCCAAAGCGGAGCGGGAATATTTAGATAAAAATGTATCCAGTCATGCCCTGATGCTCTTCGGCATTGGGGACGGCGGCGGCGGTCCTGGTGAAGAGCATTTGGAGCGGCTTGCACGCGAGAAGAACCTGCTTGGTCTATCCCCTGTCATACAGGAGCCCTCGTGGAAGTTCTTTGAGCGATTGAACGAAGAACGCGATTCATTCCAGACGTGGCGCGGTGAGCTTTATCTGGAAAAGCATCAAGGCACCCTGACCAGTCAGGCACGAAGCAAGCGGTACAACCGGAAGATGGAGAAAGCGCTGCGTGAACTGGAGTTTGCTTCCGTGCTGGCTGCCCGGTTAGGCAGGACATACCCGTCCGAGACGCTGGAGACGATCTGGAAAGAAGTTCTGCTGTATCAGTTCCACGACATTCTTCCGGGCTCTTCAATAAAGCGGGTGTATGATGAATCGTTAGAACGTTATGAAGAGCTGCTATCAAACACGGAGGCTATGATTGCCGAGACCTATCGCTATCTGGCAGACCACATTTCACACGATGCCAAAGCTACCCCCGGAACGGTCGTATTTAATTCGCTACCTTGGGAACGCCGGGAGTGGCTGCGCGCGAATGGAAGATGGCATCACGTGTTGGTTCCATCGATGGGCTACACCGTGATATCGAATGACGCCGATGCCGGAGCTGAAGATGAAGTAGCGTCAGGTATTGAAATGCTTTTGGAAACACCGGAAGCGGAATTAGACGTTACAGTTTCGGAGCGAAGCCTGGAGAACGACAAACTGATCGTGAAGTTTGATCAAAACGGGGGCATTCTATCGATCCTGGATAAGGCGGAAGCTCGCGAAGTCATTCAGCAAGGCCACTCGGGTAACGATCTTCGCGTGTACCATGACGAAGGGGATGCATGGGATTTCCGTCATGACTATTCGGCGAACCCGGGCAAGCCGTTAAACCTCCTCGCGATACAGAAGCTGCGGGACGGGCCGCGAGTCGGGCTGGTCTTCGAGTACGCTTATGGCGAATCTGCGCTGACGCAGACCGTTGTGCTGACGGAGGGCAGCCGGCGTATCGATTTCGAGACGTCCGTCGATTGGAGAGAGAACGGCAAGATGCTAAGAACCTCGTTCCCGGTCAATATACGTACGGATCAGGTTCATTGCGAGATCCAGTTCGGCAGCTTGAGCAGGCCGACCCACCGCAATACGATGTGGGATTTTGCGAAGGACGAGATTTGTGCCCATCAATGGATTGATTTATCGGAGCCGGATTATGGGGTCGCGCTGCTCAATGATTGCAAATACGGCCATCGGGCGATCCATAACGTGCTGGATCTGCATTTGCTTCGCAGCAGCTCTTATCCGGATCCGGATGCAGACCGTGCGGAGCACCGATTCACATATTCGTTATATCCGCATCAAGGGAACCATGTTCAAGCCGAAATCTATCGACGAGGCAATGAGCTGAATATCCCGCTTCGGGCGATATCCTTGCCTTCCGTGCCTGACCAAGCGACAGGAAAGCTTCCGTCTTCCCAAGCATTTCTGCGGCCGGATCATCCGAACATTATGGTGGAATCCGTCAAGAAAGCCGAGGATGGCGACGACATCGTGGTTCGTCTGTATGAAACATCGGGAACACATGCCAGCACGACACTTCATTGTGGATTTGAAGCGGCCGAAGCCTGGACTACGGATTTGATGGAAAACATCCTTGCAGCGCTGCCGCTTGGCGAAGCATCCAACAAAATTACGCTATCCTTTACGCCATTTGAAATCATTACGCTGCGTTTGAGATTACCGCTAGGATAACCCGGGGCGGCCCGTCCGCCCCACTGAAAGGAGAGGTGGGAATGTGAGCAAGTCACGATTAACCAACAACCGATTCATGAAACGAATCTGGCAGCACAAGCTCTTTTACTTGTTCATGCTGCCAGGCATCGTCTGGTTTTTTCTATTCTCTTACGTGCCCTTATACGGAATTCAAGTTGCTTTCCGGGACTATACCTTCGTTGGCGGCTTCACCGGGAGTCCCTGGGCAGGATTCAAGTACTTTGAACAATTCTTCAATTACTATCAGTCCGGTGACATCATTCGCAACACGGTCATCATCAGTCTTATGAAGCTGTTGATCGGATTTCCGATGCCGATCATTCTTGCGCTCCTATTGAATGAAGTTCGGAAGATGAAATTCAAGAAGACGATTCAAACGCTTTCTTATTTACCTTATTTCGTATCCTGGATCGTGGTTGTCACGCTGATGCAGCGTTTACTGACTCCATATGGCGGTCCGGTCAATGACTTGCTGGGATCGTTTGGGGTCGAATCGATCCAGTTCCTGAACAATCCTACCTGGTTCTATCAGATGATTGTCGGGTCCGATATCTGGAAGAACATCGGCTGGAATTCGATTATCTTCATGGCCGCCATTGCGGGTATCGATCAGCAGCTGTACGAAGCTGCCAAGATCGATGGCGCAGGACGCTTCAAGCAGATGTGGCATGTGACACTTCCTGGTATCCGCAATGTGGCCATCATCTTATTTATTCTCGCCGTGGGAAATCTGATGAGCGCCGGGTATGAACAGCTCCTTCTCTTGAATGGTCCTGCGACTGCCAGTATGGGCAGCGTGCTGGACGTGCACGCCATCAATTCCGGTATCCGGGAAGGGCGTCTCAGTTACGCCGCTGCGGTCGGCCTATTCCAAAGCATTATCGGGCTCATCCTGGTTCTGACCGTCAATCGCATCGCCCGTAAAGTCAGTGATGTATCCCTGTTCTAAGGAGGTGACGTAATGAAACGTAAATGGTCTTTTTTCTCGATGTTCAATTACACCGTTCTCGCCATCATCGGATTTTCGATGATCTATCCGTTTATTTACATTTTGGCGTATTCCCTTAACGACGGGAAGGATTCGATGATGGGGGCGATCTATTTTTTGCCCCGTAAATTCACGCTGGAGAACTACGCCCAGGTATTCGATAACGCCCGCATCTGGAAGGCGTACCAAATTACGCTCATGCGCACCGTGCTGGGTACATTCCTGCATGTTGTGCTGTGTACGCTCATGGCTTATGCGCTTTCCAAAAAGACATTGCCGGGCCGCTCCTTTTTCACCTTTTACATCTTTTTGCCGACGATTTTCAGTGCCGGGTTCATCCCGTTCTTCATCACGCTGCAAAAGCTGCATCTGATCAACAGCTTCTGGGTGTATGTGCTGCCGATGCTGTTCAATTTCATGCATATCGTCATCATCCGAACCTTCCTGCAAGGCATCCCCGAGGAGTTGGAGGAGTCTGCCCGCATTGACGGGTACGGCGATTTTCAAATCTTCGTGCGGATTATACTGCCGCTATCGGGCCCGGTGCTTGCCACTATCTCCTTGTTCATCGGGGTGGCCCATTGGAATGATTGGTTCTCGGGTGCTTACTATGTATCCAACAAAGATTTGATACCGGTGCAGACCCTTTTACAAGAAATGCTGACGGAAGCTGAAGCGCTGTCGAATTCGATGCAGCGAGCCGCGCAGCAGGGCGGACAGACGATTGGCGGAACCAGCGGTGCTGGCGCGACGCCGGAATCGCTCCGGATGGCCTTGCTTGTCATTACGGTCTTCCCGATCTTGTGCATTTATCCGTTCCTGCAGCGATATTTCGTAAAGGGGGTTATGATCGGTTCAGTTAAAGGTTAGGTCATCCTGACCCGGAATTTGTCCAAAGCTTTACCAAGATCATTGATATCCATATTCCAGGAGGCGATTGGTTTGAAGAGGATTTGGTCGAAAGGCGTATCCGCATTGCTCGTGTCCATCATGGTTGGAGGTTTGCTGATCAGCTGCACGAATTCATCAGGGAACGGAGATAACGGAGAAGGGGCAGAAGGAGAGAATTCATACAAACTCAAAATACTACACAATTGGAATGGTTCCAACGGTTCTGATGCCATAACGCCCGTGGAGGAAGTCATTAAGGAGAAAACCGGTGTTACCCTCGAGTGGGAATATACAAAAGGCAGTGAGACGGAGAAGGTTAACCAGATCTTCGCCACGCAGGATTTGCCGGACATTTATACCGGGCCAGCCTGGGGCGGGGAATTGGATGGCATCATTAAGGCTGCCAAAGAGGGACAATTGGTGGATATATCGGACAAGCTGAAGGATTATCCAAACTTGTCCAAATCGATTGCGGAAGAAAATGTGCCGCCGGCATTATATGAGAAAGCGATAGACGCCTACGACGGTAAAAAATATTTGCTGCTGCAAAATCAGCCGGCCACGAACGAAGACGGCATGGATTGGCTTTATGGTTTCTATGTGCGCAAAGACATCGCCGAGAAAGTCGGCGTCGATCCGCAATCCGTTGTGACGAAGGAGGATTTCTACAACTTCCTCAAAAAAATCAAGGATGCCAATCTGCAGGAGAACGGCCAGCCGGTCTTTCCGCTGGGCGGTTTCAGTAACGGCTGGGCCGTTGGCATCGGCAACACCATGTTTTATTCCGGAGCGAGTTACGTCGACAAAGGCGACGGCACGGTTGAACATAACTTCTTCACCAAAGGCTATGAAGAATACACGCTGTTTTATCGAAAGCTCGTTGAAGAGGGGTTGATGGATCCTGAAGCCTTCACCCAGACAGACCCGATTGCCAAGGAAAAAATCAATCAAGGCCGCATCGCCATCCTGGCCGCGCACTATCCGGCCATCCTGGATGCTTCCAAGGAGTATGTCTCTTCGCATCCGGGCAGCGACTACATTCCTCTCGGTCCGTTGGAGCGCGCTGACGTTGAGCCGGACAGGCCCGTCGATCTGGGGATTCAGGGAAATAACGTAACGGCGATCACGAAGAACTGCAAAGGCGCTTGCGTTGACGCTGCATTGAAGTTCCTGGATTTCATGGCTTCCGATGAAGGCTTTATGCTGGCCCGGTACGGGGTGCAGGGTGTTCATTGGGACATGAAGGACGGCAAGCCTGTTGCCAATCAGGAATGGTTTGACAAATTCAGCACGGACACCAACATGAAGCTGCGGAAGAACGAAGGTATCAGCATCGGTCTGGAATCGCTGACAGGGCTTGACCGCATCAATTCCGCTGCGGGAGGAGACATCTGGGCGGAACAAGAAAGGCTTGAAGCGATGGAGAACGCTCGCAAAATCCTCCGTCCGAACGGCATTCACGTAATTACTGCTTATAACCCGGGTGATGTTATCACGAAGGCGCCGGAATGGGAAATGCTGAAGCCATCGATGGATCGAATGGGAGATGCGTGGAAGGAAGCGGTATTTGCCAAATCGGATGAAGCGGCGATGAGCATTATCAATGAACTACGGGAACAGCTCCGTAAAACCGGATATGAGAAAGCGATGCAGTTCACGAACGAAAATCTGAAGGGGAAAGACGTGGTAACCGTTCAGATGCCGAACTGATGACTTCCATCGTCAAGGGAGCCCGGTAAAACGAAAGGCTTCGCAGCACCTTGGCCATCAAGGGGGCGGAGCTTTTTGCTGTTCTCTTTGGTTTTTGTTTCCCCATCACAAGGATATAGAAGGCATTATCAAGAATAAACAAGACATGAAGGAGTTGATGTCAGATGACAACGAAATTCAGACCTCCATCCGTACCGCTGGTCACCGTAGATCCTTACTTCAGCGTATGGTCCGCTGCGGATCATCTCTACGATGATCATACCCGGCATTGGACGAACAAGATCCAAGGTATGGTCGGCCTTGCGATCATCGATGGCTTGCCCAGACGATTTATGGGGAAGGTAGCAGCAGCGGATTCAGCAGAGCATCCCGAGCTTGAAGTTCTTCAACAAACCGATTTGACGGTTGAGCCGGTAACTACCCGTTATACGTTCCAAGGGGAAGGCATTGAGCTTCAAGTTGAGTTCACCACGCCTTTATTACTGAATGATCTTGATCTGTTGTCCCGGCCCGTAACGTATGTGACAGTTCAGGTTCGTTCGATGGATGGGCGTGAACATGATGTCAAGCTCTACTTCGATGTTACAGGCGAATGGTGCGTAAATACACCGGATCAGCAAGTGACCTGGGAGCATCGCGTTATCGATGGACAATTGAATATGATGGCGATGGGTACTGTCGAACAGCCGATTCTTCAGCTTGCCGGAGATGATACCCGAATCGATTGGGGGTATATGGTGCTGGCGGTTCCCCGTACGGAACGTATCCAGACGGTGATTCATTCTGTGTCAAGCCGTGAGTTATATGTACGAACCGGTCAATTCCCCCCGGAAGATGATCAGCAGAAGCCGCGGGCCGTATCCAATCATACCCCCGTTATGGCAGCCGAAATCGATCTGGGCCCAGTACGGGATGAATGGGTATCTGAGTATCTGATGCTTGCGTATGATGATATTCATGCCATCGAATATTTTAACCAGCCGCTGGATGCTTACTGGAAGCGAAACGGATTGACGTTCCATGACATGCTGTTACAATCCGCCGCCCAATATGAAGTCATCATGCAGCAATGTGAGAGTTTCAATCGCGAGCTGACGGCGGAGAGCCTTGCCGCAGGCGGTGAAAAATACCGGGATATCCTGGCCTTGACGTATCGACAGGCGGTAGCCGCGCATAAATTGGTTGCCGATGAAGTGGGACATGTGCTGTTTTTTTCCAAGGAGAATTTCAGCAACGGATGCATCGCTACGGTCGATGTCAGTTATCCGTCGATTCCATTGTTCCTGAGATACAATCCTGAGCTGGTCAAGGGGATGATGCGCCCGATTTATAAGTATGCCATGAGCCCTGATTGGCCGTTCGATTTTGCGCCTCATGACGTGGGAACATACCCCAGAGCCAACGGGCAGGTGTATGGCGAGAACAAGCTGGAATACCAGATGCCGATCGAAGAATGCGGGAATATGCTCCTAATGGCTGCCGCGGTTTGCAAATATGAAGGGAATACGGATTTTGCCCGGGAGCACTGGGAACCTCTTACTTCTTGGGCGGGATATCTACTGCAGCATGGACTCGATCCGGATAATCAGCTGTGCACGGATGATTTTGCCGGACATTTGGCGCATAATGCGAATTTGTCCATTAAAGCGATCTTGGGCATTGCCGCGTATTCATACATGTGCGACCTGTTGGGCTCACAGGAAGGGGCATCTTATCTTGCAGCCGCTCGGAATATGGCGAATGAGTGGATATCCATGGCCGATGCAGGTGATCATTATAAGCTTACGTTTGACAGCGCAAACGATACCTGGAGTTTGAAATACAATCTGGTGTGGGATCGCCTGCTGGAATTAAACCTGTTTCCAAAAGAAGTTGCTGCCCAAGAGCTGGACTATTATAAGTTGAAACAGAATCGTTACGGCCTTCCGCTGGATAGCCGCGATACGTATACAAAAGCGGATTGGCTGGTATGGTGTGCCTCCATGAGTGCCACGCAATCCCAGTTTGAAGCCATGATTGCGCCCTTATGGGATTTCATGAATGAAACCTCTGCTCGCGTTCCGGTGACCGATTGGTATGACACGCTTAGCGGCAAACAGATGAACTTCCAGAATCGCTCCGTTGTCGGTGGTTTTTTCATCCGGTTGCTTATGTCCCGGTCTGAATGAAATCTGTGATAAGACAGGTGATGCATGTTGAATAACGTTAATGTTCAGGCAGAAATAGCCCATAAGGATCTAATGCAACTGAAGCAGCAATTCGAGAATCCGGATGCCACATATCGCCCGCAGCCGTTCTGGTTCCTGAATCATGAGCTCACGAGGCCGGAGCTGGAAAGCCAGATCCAATCGATGTATGAAGCGGGTGTTGGAGGTGTTGTTCTGCATGCGCGCCATGGGATGCAAACCTCTTACCTGTCGCCGGCATTCATGGAAGCGTTGGAGTTCTGTACCCTGGAGTGCAAGAAACGCAATATGGTCGTCTGGCTGTACGATGAGGACAATTGGCCAAGCGGAACGTTGGGCGGCAAACTGACGCGTCAGCATCCGGAATATCGCATGCGTTATTTAAGGGTTGAAGAGAAAAGATATACGCATGACGGACAACAACAAGGATTGAAGCTGGATTTTGCGCGTTATGATCACAATGAGCTTATTGCCATCCTGGCTTATCGCGCTGCTTGGCAGGACGGGGAATGGATGCTCTGTGATGAACCGGAGGATCTTACGCATGTATGGGGTAGAGAATGGACGCCGACTACGGAGGATCCTTATATCGTGCTGGCCTGCTGGTCCTGCGAGATCGCGGAAGGGATCACGTTTGCCAATGGGTACTACTTGGATACGTTGAATCCGGAAGCCGTTCAGGCCTTCATCCGAATGTCCTATGATCCGTTTCAGTCCTTGCAGGAATACTTCGGCACAACGATACAGGGCGTTTTCACCGACGAACCCGGGCTAATGATCCATGATGGTTTCTTTGGGGTGGAAGCGATCCGGACGGCAGTTCACGATGTAGGCGCTACCCTGCCGGGCATGGTCTTCGCTTGGACGGAAGGGATGGCGGAGCGATATCGGCAAGAGAACGGCTATGATCTCATCCCGCGGTTAGGCGCCTTGTTATATAACATGGCTGATGGCAGCCGGTCAACGAAGCAGCAGTATTATGATACGATAACACGCTGGTATGTTGAGGGCTATCATCAAGCGATTCGTTCATGGTGTGAGCGGCATGGACTGCTCTACATTGGTCATACGCTCGAAGAGCCGGTCTGGGGACAGGCTAGATCGCAAGGCAATCAGACCCGGGTGCTGCAGCAGTTTCACTACGCTGGCGTGGATTATTTAACGCCCGGAATCGGCACGAAGGAGAATCCGCATCGGATCGTGTCGGTGAAGACGGCAGCTTCTGTCGCTCAGCTGAACAGCAAGGAACGGGTGATCTGCGAATCGTTTGGCGCAAGCGGTCACGGCTATTCCATGCGAGAGCGGCGACTGGATGCCAATTTCATGGCATTTCTGGGCGTTAACCTCTTCATCCCGCATGCGTTCTATTACTCGTTTGCCGGGTATCGGAAGACCGATTTCCCGCCGACGGAATTCAAGCATGCGCCTCACTGGCCGCATTATCGTGCTTTTGCCGACTATCTCGGTCGACTGGGTCTGCTTGGCGCGAGCGGTAAACGTACACCGGAGATTCTTCTGCTGTCACCTATCCATACGGTATACGAAAATATGTTCGTATCCGGTCAATCGAATAAATATCCCGCTTCCGATGCTCTATTCTCGCTCCTGTCGGATCGGATGCTTCGCAGATCCATTGATTACGACTATGTAGACGAATCTCAGCTTCGCGAAGCAAGCCTTATGGATGGAGAAGGGGTGCGATTTAACGGGTGTGCGAACATATATTCGGTTTTGATTATGCCGGAGATTGAGGTCATGTCGAAGGACATAGCCGCACAGCTCGTTTCGTATGTTAAGCAAGGCGGTACTCTCATTGCTGTAGGAGCGATACCGCGGCATAGCGAGTGCTTGCATCATGATCCGGAACTGGCGAAGCATATGCATGCGCTGTTTGGTTCGACTCCGCAGCATAATGAATTACGATCCATCGGCAAGGGGTATACTCTGTTTTATTCCCTGGAGAACTTGCCACTTGTTGATCCGATTGATTCATTGTGTGAACGTGTAAGCGGGTTATTAAGGAAAAGTCCTGTTTTACGATGGAAGTTGATCGAAGGACAACATGAGGATTTGATTAGTGTAGAACGTGTGTTCGGGACTCGGGTATATGTGTGGCTGATGAACTGGTCGGAGAATCTCGTTTCCATGAAGCTTGATGCCATTGAGGCGAAGTACCGAATCGAAGAATGGGGCTTGGAAAGCGGAAAAATACGCCGGTTAGCCAGCGATTCCGTTCTTACCTATGCAGCTGGGGAGCTGCGAGTGCTATCGGTTGTACCTGAGGAGAGCACAATTGGTTCAACGGAACAAATGTTCGATATGAAGCGGGATGCAGAGGATGTAACCCTTCTTGATAATCCATGGCGTTTCCAGACACTCGAACCTAATGTTTTATTACTCGACCAATGGCAGGTCACGCTGAATGACCGACAGTCCAGGATGAACGCTACGATGCCTGGGCAAGTGAACACGTATCGTACAACGTTTACCATGACGCAGGAACTGATCGAACGCTTGCAATCACCGAGCGGTAGGGGGCTTCCGGATCAATCCAATAACAACCCATCACCGAAGATCGAGCTCATTCTGGACGATGTGGAGCAGAAGATCCCTTCCCATATCGGTTTCCTGCAGCGCAGGCGCAACCTTGAAATCTTCGTGAATGGCGTAAGACAGAATGCGCTGCAGCCCTCTACTTGGCAGGATCAACACTATGCTAGCGTGGATATCACGCCGCATTTGTTAGTGGGCGAGAACGAACTTGAGATTCTGACGGTATCATTGCTGGAGCCGATGCCGGCCATTTCATTTCCTGCATTTTTGATCGGACCCTTTGTTATAGAAGATCGGATGAGGCTAAACGCGAGTCCGGAACATATGTTTGGTTGTTGGACTTCTGCCGGCTATCCTTATTATGCGGGAGCGGGAGAATACTCACAGCAAGTGAATCTGACCCAAGTTAGCTTGGCTCCAGATGAGGAATTATGGCTGGAAGCTGAAGATATAAGGGAGACAGCTTCTTTATATGTGAATGATATGGAGGTAGGGATTCGATTGTGGCCTCCTTATCACTGGGACATCACGCCATATGTTGAGCAGGGGAGCAATTGGATTACCATCCGGGCAGCCAATACGCTGGAGAACTTATATGGAAAGACTGCATTGCCTTCCGGGATGAATGGAAGGGTGAAGCTGGTGCGTCGAACTTTGTCTAAAAGATTGTAATCTTAAATGGATAGCTTTGAAAATGACTGCAGCCGAGGTTAGGTTGTAGTCATTCTTTTTAAAAGGTTTACATAATATTTAATATGTAATCTTAAAGATTTGAAGAAAAGAAAATGGCGTATTTCGAGTTTGATGGGTGATATTTTTTCATAGAGACATATTGAATAGGGAGCTTCATTCTTACACAATCAACGATTTACGATAACATTCTCTTCATCATGGAGGCTTACACTTAAGAAGTTTGACGAACGATATCAATTTGGAGGTGCCATGAAGTGCAGCTAAAGAAGAAAACCATCATGGTTTTGGCGCTCAGCTTGTCCATTTTTTCGCAAGGCATGATCGTTCATGCAAAGGAAGATGGGGCTAGGATTAGGCCGGAAGGAAGCGGCAAATGGATGACAGGGGAGTATCACTCGCATACGTATCAATCCGATGATGCCAGCCAATCCCTGCAGGAACTGCTGGACAACGGATTCCAGAAATATGGCTTGGATTGGATCGCGGTCTCCGACCATCTTAGAGTTTCTAAACGGGACGACGAGGGAAATCCTCTTGCCGGCGGATCTATTCCGTTCTCCATGGGAATGGCTCAATACCAGATTCCCAAGATTCAGCAGCTTCAGGAAGCAGGGAAATACAAGAACAAGATTATCTTCTCAGGCTTTGAGTGGGACATGCCTACATATGAACATGTGGGAATCGGTATTATATCAGGTAAATACGGTTCAGAATCGAGCCTCAAGGCAGCCCGTCAGTTCGAGTATCTGTTCACCGATCGGGATGAAGCGATGTTCGATCCCAAAGACGTAGCCGATTGGAATAAACAAGACAGCCGGGCCTATACGACTCCCGAAGATGCCCGAGCAGCACTGGCATGGCTTCAGAAAAGCTATGGAAACCGCAGTTATGCATTGCTCAACCATCCTTCCAGAAAAACCGTGTACACCATCGCGGATATCCGGGATTTCAACAATATTGCGCCAAACGTGGTGTTCGGAATGGAAGGCATGCCGGGGAATCAGATGGAGCCTGACCGCGGCGGACTAAACTTAACCACGCCGGAAAACAGAACGTACGGCGGCGCTGATTACATGATTGCCAAGGTTGGCGGCGTATGGGATGCGCTGCTTGGCGAAGGACGCGAATTTTGGAACTTTGCGAACTCGGATTCTCATTTTGAGATCAGTGAAAACCGTTTGTACTCCAGTGGATATTGGCCCGGGCAATACGCTAAAAATTACACTTGGGTGAATGGGGACGACATGCAAAGCGTACTTAACGGTATGCGTTCGGGTAAATCGTTCTCCGTCTACGGCGATTTAATTAACGCGCTGGATTATCGCGTTCGTCACGGGAACAAGCAGGCCGAAATGGGGAGTAACCTGCAAGTGAAGAAAGGGAACCCGATTGAAATTACGATCCGATTCAAAAGTCCGAGTAAAAATAACAACGGTGATCCTGTAACCGTAGATCATGTCGATTTGATCTCAGGCGACGTAACAGGTAAAGCGCAGCCAGGTACGGCGGCTTACAGCAGGAGCACTAACGATTCGACGAAAGTGGTTAAACGGTTTACGAGCAAGGATTGGAAGACCGATCGGGATGGATACAACGTCATCACTTATCGGACGACCGCAACGAAGGATCAATACTTCCGTTTAAGAGGGACTAATCTTGGCGTGAATGTTGCTGGAGAAACCAGCAATGGCGACCCACTCATAGATCCGAAAACGGACATCGAAGACAATGAGCAGCGGTTTGCGGAAATTAATAAACGAAACTACATCGACCTGTGGTTTTATTCTAATCCGATCTTTGTCAGCGTTGGCGACAAGCCGGTTAAAGGCCCTAACAAACAGAGAAAGCATCAGTAGGATGCGAATCGCACTCGATTTATTTAGAAGACTGCCGGTGGTTCGGTAGTCTTTTTGTTTTTTTACACGAAGTATAATGATGCATTTCGTAATATAGCTGATGAGAAGTTGGTTGTATTTTGCTGCATATCCTATCATTTTATTGTGCAAATTTAACGAAGGGTATAGGCTGTTAAGGAGAGGAGAGATGATATGTTTACGATCGGTGAAATATCCAAGCTTTTTCAGATCGATATCCGCACCCTCCGGTATTACGACGATATTGATTTATTTAAACCGGCAACCGTGGATCATCTGACAAATTACCGTTATTATTCGGTCGATCAATTCGAGCAGCTGAATACCATTCTGTATCTCAAGGCGCTTGGCATCCCTTTAAAGGACATTAAGCTTTTTCTGGATGATCGGGAGATTGAGAATATACTAACCCTGCTCAAGGAGCAGCAGCGCAGAACCGAAGAGAAAATTGAGGAATATCAAAGAATCCGGGCGAAGATCAAAAGCCGAATTGAGCAGATCGAAGATGCCTCGAATAAGGAAGAGCTCTACAAAATTCGGGAAGTCGAGTTTCCCGAGAGAGTGATGGTTTTGCTCAAACAGAACATACATAAAAGCGACAATCTGGATATGCCGATCCGATTATTGGAGAACAGCACCAAAATGAAGTCCACCATTTTCCTTGGCAAAGTAGGATTATCGATCTCGATTAATCGTTTAATGCAAAGTAAATTTGATGAATATGACTCCATTTTTGTCATTGTAGAGCAGGAAAGTGCGCGCAGCAGCACTGAGGTCGAAGAGAAGATATCGCCCCAAGGCACTTATATTACGATTCGGTTTGCCGGGACACACGAAGATGCAGCGCCTCATTATAGAATGCTCCTGGATTATATCGAGGAAAAAGGATACAGCCTGATCGAGGATGCGTTGGAGATCACATACATTGATTACGGGCTTACCGGTGATCCCTCTCAATTCGTAACCGAAATTCAAATGCTTGCTAAATAAACGATTGACCCTCCAGCTGCTGGAGGGTTTATTCTTTGTATCAAAACATATTTAGTAGGAGAGAACGACTGTGATTGGAACCATTGTAAACGTAACAACCATTGTTGTAGGCAGCACGATTGGAAATGTATTTAAGAAGGGGATGAGCGAAACCTATCAGGACATCCTGATGCAGGCGATGGGTTTGGCCGTCATGGCACTTGGTGTGAATTCAATCGTGAAGTATATGCCGGATAGCCAATATCCCGTTTTATTCATTATAAGTCTTGCCATAGGCGGTCTGATCGGGGAGAAGCTGAACCTGGAGCAGGGATTTAAAAAAGCGGTGTCGAGGTTCACCAAGGGTAATTTGGCTGAAGGATTAACAACGGCCATTCTGTTGTTCTGTATGGGAACATTGTCCATTATCGGACCGATCGAGAGCGCTTTGAATAATAATCATACCTATCTGTTCACCAATGCCATTCTGGATGGCGTGACGTCCATCGTACTAGCTTCAACCTTCGGCATTGGCATTGTTCTACTCAGCCGTGGCCACATTTTGTTGGCAAGGGTTATTGTACGTGATGGCCGGCGCAGCCTCTGGCTTTATTACAACGGAGCTGTTAACCGAAATATCCATCATTGGCGCCATATTAATTTTTGCTTCAGGCTTAAACATTTTGGGTATACGGAATTTCAAAACCATGAATCTCACGCCATCGCTGTTGATCCCGGTCGTATTCATTACGCTTAAAAACCTGCTCGGTTTTTAACATGAAACCCGGATTCAGCCTTATCTTCATTTCAAGGATAGCCCGCCTACGGATGGCGGGTTTTTTTGCTGTTCTTCCATACCACGCTCGCGGAATGAACCATTGTTTACCTTGGTGCATAAGTTTTGTGACAATTTCAATAATATAGGAGAACCGACAGCATCTAAGAATTGGACTAGGTGGATAGACAGAAGGAGGCTTCATCGTTATGAATATAGCTGAACATAAATTGCTGGTCGCAGCGCTAGGCGGCGTTAATGAAATTGGTAAGAACATGTACTTCATTCAGTATGATCAAGATATCGTGGTCATTGATTGCGGTTCCAAGTTCCCAGACGAAAACCTGCCCGGCATTGATTTAATTGTGCCTGACTTCACCTATTTGCTGGACCATGCGGATAAAGTCAGAGCTCTTATTGTCACACACGGACATGAGGACCATATCGGAGGGATACCTTATTTGCTGAAGCAGCTCCCGATCCCTGTGTATGGGACGAAGCTCACGATTGAGCTGATTAAAATCAAGCTGAAAGAGCATCGCCTTCTGCGTGATTCCGAGCTCCACACGATTGATGCAAATTCCACCATTGAAGCGGGCGCCATCCATGCCTCTTTTTTTTCGACCAGCCACAGCATTCCGGACTGCGTGGGTATCGTCTTTCAGACGCCAGAAGGCAATGTTGTCCACACGGGGGATTTTAAATTTGACATGTCTCCTGTGAAGGGACCATATCCGGATCTGCATCGGATGGCTGATATCGGCAAGCAGGGGGTAAAGGTGATATTATCCGAAAGCACAAACGCCGAGAGACCGGGATTTACGCCTTCGGAACGTCTCGTTGGCGGACATATCCTGGAAGCATTCGCTCAGGCAAAACAGCAGGTATTCATCTCTACGTTTGCGTCGAACGTGAACCGTGTTCAGCAGATCATCGATGCCGCCGCTGAAACAGGGCGAAAGCTCATTCTGCTCGGCCGCAGCATGGTGAATGTCGTCACCGTATCCAAGGAGCATGGCTACTTAAATATCCCCGATGACTTACTGATTGATGCAGGCGACAGCGAGCGTTATCCACCGGACAAAATTGCCGTGCTATGCACGGGGAGTCAAGGGGAACCAATGGCAGCTTTATCACGATTAGCCAACTCCAAGCATCCCCATATTGAGATTTTGCCTGGCGATACCGTTATCATAGCTGCAGGGGCCATACCGGGAAATGAGAGGAACCTTGCTCATGTGATCGATAATTTGTATGTGCTGGGAGCCCAGGTCATCTATGGGTCCGGTTCTGCTTCAGGGATGCACGTATCCGGGCATGGCAGCCAAGAAGAGTTGAAATTAATGCTCACCTTGATGAAACCGGATTACTTAATTCCTGTTCATGGTGAATTCCGAATGCTGTATCAGCATCGTCAGCTGGCGGAATCCGTGGGGATCCCTAATGAGAATGTGTTCATAATTCAGAATGGCGACACGATCCAAATCCAGCAGGGAATGGCCTCCTTAGGTCCAAAAATCCCTTCAGGCAACAGCCTGGTGGACGGATTGATGATCGGGAACGTGGGCAACATCGTTTTGCGAGACCGTAGACAACTGTCCTCCGACGGGATGCTTATTATCGTAACCACGCTCAGTAAAACGGAAAAGCAGATGGTGGCGAAGCCTGAGCTCATATCCAGAGGTTTCATCTTCGTGAAAGATTCGGAGGAATTCATGGGTCAAATCCACGATATCGTCATGTCTTCCATGAAGGATTTAACGGAAACCGGGTCCACCCAATGGAATCTGATCAAGCAGACCTTGAAAGATCATGTTGGGAAATTCATATACAGCGAGACAAAGAGACGGCCGATGATTCTTCCCATCATTATCGAGGTATAAGCATTCGAATTATAGAGAAGCACAGCCTATTTCAGGCTGTGCTTTTTTCAGTGAGATTGAAACATGGTCGGTGTAGGCATACACCCGGATGCAGGCCGCTGCATACACTGCCGATAAGGAATCGCTGAAGGTGTTGTTCTTCCATTCACGTCTGTGAAAAAAAGAATAACACATAATCCGGATTCGTCCACATAACCATTTACAGAATGGACATGAACGTCTTGTCCGATTACCGGAATGGATCCGGTTATTAACGAAAGGAGGAGGATCGGTTTGTCATCCACCCCAGAAGGGAAATGGACAGCGGAGCATGGAAAATGGGCTAAACGAAAGTTCAGATTTACGCGCAATGACTGGATGGGCTATCTATTCAGCGCCCCACTGATTGTTGGCGTCATCGTGTTTGCCATTTATCCTATGTTTGCCGCACTGTTTATGAGTTTTCATCAGACATCCGGGCTCAATTTATCCGGCACCTGGGTGGGCCTGAGCAACTACCAATACGCATTAGAAGATTCCTTATTTTGGCAAGCGCTTTCAAATACGTTTGTCATGGGGATATGGTCTGTACTGCTTGGAATCGCACTATCGTTTGTTTTAGCGAGCCTAATTAATAATCTGAAATGGCATCTGGGACGTAATTTTTTCAAAGCGGTATATTTTCTTCCCAATGTCGTGTCAGGCGTTGCTACAAGCTTGTTGTTCTCCTTCTTGTTTTTTCCGTCCAAGGAAGGGCTGATCAACTTTGTGATTGGTTTGTTCGGCCTTGATCCCGTCGGTTGGTTCACGAACCCGGAAGTGGCGCGTTACAGTATCGTGCTCATGAGTTTATGGGGCGCGCTTGGGTACAACACCATTATTTTTCTGGCTGGTTTGCAGAGCGTTCCGCGTGATCTTTATGAAGCTGCAGAAGTGGATGGGGCCGGCACCTACCGGAAATGGTGGTACATTACGATTCCATACTTGCGTCCAATCTTCGTGTTCATGCTCATCATGGGAACCATCGGCGGAATGAAACGGTTTACGGATGTATGGCTAATCGGCGGAACCGCTGGTAATCCAGGGGGAAGCTTGATGACCGTGGTGCTGTATATTTACCGAAATGCGTTTCTCTCTTCGCAGATGGGGCTGGCTACGGCCGTATCCTATCTGTTATTCGTCATCATACTCATCCTAACCGTGTTCCTCATGCTGCTCAACCGCCGCAAAGACAGTTTGGACTAATGCCATTATCCATTATTCGGATCCGTAGGGGAACCTTATTCCAGAAGACAGGAGGGTAACTATGAGCAGTTCAGCCTTGCCCAAGGAGCCTGTGCGCCGTAAACGAATTACACTTCAACAGCTGATCCTAACACTGGTTCTGTTGGTAGGTTCATTCATCATGATTGTGCCATTCTTATGGATGCTGGTAACGAGCTTCGATTGGGCTGCACGATTAAATATTTCATTCCCACCGAAAATATGGCCGGAAGAGCCTTCGATTCGAACATATGAAGCCGCCTTCACCAACATTAATATGTTCCGATATATCGGGAACTCCACGCTTGTAAGTGCAGGGGTCATCATTATCAGCTCGTTGTCAGCACTTCTATCCGGTTATGCCTTATCCAAGCTTCGCTTCAAAGGAGCAAACTTCGTCCTGCTGCTAGCGCTCAGCACGATGATGATTCCGTTCGAAATGACGATGATTCCGCAGTATTTGCTGTTCAGCAAACTCGGACTGGTCGACAACTACCTGGCTTTTTATTTGCCGGCCATGAACTATGCGTTCGGTACCTTTTTAGCTAAAGCCTTCTTCGATCAATTGCCCAGCAGTCTAAGGGAAGCGGCCGTTCTGGATGGCGCCAAGGAAATCACCGTATTCAGCCGGGTCTATCTGCCGCTGTGCACGCCCATTATCGCCACCATGGTCATTCTGCTGTTCTTAGGCGTATGGAATGATATGCTGTGGCCGCTGCTGATCTTGAAATCGGCTGCCAAGTACACAATCCAGATTGGATTGGCCATGTTTACGTATAACAACGGTATTAACCAACAGCCATCTATAATTATGGCGGCCACGACTACGAGCCTCATTCCGGTTATCGTCGTTTATATGTTCCTGCAGCGTTATATTATCGAGAGCATTGCGCTATCCGGTATCAAGCAATAATTCACAATAAAGCTAAAATTATGCGGGGGTGTTGATGTGATGAAAAAAGCTGTGCTGCTTATCCTGTCATTCGTGCTGGTGTTTACATTGGCCGCTTGTTCAGGCAGTTCGGGAAAAGATGTAACAGGCGGCGTTACTATTGAAAAAGTATCGGATATGGAAGGAACGGTTCGCGTTGCGCTGGCAGGCTGGCAGCTGGATAACGGAATCGATGCGCTGACAGGCAACCCGACCATCGGACTCAATGAATATTTGGATAAAACGTTCAAAAAAATGTATCCGAACATCAAGCTGGAGGTTTATCAAATTCCTTGGGAGAACGTAAAAGCCAAACAAACGGCCATGCTGCTCTCCGGTGATGCGGATGTCTTGTATACCGGCGGAGCCTTTGCATCGCAATGGTACCAGGAAGGACTGCTGCGTGACCTGGACGACTTGATCGAAAAGGATACCTCGTTTGACCCGAGCATCTATCTGGAAGGCATTATGAACAACTCTTACAGCACCAAGTCGCCGGATGGAAGCAAGCAGTTTGGGATTCCTGCCGTTCTTGGCCGCCGGATGACCATTTATGATAAGAAGCTGTTTGAAGACTGGGGTGTCGAAACACTCTCGGCACAGCCAGGACCGGATGAAATTCTGGAGAAAGCCAAGCAAATGACCGGCAAAAACCCAAAAACCGGTGAAGACAATTTCGGTCTGTACTGGAGCGGCAATTCATTAAATGGTTCCACCTTTGTTGCATTAACCCTTGCTTATGGCGCCAAAGGAGCGGAAGGATCGCTGAAAGATATCAAGAACATTAAATGGCACTTGAATTCACCGGAGATGGTCAAAGTGCTGGAATGGCTGAAAGAAGCCGCACAACTGCCGCCGGCAGGATTCGTGAATGCTCAGGGAGCTGAGAATTTCGGACTGGAGAAGAACAATATCGCCATTGCCCTTGATTCCACCGGCGGCTCTACGATGAGTGAATACCGGTCGAAGCAGAATAAAGAGCTGCTGGACCGATTTGAGCCTGTGCTGAACATGGGGCCTAAAGGCGAAGGCTGGGTTGCGGTTGACCCGTTCATCATGGCGAAGAATGCGAAAGATGTGGATGCATCATGGGAAGTGTTAAAGTTTTTGACCAGCTACATGACGCAAAAATATATGTATGAAAACTTCTCCAGTACTCCGACACTTAAAAACGCTGATTTCGTAACGCCGGAAGACAAGTTTGTGAAGAAAGCACTCGAAATCGCAGATGTCGGCCACTCGGAGCTTATGGATGAAGCCAATCCGTTCTACATGAGCGATATCGCTCCTGCCATTAACGGATTTATTAGCCAGGCTGCATCCGGAAACGCACCGGATATTCAGAAGTTTCTGGATGATCTGCAGGCTCGCGCTGAGAAATGGTCGGCAAATCTGAAGTAAATCAGGAGGAGACTGCACTGGGTGCGTCTTGGCGTGGTTGAGACATAAAATTCACGGATTCGAGGGTTATCCGCCGCGTGAAAAGACTGTATAAAACCTAGGTAATCCTATCCCTGCAGAGACGGGCCTAATCATGATGATTATATGAGTCAAACAACACAATATATTCCAGTATTATGTAAAACGTGCATGATCTTGATGATGCCCGGAAAAAACCGACCTATATGGCCGGTTTTTTTTGTGATATTGCGTATGTAGATTATTCAGGATAGGGCGATCATAGAGTTCAAAGCGAATAAAATAGATATTGAAATTACACATAAAATAACAATAAATGGTAAATGATAAGATATAGAAGGGAGGCAACGTGAAAAATTACAAGGATAAATGTTCAGGAAGTGCTAGTGATGATAATGAAAGAAAAAAACAATAGATAAACATAATCCAGGTAATGATCAAAAAAAACTAAATCAACAATCTAGACGGTGTAGCAAAAAAACTTATTATAAATGAATCTGGATGATCACACGAAATTAAGATTTAGTGAAAAACGTTCAAAACGATCGACGCGATGATCGATATTTATGATGATTGATTAAAGCTAGGATTTAAGTGCAATTCAAGTGAGACTTAATCGAATGATGAAATATTTGAGTGAAAAAATAAAACCAACCGAATAGTTGATTAGAAACGGAAGAGAACGATGACAAAGTTGAGTATAAGTAATAATTGTAGGATTTAAGCAAAATATCAGAAAAATCAGTTGGAAAACCATCTAAGGCGATTTTACTTAACATCTGTTACACAAAACTCGTATTTTGTACATATGTTATGATCCCGACGAAACATTCAAAATTCTCATATCTTGACCATATCCTCGCCTTTGATACTATCTACTCTTATTCTCTTAACTTCTGCGGTCAAATAATCTCGTTTACGGTATGCGCCCATGCATACGATCATGCTATCATGTATTCCAACTAGAAAATCACCATCATTGTCAATATATGTTGTCAAAATGTTTTGCATATCCTTATTTACGAACTTCGTAAATAATTCCAAATGTAGAGTATTCGTGAATTTATTGAACTATCCTGCCCGTTAGCTTAATGAGATTGCATGGAAACATTGTTAGAAACTTATCTAATCGGTAATCGGACTATGTTCTTGTCCTTTACGGCAATCGGTACAAGTTCTTGTCCTTGGCTCGGGACAAGAACTTGTACCGATAACATAAAAAAGCCGCTCAAATAGCGACTTTCAATGGGACCATGTTCTTGTCCCTCGACAAATTTTGGATTTCTCAAATATTAAAACCATTAATAAAAATATTGAACAACTATAAGACCGACAATAATAACAATAGTTAATACTAAAGTGCCTTTCCAACCTAAATCGACTATACTATACCGAGCCCTACTATTTCCGGGATTCATATGACCAAATGGATTATTTTCCAATTCTTCTTGTCTTAGTCTTTCTCTTGTTCTTTCAGGAGTTTCATAATCTTTGCTCATTGTTTACCTACCCCCTAGGTTAATAATTTTAATTAGATATCCAATACCAATTTATTGATGAAGTAGTATAATAATAACATTTTTATGTTACGTTTGTATATTTATTCCACAACCTTCTCGCACTACCCTGCCCGTTAGTTGAACAAAAGCAGCCGATTACGTTGATTGGCTGCATTCTTGTTTTTATTGAGCTATCTGTATCCCGTTAGTTGAATTGTTTTTTATGAAAAATTGGATAGTATCGTTTTATTCCTAGGTACTGTACTCAATAAAAAGTCTTCTTTAGGTGCTTCTTTTAAGAGATTTTCTCCACGTATTCTTAGTTCCTCGTGTTGATTCCGTACGCGTTTAACATGCTCTTCATCACCTTTAACCTGGTTTTCTATATTTTGATATTCCTCAAGGCTCTTATATTCCCAAATCGCAAAGACTTCAATAGCACCTTCGATTTCTTCCGTCATCCACCGACCAACTAAACTTGCCCCATATTTGAGTTGTGTAGGTAAAAGAAATTCATTAAATAAATGATTAAATTCATCTATTCTTTTTGAATCTATTTTGTATGACTTCCTTCGATATATCATCAATTCTTTATCTTCCCCTCTGCTCGAAATGTCACTAAGTATTTATTCTTCAATGAACTTTATATCCCTGTTAAAACAATCCTGGAACTTCAACATTATTAAGCTAAACTGCCCGTTAGCTTAGTGAAATTGCATGGAAACATAGTTAGATACTTGTCTAATCGGTAATCGGCTCATGTTCTTGTCCTTTACGGCAATCGGTACAAGTTCTTGTCCTTGGCTCGGGACAAGAACTTGTACCGATAAAACAAAAAAGCCGCTAAATTAGCGACTTTCTATGGGATCATGTTCTTGTCCCCCGACATTTCCCTACATGTGGTACGGTTCTCCGCGCTGTCTGTAACGGCAAGTTTTAGGGCCATCCTCTGAGGGATGGCCCTTTCCTTGATCTTACTTTATCCATCTATCGTTCTCTGTTAGTTAGGCACTCATAAATTAAGACTTACGACTCGAAAAACTGTATTACGGAGGCTATGCCATTCGTTACTTCGACTTCCGCTAGTGCACCATTGACGAACGTCATCTGTGGGGGCACATGACCGCAGTCGATATCGTAGACTATTGGAACGCCTAGCTCCTCCGCAAGCTCTCGGTACACATCCGATACTTCATAATCGTCGATGGGCTTGTTCGCATCGCTTCTGCCGAATAGGATGGCGCTACAATGGTCAAACCAACCGGCCAGTCTCATTTGTACAAGTGAACGCCGAAGGTCGGTTACGTTCAATTCACAATTTTCAAGATACCAAAGAATCGGCTCGCCATGAATGAATTGACTCTGGAATGTCCGTACATTGCCATACGGCGTCCCAATCAAATGCCGGATGACATCAATACATCCCCCAAGTAGACGCCCGCGTACACGGGCATTATTGCCTGATGTTTGCCATGCGGTAGACTCGGTTAGATGAAAAACACATGGCGAAGGATTTTCGTGATCCCATGTCTTTTGAAACAGCTTTGACGAAAATTGCTGAACGGATTCACCGACCCGCGTCGCCAGCACGGTTTCCCACATTGCAGTTGTCTCGTCCGCATATTCCCCTCTCAAATCGATCAGATTCGTACCGTGAGCTGTGGCTATTCCTGTAGTGAGCGTAACAGCCAGTAATAGAACACTCGTATCTGAGTAGCCGAGAATCCACTTGGGCTGAATAAGATCGTATTCGATTCGATCCACTATTTCGATCAACAGTTCTCCGCCCCATGGCGGGAAGATCATTCCAATCTTTTCGTTCTGCAGTAAAGCGTTAAGTTCTGCAGTCCTTATAGTGGCAGATGCCGACTTTGCTTTCTCTTGAGTCCATACTGTTTCCCCGCAAATCACCGGATAGCCCTTCTCTTTCAAACGGCCAATTGACTGGTTTACCAACTCGTGTAAAGGTCCTTTTACGCCGGATGATGGGGCGGTGACGCCTATCGTCGTCCCTTTCTGTAACAATGGATAGCGGATCATATACTGATTCCCCCTCAAACATGTTGCCATATCTACTAGTCTTTTGTTTTTGTGTCCACCCAGCAAAATTGCATACATATATACAAATCCACGCCATGTAAGAACCGATTCTAGCACATTTTGGAATATATATCATATTCGTGACCTAGTACCAAGACCCCTTTTTCAAGGGGTCAATTTAATTCTAAGGTGATGTAAGAATGAGAATCATCAAGACAAGGCAGACTTTGACGTACTAAACCGCGTCGATACATTTCGGTGGCACTCCTCGAAAATGTCGAGGGCTACTTCACGCAACTAATGGTGGAACTGGAGGATGAAACAGAGGGTGAATTTTGTTTCACAATGTTCACGTACTTTCAGGGTCATCTCTACCAGGGTTATCATTCGCTCCACGCTGTCTGTAACGGCAAGTTTTAGCTTGTTGAAAGCCCTCGATTCTCAAGAGAAAAACAACCCCAAAATAGAACCATAATAATCCGAAAAATCAATATTTCCCCCTAGAAATACCCAATTGAAATAAAAATCGCACACCAGCACATGGCTCCCAAGCCCAAGTAGAGTATATATTTCAGTGGGTTCATGGCGCTCATCCCTGCCAGATAACAGGTCAGATGGCGGAGCCCTGGGATATAGTAACCGATGCATATCGCCCAGGGGCCGTAACGCTCGAACCAGCTCTCTGTTTTCTCTATCCTCCTGGTCGTGAACCTGACCCATTTTCCATACTTCCACAGCAACGGCTTGCCGAACTTCCGCCCAAGGGCGTAACTGCAGAGCATACCACTCATAGCACCGAGGACGCTGATCACAAGAGATACCGGGAAATCAAGCAGCCCCATAGACGAAAGATAGCCAACCATCGTCATAAGAACCTCATCAGGCACAGGCAAACCAAAAATGCCAAGCGCAAGGCATAGGAAGATGGCAATATAACCGTAATGGATAACGATATCTTGTAAGAAAACGATGATGTTCACACTCCAGTTCTAATGGCTTTGGGCAAGGATTCATCGCCCTTACAGGTATCTTAATGCCTCCCTTGTCAATAAACCTAGTGCCGAATTGTCACATGACTCTTTCAAAGTGGCTGGATGTCATGGATGACAAAATGCAACTTGTTGGTGTGACAACTCCTTTGCCATACTTGGCTCAGCCGTTCGTTAAGAGGCAAATCTAATAGGCAAGGAGACATCATTTATGAAGAAATGGATTCGCACGAATCTCGCAGTTCTGCTATTAACTGTTCTGCTATTAACTGTTCTGCTATTGTCTGTTACGGTCATTACCGCTTATATCGGACTAGGGAAAACACCTAGTACCCGTAGGCACCCTCGCCAGTTGCATCTGAGGAGGCCAGCCTGGAGGGGTAGCGGTATCCTATCATCTCTGCTATTTAACTAATCACTGGAAAACGAATCATAACGGTCGTACTACGCCCTCCCGCGCTGCTAATGTGGACAGAACCTTGAATGTTGATCGACGATCCAACGCGCGATCGATAGTCCTAGACCCGCTCCATGATCCCCTCTATTTATAGAGGAATCTCCTTTGTAAAAGCGATTAAATATGAGTGGCATTTCGTGTTCCGAAATACCCACTCCGTTATCCTTGACGGTTACTAGAACTGATTTCCCCTGCCTAAGATCGCAGCAGCCAGATTTGACATGCAACTTGGAGCGATTATAAGTAGGAGAATATAGAGAAGATGTAGCCAATAATTAGGAATAAACGGCAGAGTGATGAAAAAGCTTGCAAAAAAAGAGTACCCTTAATCGGTTTTTACCGAATAGAAGGTACTCTTTTTTCTGCTCAATGTCAAAATACAATAAAAACATACGGAATCCTAAGGTTAAGGCATCTCCAAGCTCCAGTAGCTCTCCGGATCCACGTTTTCAAGACCCGGAATTGGCTTGCCGATCGGCAGTTCAAAGGACCAGTTCACATTCGGATACCACTTGTCGGTGACTTTGCGGATCAAGGTGGCCTTCTCCGGCAGTTCGGTCATGCCCTGCACAACAAAGCCGGGATCTCCGGAAGCCTCTTTGATCTTGCCCATACTGACTCCCCCTCTGAATTCCGCCGGATATTCCCTTCCATCCTGATCTCTGACGACCCAAACATCTTTGCTGAATTCATTGCGATATTGCCCTTTCATGTTAATTAGACCCGCAATTTTCGGATCATTCATCCTCGCATTCGGGTCATGCTCAACCGTAAAGCCGCTTAATGTAACGACGTCTCCCTGATCCTTGAATATAACCGGATGTTCTTTAAGCTCGCTTGGAATCAGTTCAAGCGAACCGCTGCTTTGAATGGGAATGGAGTATCCGTCAAATACGAAGCTCAGCTTTTCGCGGTCATACGGAAGATACCTGAAGGTATAGGTCCAGTGCCGCTTACCGCCCTGCAGCTCACTGTTCTGCGAAATGATCGTCTCTGGGTGTCCGCCCCTGTAATTGTTTACGCTCGATATGTCTTCTCCCTTTTCATTTTCAAAATGAAACATCAGCTGCTGCATGCTCTCCAGTACTCCCGGCGAGCGCTTGGCGGCTTCAGGTGTCAAGGAAGTGCTCAGCTCCAATCTTACGCCGCTTGGCGTGCGTACCAGCTTTTCCATCTCAATCTGCATACCGTCAGGCGTCATGTACTTCTCATGTAGGGGCGTCGTAATATTCAGCGCGTTCGCCTTTTTCATGTCGAGCTTGAAGTTGAAATCCCAGTTTCCTTTCACGACTTTCTTGGAAAATACATTTCCTATTTCGCTTACCTCTCCTACTACGCTCACTTGATCATTCTGAACTTCACGAGTAAAAACAAACGTCAATTTATCGATGAACTTCGATCCTCCTTGTTCCCTGAGCCGCGCCACCTCATTATCGTTAGCATCTAGGACAAGAATTTTACTCCAGTCAACCTGATTCACGGCAGGTTTCCCCCGCGGATCCGTCACCTTCACCCCCATCACAAGCCGGGTCGCATCGGCGACCACTTCGTTAATCTCAATCGTGTAGCCTTTATCCTTCACTTTGACATGGGGGTTCTGCACGAGTCCAAGGCTTTGGGCATCCATCATTCCGCTATCCGAGGTTTCCCTCGCAAAAATCGATCGGACCCAGTCGGCAATGGACGGCTGTGCATACAAAGTCAATGCCATGGCTACAACGAGAAGCGAAGCAACCCACAAGGCGCTTTTTTTCAAGAAAGGCCGCGATTTCGGATGACTCTTCTTAGAAACAGCCATGGATTCTTCCCCTGCAGGCTCGATTTCCATCTGTTCAAGGGAAGCCATCACCTGCTCGGTAAAGCCTTCTGGAAGTCTCTCGGCATACAGCAGCTGCGTCCATACTTTTTCTTCCTCCTCTGCCGCGGCTACCGTACTCCGGCATTCCGGGCACATGCGAAGATGGAATTCCAGCTCTTCGTCCGTTTTATTTCCAGACCGAATGTACTCTTTTGTCTGAGCAAGCTTCCAGCATCTCATGTATCATCCCCTCCTTCTCCTTGAACTTTTTTCGCAGAGACTTCTTGGCCCGGTGCAGCCGATTGCGCACTTGATTCACCTCAATGCCGGCAATAGCGGCAATTTCGTCATAGCTTAGTTCATTCGTATATCGCAGCAGCAGCACGATCCGATATTTATCCGGCAGCTGCTGCAGTAATTGCTGTACTTCCCCGCCGGTTTCCTTGCGGAGATAAGCCGATTCCGGCGTTTCGGTGTGATGATGCTGCACCCGGATCAGCACATCAGCTTCTACCGGCTCAGGCTTTTTTCTCCGCCCCGCATCCTTCATCACATTCACGGCGATGGCGTACAGCCATGAGGCGAAGTTCGATTCCTCCCTGAAGCCCGCCAGCTTGCGGTAAGCTCTCAGAAAAGCCTCCTGCGTGTAGTCCTGGGCATCCTGCGGGTTAGCACCCAGGCCTCGTAATAGGCCGTATATTTTATTTTTGTGCGTATCCACCAGCTGTGTAAAGCTCCTCTTGTCGCCAGCCAGTACTTGACTGACCAGCGTAACGTCCTGTGACGGGTCTGCCATAACCATCCTCCCTGCTCATCATCTGAACTTCATATATTATAGACGGATGTCCTTTGCCGTTTCTCTCACTTAAAAAAAGAGCCCTCTTAGAGTCCCTTCCTGGTTATTCCATTATACTGCCCGTTAGTTGAACAAAAGCAGCCGATCACAATGATCAGCTGCCATCTTATTTTGACGTTAGCTTAAAGAATTAGAGCAGTGTAAATATAAAAACTTATCTAATCGGTAATCGGAATATGTTCTTGTCCTTTACGGCAATCGGTACAAGTTCTTGTCTTTGGCTCGGGACAAGAACTTGTACCGTTAAAACAAAAATAGCCGCGATTAGCGACTTTCAAAGGAACATGTTCTGGTCTCCCGACATCTGCACAGATTAGTAACGATAAAATAAAAAAGCCGCTATATTAGCGACTTTTAATGGGACTATGTTCTTGTCCCTCGACAATTCCAATAAATAATTTGTGTCAAATATTGTTCGTATGACCGGAACTGTTTCATTCATAGAAATAAAATAATGAATGACGTGTTCCTTTTTACAAGGCCCAGATCCCAGTACCTGGTTTACGCATCGCCTTAACCCAACTTCGAAGAGTCTCACGATTGGCTTCTGCGACTGGATATTCTCGTGTCAAACATAATGTTTTCGATCCAGGCGAAAAGCTACTCGATGTAACGATCAAGCCTTTTTGGGCTTGTTCATGTAGCACATCAGCATATAGGGCTTTTACAATAGTTTGTTCGATCACACTCTTTTGTCTTTTACACTGAATAAGAATTGTTGGTGGGCCAGCAAGCTTAGGGTCTTCTGTCCAAACTCTAACATCAATACCACCATCTGCCCGTCCAGGACCAATTTCAACAAAGTATCCTTGTCTTTCAAAAAATTCAGCTGTTAGACCTTCAAATTTTCGCCAGTGAATACTTCCTATCTTATCATCGAAATTTGCTCTTAGATAATCAATATACCGCTGATCCATAAAAGTCCCGTGTTGTGTTTTTAAATTTTCGCTAACAAACAAATCATTCAGTTTAGCTACATCCTTCCATTCGGTTTCCCGAATGCTAGTCCAAGGACTTTTATGAAGGAGACCATTTAATCCATCTACGAGCTCCATTATGAGATCAGAACCTTCTTTACCATACTTCAATGTCGCTTCAATTAAAGGTGGTACCATTGCCTTATTTGGATCTTCACCTTGTTGAGCTGCAGTATTGAAATTCTCCATCATTTTAAGAAAAAACGGAAATACGTCATCCAGTAGTTTTGTTTTTTTTGCGTTGTGCCTATACTTATGACGTAAATGCAATGTAAACAATCCAGGACTTGTCGACTCGATATTACCAAGGCGCTGTAATAGTTCCTCAATCAGTCCTTCAAATTCTTCGGGATACAATCGCAGATAACCTTCTGCTGGTCCAAACCAAATTTGATGATATTCTGTCGGAATAATATCATCAAACTCTTCCTTGTTCAAGCCTAAGCCAGACTTATAGCCTATAAGCTCTCCTGTTCTTGTTATTACTTCTTTACGACTCACACTAATAGCCATTACAATTACCCATCTCCTTGAGCTGCCCAAAATTAATTGTTGATATTATTTTTAAGCTCTCTAAGATACTGTTCAGCAGCCAGTAGACTTAATCCCTCATGTCTATTTACTAGATCCAACCATCCCTGTTGAAGTGATTTATACTTTGTGAGTTTCATAGTTTAATAATCTCAAGGGGTTGCGTATAACGTTCTTGTATTTACGAATCTGAGAGGCTTAAGGGAGAACTGCGACTGGATCCGACAGACTTAGCCTCGCAGGGTTATCTGCCAGATTCACTTCTCTGGTACACCTCGGGCAGATCAAGGGAGGGTGTCCCCCGCAACGTAGATACTTTGTTATAAGAAGTTCGGGCCATCACTGATCTACTTAATTAATATCATGAAACCATCTAAAAAAACTATCAAAATTACGATTAATTATAGTATTTACTTCGCTAACTGATAGATTAGAAAAAGGATTACCATTACCTTTCTGTTCTAATTCTGAAAATACTAGATTTTCAAAATTATAAATTCTAATAGCTTCATAATAATCTCTAATATCAATTTTATATACTTTTTGCTTGTCAAACTTATAGTGTACTATATGGGAAATTACACATTTAAAAAGCATATTCGATATTTCTTCATGATCAACGAAGTTTCCTGAGATTTGTAATATATATTTAAAGGTTACTTTATACCTAACATATGGTACTAGTCTATGTTCTGCACTTAATAGAATAGTATCGAATGCTTGAGCTAAATAACTATATACTACGAACCAAAAAACTTCAGCATCCGTAGCATCGGATGGTAATGGTAAGACTGTTGACTCCTTATAATCTGTAAATCTGGTTTCGAGATCCAGTCCACTATCTTCATCTTCTAAAAAAAATATGCTCTTATCAACCCCCGGTAATAATCCATTCTTTATATCACTTATAGTTTCAAATTTATTCTTGTACAACTCAATATCAATTGAGTCTTTAAACATGCTGAAAAATGCTTGATCAGCAGCTTTATAAATCATCGAATTATCTTCGGTTAATAATCTAATTGGTAAAATATATATTATTCCCTCAGCTTGATCAATGATCTTTATATTATCCATAATTGTAGATTCTATTTGTTCCTTCATCTTATAATTAAAATCTCTATTAACATCAGTTTTTCTAAGCATCGTTATATACTTGTATATAGGATCATCCCAGAAATGATACTTCCCCAACGATACGAATGGGAAATGCTGGTAATCACCAAGATCCAAAATTGTTGCTGCTGTAAATACATAAGCGCTATAAGGTTGATATAAATAACGTAATATACACTGTACAATTTTTTTATTACGTTCCCAGAAGACCCCTATTTCATCTACAACAGCGTCAGCATCATTATCACTAATATTTTTTAGAGCATTAATTAAAATAGTTCTATATTCAACTTGAATATTATTTAATTCATCTATAAGAAGGTTATTATTCATATTCTTTTACTCCTGCCGACAAGTGCAATGGAACTCCATATAACCCCTCTAAAACATTAAGTGTTTTATTCATAACTCTTACACAATCGTGCCATACGTTTCTCAGTTTCTGGTTATTTTCTATATCCGGAACACAATGATACTGGTGTGAAGGTGTATTACACTTAATTAATGAACTTTCACGAATCGCTCCCCATAGTCCATGTTCAAACGCAGAATCATAATCATAATAAAAGTCAAAAAGCTCCTTTTCATCTACAGCGATTGCCTTTCCTCTGATATTTTGTTTATCAAAGTAGGTAGTATCCATGTCAATAAATTCTTTGTTTTTATATTCATTAACTAAAATGTCTAAATATTCATAAGAAACATGGCTATTTGGCAACTCCTTTTCCGATTGTCTAAAACGTTCAACAATGAGTTTATACTGACCAATTCCGTAATACTGATACTCTGTCCATATATCAGTATGTAACGATTCGTTTTTAAGTAAATATTTCATCATGATGTAATCCTCTATTACTGTACGAACAATACCCCTACCTGAAATTGTATAGAAGAGTTCATGTTCAACCAACTCTATTAATCGTTTGTACGAATACGTGGTTATTCCTAAGAGAACCAGCATTTTATTATCAAGTGGGTTTGCTGATGTAAACAAATCTGTATAATATTCAAGTATTACTTTAACTCTGCTCATGTATTCTTTTGTATCAGGTAGATCACTGGACATATCTATGTAAAACAACTTACAATCATTCATTCTACTAACTGCCTCCCAAAAGAAATCTAAATATTCTCCATCAAAAGGATCAATTTCGTTCTGCATCATTTCTATTGACCTTACCGTTGGACGTATCATTCTCATTCTCTCATCTTCATGTGGTAATGTAGGATACTCAAGAAGCATTGCCATTGATTCACGTTGCATATGTAACTTCCCTGACAGTACAACGAAATACACTATAATAAATCTAATGTCAGTAGAGAGATATGATTGATGATCGCTGGTTTGCTCCATTACAGAATTTATAGTTTCTATCCTTTGATCAACTGACATATTTGATTGGAACTTTGACGAAAAAATTGGAAAGTTAGAGTAGGTAAAAATAGTAGTTAGAGGTGCTAATACTTGAGTATCAATAACAGTTAATAAGTATTTAAAAAATCCGTCTTGCTTTTCCGCCTCGAAATTAAGAATCTTTGAAAACTTTGGAGTAACTAATGCTGGAAATTGTTCCTTAATTTTATTAAGAATGATATTGCATTTTACTAGTCCTTTTTCTCTTCCATAAAAATTAATAATAAGAGCTATCCATAAATATTCTGGCAATCTTCCATGATACCATGAATTTTCTTTGCCGATTTCATTCATTAACTCATTCCAAGGCGTGATAAATTTTCCTTTTTTGAAAATATGATCAGAAAGTTTGCTATGATCCATGAGTTCCCCCTATTTACAAACTAAGTATAAACCAAGTATTTGTGTTACAGTCATTGCCCGAATTTCTTATAACGTTCTTGTATTCACGACATCCCTCCGCCTTAAACCCGTAGGGCGGCCGCGATGCGGTTAGGTGGAGGGATGTGTCCGGCTGATTCCACTTCCTCGCAACTGAAAATCCATCTCCGAATCCTCTTCTAACTTCTGCCGGACCGAGGGCCGAATGGCCCGAAGTTTGAATATGTTGTTATCGGAAGTTAATGCCTTCCTGTGACTCCATCAAAATGTATTTAAAGTGGTTCATACTATTCTTAATAATTTTGTTTTCCATTGTTTCAACTTCTTTAATTAATTCTTTCATAATATTCTTTGCCCGATAATAATCCGATTCTTCTATAAGGTTCTTAATTAAAGCTTCGGGTAAACCTTTTTGTATTGACCGAATCTGTTGTAGACACCTGCTTTAACCCGCTCAACGTTCCACCAAAGATTCTATGATCGTTGAAGAAGTGCTGATCCGAATATTTACGCAGTTTTCGATCATAACGGTACTTCTCAATTATCGCTCTGACTTCAGAAGTTATTTTCCCCAATAGACTCATCCTCCCTCATTACATTAAATCCATATTCCACAACATATCATTAAGTAAAAATATGGACAAGCAAATGGTCTGCTTAGCTCTTCTTAGCAAGACTCGCCAAGAGCAGGAGTTGCAGGTCGAGCTTGTCCGTTCCCAAACTCACAAAGGGCGGCAATACCCCCTCACTGGAGAGCCGCTTAAGGTGATAGTCGACCATCGATAACGGATACGATGAATTGTGCAGGTACTCGAATACCTTGTGCAGATCGTAGGATACCTCTTTGAACCTGCGAGGTCTCGAATGCAGAAGATGCATATGAGCTAAATCCTCTTCACCAACCGACATGGTCTGAAACGCTTCGTGTATCTCATCGATTAACAGGTGCAAGGATTTTAGGTACTTAGCTACTTCCTGCCGTTCGTGCTCGGGGAAGTCCTGCGGAGCCGTGAAAAGTCCGATTAGCGTATGGATCTCATAATGATACCCCTCACCGTCTCCGATCCGACTGCTATTCTCCTGCAACAGATTTTCGAGATGCTCGACAACATTGGAGCTGCACCCGATCTCCTGCCGCCGCTGCTCCTCGATAAAGATACCATGCTTTTTTCCAATTACGCTGATCACGTTCGATAAGAGGGAGTATCGTTTAATCGTATACTCATGAATTTTGGCGAAACTCATTGAGAACCGAATAGGTTGAACCAAATCGGGATTGTTGCTGTAGAGATAAACCGAATAATCTCCGTTACCCCCGATATTACAGATATCACTAGACCAGGAAGCGAAGAACTTGTCCGTACTCTTCGTTCCATCAGCACTCCTTAAATCGACTGGATGCGCTCCGAAGCATGCCCGGATCTGCGCGAAATACGCATCGTCTGTAACAGCCGCATTAAATACCGAATCGTCTTTCTTTAGCGGGTATTCCATCTCGAAAACACGATGGAGCTGCTCGATGGATTGAAGAACAATATCGTATGTCGTGATCAGCTGCAGAACATTCAATGAGCGAACATCGTCATGAGAGTGGGTCAAATCGATATACGGCAAACCGTTCACGCTGACGGAGAGCCAATCCTTCGCTGAGCAAATCAGGCTCCATAGGTTCTTGCCGTTGTAGTTGCTGTATGTGTTAATCAGGAAATCGTCATGATCGCTAACGGCTTGCTTGAACTTCTCAAGCAAGCCGTTAGCGAGAATATATGGGTTCATAACATTGAACCTCTTCCTTACTTATTCTGGTGACCTCTTTGCCTTTACAATATGCAAAAGGTGATCAATAACTTGATTGTTGAGAAACATTTGCGAAGATACCGAACCTGATGCTGATTTAATTGAAATAGATACCCAGTCATCACGAACTTCAATGTGATAATTATCGTTGGGTAAAGTTAGCGGTATCTCGTGTTTCATTTCAACTAGCTCAGGGTACCTTCGGTAATGTTCACTAAGTGCATCTCTAAGGTCATATTCGATACATTCATCATCAAGAATTAGAGCAACTCTACCTGGAATAAAATCGCCACGCATCCATGAATCAAGAATCGCCTTATGAAAGGAGATATCCCTGTAACTCTTAGTGTAAGGAATTTTGTTTTCCTTTACCATTTTGCGAACTAAATATTTAGAGAGCCCTAAATACTCGGCAGCTTCCTTCACATCCATATGTTTGTCATACCACTTCTTCGCTTCCTCTTCACCTCTAATAACATAACCAATCATTTGAGTTCTCGCCGTTGAGCTCTAGCAAATTCACGATCAATTTCATCAAGAGCAAGAATTAAAGCGTGGTATCTACGCTGGGCATACAACCTACGCTTTTCTAAATCCTCAGGTCTATCTTTATAATAAACGCTTTTTGTTGCACTTTCCTCGAATACTTCGTCTAAATGCTTTTTTATATCAGCTTCTTGAATTTCTAAGACTGTTTGGATAAAGCAAATTGTTTCACTCGATAAATGCATTTCATATCGCATTCCAGATAGCTGATCATCTGAATCACCTCGGTCAGAAGGTAGGGGAGTTAACAGTGGTCCTCTTGGCGAGACAGTCGCTGCTCCCATCCACTCACGTAGTACGTCCTCATGGAAAACAACTCTACTACCTACTTTGATGCTGGGAATTTGCTTTGTTCTGACCATTTCGTATATTTTTGCACTTGATATACCCAACATCTCGGAGACTTCTTTTACGGTTAGTGTTACTTTTCTAACGGACATTTGCATTACCTCCGTTAGGTTTTAATTTTTCCAAATATGTAACCACAAGTTGTGAAATACTCAGCAATAACTCTGCTTCATTCTGGTCAACAGCTACTGGAGGTAGATTCCCGTTCTCCCTATGTGCTGAGTTACGGTGGTGTCCAATCTTATTGAGATAGGTTGATACACCAGTCAACAATCCAATAATCCCACTTTTCTTTTGGTCTGAAACATCTTCTAGAAACATTTCCCATGACTTAGCCATGTAAGGTCCACCTCGTCCATTTCCGATGTCGGTGTATGATTCAATAACTGATAGACATTGGCGAAGGGCGTCATAAGTGAATCCCCTTTGCATATGTTCTCTGGCTAATTCGAGATGCTCATACGCTTGAGTCCAACTCGTATCATTTAGCAATGATGTGGGAAGTGTCATTCCGTATTTCGTGGAATACCCAAAGTTTCGGATGAACCGAATCCAGTCTGATTCAGATATCTTTATCTGCTGGCTGCCGGTTATCGGAATGATCTTATTTCCGTTCTCCCGTACTTCGACAAGTGCTTTAACTTCAATACTAAAGTGCAAGTCGCCAGATCGAACCCCTTCGAGAGCAGAGATATCATTGGGATCGAAAATCCATTCCCATTCTCTGTAACCGGAGCTTTGATTGAATACCTTAATATTGGGTTGAATTTCACCGACAGCTTTCTTCAAGAAAGTGGAGTTAGACTTAGCAGATACCTGAATGTCCAAAATGTTTTGAAGCCTGTGTGTTTGATCCGACATCACAATATCGAAAAACTGAATGTTATCAGAAACTCTCAAGTCGAACTCAAACTTTAGGAATGTATTGTTGTTCAAGTGATTAGAGTACATAGATGATTCAAACAGATTTATCGTATACATGAGTATCTCCTTCAATTGAATTAAAAGCTTTTGAGAGTATAAAAACCTTCTCCCGAACATGAACCACAATCCAAATGATTATGGAACCCCAATATCACCGTAGGAATCGGTCTGGATAATGTGCCTGATATACAAAATCTGTGCTGACCTTGACCAGTACTGTAGTGACCGCATTTATACTTGTATAAATTAATCGGAAACATACGCTCTGGTTCTTCCTGCATTAGCTGATTAACATACAGACAATGCTTAGCATTAGACTTATCATTACGGTTGTGCTGTTCTAAATCATCTAAGCCTGAAGAAATAATGAGCACCCCTGAGATGGATCTTTATATACATGACAGTTACCGATATGAAAGTAAAAACTGACGGATTTGCCCTTTAGATCGAAATCTTTTATACCGACCATTACATTGTTGAGGTCGAAGTAATAATCAAACTCATCTCTATTCAGCTTCATCAATCTATTAATCCGTCTTCGTCTAAGGAAGATTAGTTTTCCAAGCCCCATACTGTAACTCCCTCAGCTACTTCATAGCCGCTGCTTTTTTAAGCTGCATCGAATCACTCTCTTGCATTGACATATCTAAATTGTGTCTGTTTAATACCGCCGACTTAGCAGGATTATACCCCTGCATCGAAGCTAGAGCACGAATGCCGTAGAATAGTGGCATTTTCCGAATATAGAGCGAACCTTGCTTAGTAGTGACGTTGACGATTTCCTCGTACCTTGTTTGCAACTCAGTTACATCAGGTGTAACAACATTATTTTGTAATCGACTCGGGATATGCTCGCACACAGTACTCTCAACTGTGTTTAGCTTCTCATCTAATACAAAATGAGTGGTTCCATGCGTTCTACAAACCAATGGGCGTTTGCTATAGACTGAACATTTTCCATTTTCCTGATTGAGAAGTGGACATGAGAAACTTGTCCTAGTCTTACTGCCTTTAAATGACTTGAATTTATTTAGGTCGCCTCGTAATCAAGCTGGGTCAGGATTGCATTATCTAAATCTGGATGTTCAGCTTGAAACGTCCTGACATTATCCATTACCTTTTTATATAGGTCGATAATTTCCTGCTCAGTCCACGTTGTATGAATTTCATCCATGATTATTTCAAGTTCAACCTCTGAGACTGTAAAGAAGTCGCTACAACAACTATTACATCCCGAAAAACACTGGTGGGAATTCTCGGTATGTTTAAAGTATGATTCAACTGTAGTTTCAACTTGATCATAAAGTTTGAATAGATGTGCTGCGCGACTGTCAGAAGCGACCCGATGACAATTTTTCGAAGCCTTCCCGCTTCCGCAGAAGCAACGTTCTTTCTTAGCCATAAACTACCTCCAGCATTTATAATTCCTGCCTATAAATATTCTCCAAAATATGACTAATTCCCTTCTCCTGTAGGGTGATAGACCTATAGAAGCTTACCTCACTTTAGCCGAGCAGTAATCTGCTCGACCCCATTAATCACTGAAGAATTCCTTCTCGCAATTTCAACGAATTCGTTTCATTAGCCCCATCCTTACTGAAACTCTAGTCTGGCAACCTCTCTAACAAATCCTTTGCAGAATACCTGATCCCCGAGCATTCTTCTAGAATGCTTCCATACTTGTTTCTTAAGATTTGTTTTGAATATCTAACGTTTTGCTACTTCACGAATACTCATATGTTCTTCGTTGACCAGCCGGGCCGCCTCCAATTTTAATTACAAGGAGTACCTTCGGTAAGATTGTCCTTTTTTAGCCATGAAAATATCCCCTTCGTTAGGTAAGATTAAGTCGATCTTAACAGATGTCTTTTTTCTCTTGTCTACTAAAAGGGGATAATACCAAATTAGCGTCTTTCAATGGGAGCATGTTCTTGTCCCTCAGTATAAGAATTTAATTTTTTCGAATATTTTTCAACTGTTTTTTGAAACATTTTATGCTCATCACTTGGGTTGCTCATGTTCAACAACAAAAGTTTTCGTTGTCTAGAACAAATACTCCATAAGATCTATAACTTCATAATTATTCGCTGATCAATGTACAAAGTAATGTCGCCATCTTCAGATACTTTGACAGCTATTCCACTTTTTGAGGCAAACTGAGCAGCTGTAGATCCTGTCCCAAAAGTTCCTTTGTATCTCACACCATCTGGAACAGAAATCGTCTCACCAAAGCTTAGCACATTCAAGTTCGAATCAAGCACAACAGCTCCGTCGACAGTGGACAATGATTGAATTAGATACGGGTCTAGATCAATAAGATTGGCATTTTCTTTTCCTCTCTTTATTGCCAGGAGACTTCTCCTTTCCCGGTCGGAATGCAGGAACCCTGTCCCCTTCAGAAGAACCTCAGCCTTAGACTCCTCTATGCCATGTATAATATCAGGACTTTCAATAATTATATAAACTGAACTCTTTTGTTCACGGGAGAGATCGATGAAGGTCTTAAACAATCGAAAGTATCCTTCTTTATTTTGTTTGAACGTCTCGGTGTCTATTAGTTTCTTGACCATCAAATTCTGTAAAATGGAAGCGATGAAAAGATCGTAATGCCTCACTTTCCATATTCCGTTGACAAGAGATACGGTCATTCGGTTTTGTGTATAAAAATCTAATCTATCATTAACTACAGAGACATACAGAAAATCTGGATATTTGCGCGTTTGATTTTCCAAGTGAACAACCTCGATAATATTGTTGAGTTGTTCTAGAAAAAAGTTAATATTACCGGTTGCATTCTCATCTGTGAGTTCAGGCTGCTTACTCTTTATATTTTCAAATATTTCTTTCTTACTAGCAATCACCTTGTCGATCGTATTCTTATAAACCAGCTCTAACACAGCATTCATGTTATAAGTGAATATATGTTCCTCTAACTCCGAGGAGATACTTCTGCAATCATTCTTTTTGCGGAGTACACCAATCACCGCGAAGGTTTCATTTAAGACTAATGCCATCGAGCGGTTATCAATAAGTCTCAAGAAAGCCTTTTCTCCATAGTATAACTCCATAAATGGGGTAGCTTTTTCCAACGGTAGGAACTCCATATTGGCGTCCTTGAAACTTTTTTTGGCCTTATTCATAGCATCCTCTTGAAAATATACAATACCAAGACTGACAGCAGCTGATTCGTATGTACGTCCACCAACATCACTTACCTCTTCAATAAATCGATGTATTCGTAGTATGTCATCTGGTTGGGATTTATCATATGAGTCGAAAATTAGAGAAAGGGCAGTCTCCTGGACATGGGTTAGAAATATACTATGATTGAAGTTCCCCTCTGAATCTTCTAACTGTCTTTCCAATATTTTCGCCGAAGCTTCCAGTAAATCATTCGCAATTTTGAGGTTCAGCGGGGATATTGATCCTGGAAAGTGTGCAGTGACTTCAGTGTCATACTCGTTCTCTTGGTCTTTCTTTTTCAACTCCGTTTGGACATCGAAGCCCATAAACCGCGAAAGTAACTCATCAAGCTTTTTCACATTATTAAACAGTAGTTCTTCACTTTCTTGATTTCCCAATACATTTCTCTCCCTTAACCTCGAATAATTACATCTTTTATTTGGAGTCTCACTTTTCTCTCATTTATTTGATTGTTAAATTCTCGATTAATTTTTATACTAGTTAATATCGGCCTGATTCAGGATAAAACTTAGAGAAGCCTAAATATAAAAAGCCGCATAATCAGCGGCTTCTAATGTCACTATTTTTTTGTCATAAACTAACGTTTCCCGTTAGTTCAATCCCGAAATACTAAATGCTTCAATTGACCGAGATTTGTTTGATATGTTGTATTACTTCTGTGATACTATTGGGATCTTTGATTTAAAATAGATAATTAGCTTCGTCTTTACTGGGTGGAATTTCTCCCAACTTTCCTTGTCGCTCCAACACTTATACAAAGCTCGATGCACTTTTGAAAATGGCTTTACTTCTTTGTGTTTGTTCAACTCGTGCTCTAAGTATTTCAATAGTTAAATTAAAGTAAACAACAATACTTTTAAATCCCTTTTCATGAAAATATCTGAGTACATTCGTTCGTCCTGATTTATTTAGATTTGAATTGCTTAAGATGATATGAAAATTACTTTGCAGTGCTGCATATTCAAAAATCGTATTGGTAATAGAGAATTTTAATCCTGTTAGGTCCTTCTATAGGCAGAAGTTTTTTATAGTGACTATTAATAAATTCAGCATGATTATCTTGATCAATGACTGCAGCTTCTTGAAAAACAGATTCCAATTCATTAGCAAAGGTAGTTTTTCCACTATGCGTTTTTCCAACTGTCATTATTAGGCGGTTCATTTAACTAATCGCTCCTTTATGTTTTAGGTCAGGTTGTAACTTCATATATCATGATATTCAGAAAGTTCGTAACTACTCCATCTCGAAATGTATTCGAGGAACAATTGAAGTATCCTGTCCGTTAGCCTAAAGAGGCAACTGATCGCCCTGACCAGCTGCCTTCTCTTCTTTATTCAACTATCGTCTCCCGTTAGCTTAATTAATCATTTCTTTTAAAAATAGAATAAGAAAAATATATCACTCCACCAACACCTAAAATCATTGATATCGCAAACAATATCCACACTATTTTCACATCAGTATCACTAAGACCGTTACCTATTGGACCTACTTTTGGTTCAAAAAAATTATTTAGTTTCCATATACCATAGAGAATGAGAAATATTGATGCGAACAATCCAACAAAATTTTTCTGTTTAATGTTACTCACAACCCCCATCCGTAATGATATTAAAGTAACGCGGTCATTAAGTTAAAAAACAGATAATACCACATGTTGGAACTAAACTGCCCGTTAGCTTAATGAAATTGCATGGAAACCCAGTTAGATACATATCTAATCGGTAATCGGCTCATGTTCTTGTCCTTTTCGGCAATCGGTACAAGTTCTTGTCCTCGACTCGGGACAAGAACTTGTACCGATAAAACAAAAAAGCCGCTAAATTAGCGACTTTCAATGGGACCATGTTCTTGTCCCCCGACTGTTGGATGACAAGAACTGTCGGAGGACAAGAACTTGTACCCTTTCCCGTATATTCCCCTTTTCGCCTATCGTTCCGTTGGAATTAATCATCAACGGGGGTTTTGAAAATTCAATTTTCTAACATATAGATCAACCGAGCCGATCACCTTGATCGCTGCCCTCTTGCTTTTATCGAGCTATCGTCTCCCGTTTGTTCAGCAACGAGAACAATCTACTTCGAAATATATGTTTGATGTTTGATTGTAAACTCAGGCTTATTTACGTAGTCCGCATAGTTTACGGCTCCGTTAAACTCCAAATAAGCCTGATAGCGAAAGCGAACACTTGGCTGTGTAATTAAATCGAGAACCCTATCCCTCGCTACCCAACGGCTGTCGGTTGTTTCTTCAGAGAAAGATAATAATTCCCCCCCAATAGGCTGACATACGAAATCAAATCCAACTTGCGTAGGAACATCAGTCACGCCGTCATACCATTTCTGTATCCCGGTATTCGAATAGACACCAACTAAGCTGCCAACAGAAACATCAATTCCGCTTTCCTCTTTGATTTCACGAATCAAACCATCTATCAGATTTTCTCCAACTTCTACTTGTCCACCAGGGTAAACCCAACCACCGTCACGAGTTTTTACTAAAAGTATATTTCCTTGCCCATCTTCTACAAATCCACCTGTGGCTACTATATGCGTTGGAAATGTCATATTACGACCTCCTTATGCAGTAACATTTGTATATTCATTCCATATGCTTCTCGCACTTTCCTGCCCGTTAGTTTAACAAAAAACAGCTGATCATGGCCAGCTGCTTTTCTATATTTTTTAACTATCGTTTCCCGTTAGTTGAATAAATAGCTACTCAACCCACTTCGGTATTTGTCGCCTAAAATACTTCCCAACCTTCTCTAACTCATCCATAACGCGCTTTATTTTATCGTCTTCCAGAAACCAGTTCTCTTTAGTTGTCCCTGATTTATCAATTATTGGACTAACATAAAAAACAGTCTCTCTAGGAAAATGAAATTGATAAGTTAGTAGTGCTCTTCTTGCATGGTAATTTTTACAGACTAATAAAATTTTTTTAGGGAAAATCCCTTGTTGCTGCAATACTTCCAAAGAGAAGCGAGCATTCTCAAAGGTATTCGTTGCTTTATCTTCTTTAAGTATTGCTTTAGGATTAACCCCTAACGACACACCCACATTTTGTAGATATTGCCATTCGGTTGTTTCTACATATGGGGTGGAACCTCCAGAAGGTAATATAAAGGAAGAGAGCCCTTGATGATATAACGTTGCGGCTCTTTCCATTAACTGAGGTTGACTCGCGCCTGGGATTAAAATAACATCTGCGTGTCCGATCTCCGTTTCGAAAAACATAAAATCACTAATGCAATCAAATGGAAAAGACATAGTGAACCTCCTTACTGAATTCACATATGTATTCGCCGTTGTATCCCTCCATCCTGCCCATTAGTTGAACAAAGGCAGCCGAACTCGTAAACGGTTGCCTTCTCTTGTCTTCTATTTAACTAACGTCTCCCGTTAGTTTAATGCACCACCTACTTTTGGCCAGCCACAGAATCATTCACAATCAATTTGGTAATTATTTTTCTCCTTCTTTTCACCAGCTTCTCCTATCCAAATCGAGCACAATAGCAAGACAGCGCCAATAAGTTGCTGAAAAGTCATCTTCTCTCCAATAATTAGGATTGAAATAAAAAGAGAGGTTAAGGGATCAACGTAACTCAATACAGCGATGCTCTGGCCATTAAGTCCCTTCATTCCGGCGAAGAAAAGATAAAAACCAACACCACCATGAAAGATACCTAATACAAGCATCAGTATTACTGTGGTGCTGTCGACCGAATAAACAGTGCCACCCTCTGTAATCAATACAAATGGAATTAACGTGATAACTGATAGTCCTAGCTGCAAAAGCGTATTTGCTAATCCGTCTAGACCACGAATAAACTTGTTAATCAGGGTCAATCCGGTATAGAAACCGGCAGCCACTAATCCATAACCGATACCGAGGAGATGATGTCCATTTGTCTGCATCCTTCCATTATGCAAAATGAGGAACAGCCCGAGCAGAGCAATGACAATACATACTGCCTTTTTGTAAGAAATCTTTTCTTTTAACACCAAAGGGGAGAGTATTACAACTAAAACAGGTGCAAAATAATAACTCAATGCAGCATTAGCAATGGTAGTCTCCTTATATGCTTGGAAAAGAAAAATCCAGTTTCCGCTCAAGGCCATACTTGCAAAGACTAAAGCAATAGCATTTTTTTTCACTTGTTGCCATGGCATTTTCTGCTTTGTAGAAACGAAAATGATTAAAAGGAACAGGACACCAACTAAGCTTAAAAATAGTGCAATCTTACTTGAAGTCAAATCTATATATTTTGCGAATACGCCAACTGCACCAAAGATAATCATCGATATAAGGAAATAAATTTTCACTTTCATTTTTTATATCTCTTCACTTTCTTAAATTTGTCTCACTTTTGGTAAATGGTCAGTGTAAGGTAGAAATTTATGGATTACATCCGATGTTCTAATTTTCATATAGCCTGTCGTTGTCCCGTCGCTACATCCGTACCATTCTTGGGCCACTATGTCTTCGTCAAGTACAACCTGTACAACTTGATCTTTATCCAATAAGACACCAAAAATAGTTACAGCACCTATTTTTACACCTAACAAATGTTCCAACTGATCAGCCGAAGCAAATGACACACGAGAAATACCAAGTTGATTACTAAAGTCTTTAGCTTTAAATTGCTTATCAGCTGTAGTAATAAGTAAATAGAATTGGGTTTGTTGCCTATTACAAAGAAAGAGTGTCTTCACAATATTTACATTTAGTTTTTGATTAATTTCAATACAATCCTCCATAGAGATTGCTTCATCTGTATTTACGCGTTCAAAAGGTATTTGTAGTTTTTCTAATGTTTCATAAGTTCTTTCTTGTAGTTGTGTCAGATACTTCTCCGGCGTTGAAATTAGAATATTGCTTATAAAAAACATGTATAAGATCCTTTCAAACTGTAGATTTTTTATATTTGTGTTTGTTTGAATAAAAGTGTATCATCGTTCTTACTATTACAAAAGCGACTGTTTATCATGTTTATCATGATAAAATCAGATACAAAGAGGAGAAAAATGATATGGATAAGAACATTCAGAAATATTTAGCCTTAATTAAAACCGTTGAATACGGAAGCTTTACCAAAGCAGCCGAAATGTTGAATTATTCACAATCGGGGATCAGTCGAATGATCAACGATTTAGAATCAGAATGGAAGATATCTCTTCTAGAACGAGATCGCTCTGGCGTACGACTGACTTCTGAGGGTCTGAAAGTACTTCCTTATGCGAAAAGTGTGTGTAATGAATATGAGAAGCTGCAATCCCAAATTGACGAACTACATGGACTCCAATCTGGGATTATACGGATTGGAACATTTTCAAGCGTGGCTACGCATTGGCTTCCCAATATAATCAAAGCATTTCAAAAAGAATATCCGAACATTGACTATGAACTTTTACTGGGAGATTATACGGAAATTGAAAGCTGGATATCGGAAGGTCGTGTGGATTGTGGCTTTCTAAGGCTCCCCTCTCAAACCAAACTTGACACGACTTTTCTGGAAGAAGATAAGCTACTTGTGATCCTACCGGAAAATCACTCACTCGCAAGCTGTGATCGTTTTCCTGTCAAAGCATTGGGTGAAGATCCGTTTATGCTTTTAGAAAAAGGCGCTAAAGCCGAAATTTCAGAAATATTTGAGCGATGTAATGTAACACCACAAGTTCATTTTACCACATGGGACGATTATGCCATCATGTCGATGGTGGAAAGTGGGTTAGGGATCAGTATTCTGCCTGAGCTTATTTTAAAACGTACCCCCTATCGTATTGTTGTAAAAGAACTTGAATTCCCAGCCTACCGTAGAATTGGCCTTGCAATGAAAGATAAAAACTCTACCTCTCTTGCTCTCAAACGGTTTTTAGATTATCTACAATATAGAAATATTACTGAAGAATCATAATTACTTAAGAGTTTGTGAAGAAATCCCTTACCTTTAAAAAAAGGAAGAATTTTTTTATAAAACTGGTCATAGCCCCGTCAAGTAGACATTAAAAAAAGAGATTTTATTAAGCGGCGACTTTTTCCCGAAACTCAATCGGGGAGAGGTCGCCCAGTTTGTTTTGGAAACGTTCCATGTTGTAAAACGAAATATACTCCGTAATTTGGCTCCTGGCTTGCTCCAGATTTTGAGGTCTCTCCAAATACAGTTTCTCTGTCTTTAAGTGGGAGAAGAACGACTCAATACAAGCATTGTCATAGCAGTTTCCACGCCGGGAATGGCTTCCTGTAAGCTTCTTCTCTTCAAGTAACTTGGCATAGGTTTGTGTTGTATACTGAAACCCCTGGTCCGAGTGGAGCAAGGAAGGTCCACATTTCAGTTTCTTCACTGTGTCTGTAACGAGTTTTAAGTCATTTCGCTCAGAGAGTTCCCACGCTACAATTTCATTGTTGTACAGATCCATCACCACGGAGAGATAAGCAAAATCATGCCCAATCCGGACATACGTAATATCCGTCACGAGCTTCTGCACAGGAGTTGTCGCTGAGAATTCCCGATTTAGGACATTACGGAACAGAACGGACGGTTTCCGGCCAGCAAATGGACGTTTCTTGCGAATCACGGAACGAATCTGAAGTTCTCTCATTAAGCGGCGTACCTTTTAGTGATTCACTACAAGGCCTTCTTTGCCTAACGCGGTTCGCATACGTTTGTAGCCGAAATAAGGACGAAGCCGATGAATGCTTAAAATATGTGCTTTCAGATCCGCATCCCGGTCTGCTCGTTTCTCTCTGAGGGCAGCATTTTTCTTCCATTTGTAGTAACCTGCACGCGAAATTTCAGCAATTTTACACAGCCAAACCACAGGTGCCCACTTGCTTATTTCTCGAACGGACTGGCACCGGGCTTCGAAATCCAACTTTCCTCTCCGTGCAAATTTGGATTGAGCTTTTTTAGATATTCTACCTGTGCTTTCAGATAAGCATTTTCTTCTTCTGCACTACTAAAATGCTTCTTCGTCCAACGTCCACGGTAATCCTCGAAACTCTCTCCATTTTGGTTTTTACGAACCCATGTGATAATCTGGCTCTCGCTCTTAATCCCAAACTTCTTCATGATCCGACTGTACGTCCAACCTTCTTCCACTCGCAGACGAACGGCTTCTTTCTTCGTTTCTTCGCTATATCGATTAAAGGTTTGGCCTTTCTTCGCTGACATAACAAAAATCCCCTCCGGTATCCAGTATTTGAGTTCATTGTAACATGTCCTCTTTTTTCACTGTCTACCATGAGGGGATAATACCAAACATCATTAAACTAACCTGCCCGTTAGCTTAATGAAATTGCATGGGAACATAGTAAGATACTTATCTAATCGGGAATCGGCTCATGTTCTTGTCCATTACGGCAATCGGTACAAGTTCTAATCCTCGACTCGGGACAAGAACTTGTACCGATAAAACAAAAAAGCCGCTAAAATAGCGACTCTCAATGGGAACAAGTTCTTGTCCCGCGACACCTGTCACCTGACAAGATTTCGTCAAAGTTAATTGAATTTACTACTTACTTTTCGGTGCCTGCTGAGAATGTTGCCTCTTCTGAATTTAATTTTAGAGTTCTGTAATACGGAGAACCCTATACTTTGTTTCATCATCCTTATTTAATTCAATTCGTATTCTTTTTTCCCCCCGTTCCATACTCAAATTCCCTTCAACCATTAGATTTTCCCCATTAATCTCACAAACTTTTTTAGGCGTGAATATCCAATTGGTTCCGAATTTATCATGGATTGATTTGTTAATTTCTTTATGCAATATCTGTGAAGTGTAGGTTCGAATATCTTCGTATTTTGAATCTTCTGGTGCAGCAAAACAAAAGTTAGCCAAACTCAATGCTAAACATATCACAGACAATATAAAAATAAATTTTAGCTTAATTTTCATATTGATCACCTCTTTTTAATGTTAAAATTATTATTTCCCATATAACAACGAAAATATTAACCAATAATAAATTAGAATATAATGTTAAGTCTTTATTCTTATATACAGGAAAAATGGAATGTTTGATATTGTGAAAAAGAAGCTTATATATTTACTTATGTTTGTAATTTTCTCCTCGGTTTCTTTTACAACATCTATTATGTCCGCAGATAATGAATCAAATAAGCCCACCGAAACACCTGGTCAAAATTACGAAATAGCTGGTGTTGAAACATTTACCTATGAATTCTCTAATAGATTTTATATCCCTTATACTATATATAGAACTCAAGGTTCGAGTATTAGAGGGAAGGTAGATATAGAGTCTATTTGGATGTTATAACATCAGATAGCTCATTAATAAGCGGTAATGGTAAGATTTCTTGGTGAATAAAAAGAACCGGCGCGTGCCGGTTCTTTTTTGAGAGTGGTTTTATTGAGCTAGCTTTTCCCGTTAGTTTAATAGTCCTTGTGATTAGTATGATAATCTTACACTCTTTGTCCAAAACTCATTGCTACTCTGGCTTTTTACCACATGCCATAACATATGTCATCATTGCATAGGATTCAGAGGCATTGTTAATTTGATGAGAAGCTTCTTCCAGCTGATCATATTCTTGCTTATTAATAAGCCCATTTTTGAAAAAACCAGTGAAACGATTGATATTAAACTGGTGCTTAAAACCCTCGATTCCATGAATGTCACTGTGCTGAATAATCGCATCAGTATCTATATCGGTGTAGCCTGCATTTTTTAAAAGGCGTGGTAAACTCCGACCAATATGCCGGTTCCCACCTTTGTTGGCTACGTGATCAGCAATTTTCTTTAACACAGTAGGTAGCACGTCAATATCAGGATATACTGCCCCAAAGATCCCATCATCTACATCAATAATAACAAGCTTTCCTCCTGGTTTTAGAACTCTATAAATTTCTTGAGCTGCCAGCACAGGATTATGCAGATGAAGAAAGAGTAACCTAGCTACTGCGAAATCAAATGATTGATCAGGCAGTGTTGTGTCATAAACTGATGATTGAACAAATCGCAGTCTTGAAGATGGCACATGTTCTAACAGGTTTTTAGCTTTATCGATTAACGCTCCATCGATTTCCAAAGCAGTTACTTGACTGTCTGGCAAGCTATTAACTATTTGCTCAGTAACGAAACCAGGTCCGCTACCGAGTTCAATGATTTTCATTCCATTCTGTAATCCGTACCATTGTAAGTTGCGAAATTCTTTAGCCCATCCCATGGTTGCCTGTACTTTCAATCGTTCTATTTCAGATTCAAAACCCAGAGTTGCATTTTGAATGTTGTAAGTAGATTGACGTTCGTTCATCTCCACACCTCCGTTAAACTTCACTCAGATCTGTTTCGTTCCTAACAAGCAGGTTTATATTCATTATTTCGAGATCCGGCGTTGATTTCCTTTTTATTACACTAACCTGCCCGTTAGTTGAACAAAAAGCAGCTGATCATGGCCAGCTGCTTTTTTATATTTATTTAACTATCGTTCCCGGTAGTTCAATATTATGCGTATTATGCCATATTATACGTTACGAATGATTCTTTTTGGGCTGGGAATAATTACGTAGTAACTATAGAGATATACCGCTTGTTTTCCCTCTAACTTCTGAAGAGCAAAAAGCCATCTAAATACAAATTCCAAACACTTATTATACAAGGGGTAAGTTCGAGCCCAGTCATAGCTACGATGTTGCTCAGGGTACGTTTACCATCTATGAACCTTAGCATACTGTACTCGTTCGGCGAAAGAAATCTGCGACTGGGCCAGACCGGATCTTCCGAGATGGCCAGCAATCGAGTTACATCAAACCTGACCGACGAAGTAAAATACGGGATGCAGTTTCCATTGAGGGAATTGATTTGAAGTTCCTCCGCCAATCGCGTGGAGTAAGGTTGCATAAGTTTTTCATATAATTCGTAATGTTCGCCTACAAACATTGGTGGATACCACTGAGGAGTGCCCGTTGTTGTGCTAGCTGCGTACCACCCGCATGTACGTTTATGGGCCTCGTATTTTTCAGCAAATCGACTCGGCTTGTAAGCGACAGAATTTAATGAACCTTTACTCATCGTAGCTAGACTACTTTGTACATCTGTTACTACCTGTACTAAATTTTTTGTTAGAGCAGCTATACTAAAATGTTGACGTGCATAATTGGCGGCTTGTCTTCCGATTTTCGTACGTAGAGCCTCTCTTTGCAATAAAGTAATTACGAAATCTATCCCTTTGGCCCAATCCACACGTATTCCACGTTTTGTTAGTACCGCATCTACAAAATAACCTGTTAGATCATGCTGTACAACATCCTTGAATCCCCCCCATTCAGTACAAACAACCGGTGTACCACAAGCTACTGCTTCTGCTTGAGAGAGTCCAAAATTTTCACGATGGTAAAACCCAAGATTAGTCACCACATCTGCAGCAGAATACATTTGAGCCAGTTCTTCACCGAAAAGTGGGCCTACAAATCGTACACGTTGTGTTAAACCAAATTGATCTGCTTTTTGTTGCAACCACTCCTTATAATTGGTATTCCGGACCTTAAACTCTCCTAGTACAATATCATCTTCTTCACCGATTATACAAAGATGAACATCAGGGATTTCTTCACTAACAAAGCGTAATATTTTTAGTAAAGCGTGGACATTCTTCTGTATGTTTAATCTTCCAACAAATATTAATAGCGGGGAATGAACTGGAATGCCGAATTTATTGCGTATATCCATTTGTTCATCGACACTTCGAGGATAAAATATTTGCTCGTCTATGCTAAGCGGTATAACCCATTCCTTTAATGTGCTCCATTCTGTCAATTGTCTCCAAATATCTTGGTCTGCTTTACAACTAAAGAGAATCCCATCATAAGGACGTAGTAGTGACTGCCAAGGAAACAACATTGCCTCTGCTCCTTTGGGCATGGCTCCTCCAGCAAACAAAATCGCTGGACAAGTTAGGCCTAATTCGTCACGGAGATTAAGTGCATATGTACTGGATGGATATAAATCTGCCCAGAGGATATCTATGCTCTTAAGAAATGAAGTCATGTTTTCCCGCTGATTAGGTTCACCTTCTGACTGTGCGTACGGGATAACCACCATGTTTTCACGCAATGCATGCGAAACATCTCGGGCTACCCTGCCCATACTCCACAATTTCCCCATTTTCTTTGGAGCCGTAGTCCATGGGTAATCTCCCCATAACATACCTACACGGGTTTGCTGGTTGAATCCCAAAAAGCACCTCCAGACAATAGTTCACCAGTATATATTTACATATTAATATTCAAGGGATACTTTAATTTACCTGTTCATGTCATTGCCTCGTTGCCTATTATGTTTATCTGCCCTTAGTTGAATAAAGGCGGACCTTATTGGGATCTGCTGTTATTCATAATGCTAAAAAAACGACGATAAAGTTCTCGTCGTCGTTCGCCGCGCAGCTGAGCATATATTTGAGTGGTTGATGCTTTTTCATGCCCTAGCATGCCTTGAATGAAATCTAAAGGTGCTCCATTATCGAGGAGTTGGCACGCATAGGTATGACGAAATCGATGCGGATATAGATTTACTTCAAGCTCTCCTCGGCCTGCAAGCCGTTTCAACGCCCACCGGATCGTAGGAATGGCCATCCGTCTACTCGGATGTGTATCGGTTACGAATAAGGCTTTACAGTTGTCTTCACGGCCGGCCAGATACTTCTTGAGCCACACTTTACACTCTGTCGTGAAATAAACTTCTCTCTGCTTTGAACCTTTGCCATTAACAATTGCAGAGCAGTTTTCCCAGTTAAGATCCTCGATATTTATCTTCTCCACTTCTCCAACCCGGCAGCCCGTACTGTAGAGAAACTCAAGTAACGCCCTTTCTCTCAGTGATTGACAAGCGATCTTTAAGTGAATTATATCTTCCTCGATTAAAAACTTAGGTATTCGTTTATCCATTTTAGGTTCTCGTAGTTTTAGGGAGGGATTAGAAGTCAAGTATGTTTCTTCAAAAGCATAGCGAAAAAGGGAACTAACAAAGCGAATCCGGTGTCCTAGGCTACTTGGCTTCAACCGATTAGATTGTTTCGCTAAGTACTCCTTCAGCAGAGTTAAAGTTATCTCGGTTATATCCAGGTCACCGAGTTCATTCATCAGCATTTTGTGCTGGAGAGCGTATGCTTTCAATGTTTTCGGACTAAATCCTTGGATACGTTTATCAGTCTCATACAGTCGCCACAACTCGCTTAATATCATAACAAAACCTCCTATTAGAGCTATTAAATCTAGTTTGCTTCTAATAGAAGGTTTTAATCTTTCTGATTTGAACTAGAGTGTCCCGTTAGTTCAATATCCTAGCATAAGTAGTCGTAAAAGATTAAAACAAAAATTAACGTGAATAATCTAATGTCCTGATGGTACTATCTCCCACCTCAAATGTACTTTTCATAAATCTCATGTGTGCAGGATTGCCTAACGGGCTAGCGATTTGCATTGGCAATATTTACTCATTAAACTGTGTTCTCATCTTTGTTAAAGTGGATAAGCGGGTTCGGGAATCCCTCCGCCATGAGTAGATAAGGCTGAGGTTCAATGCATAAGTGGTCCATCCCGAACTTCAGCTCAACCAATGTGGGAATAACGGCAAAAGCCATCGTCGTTTTCAAGTGGGATTGGGCTGCATGATTGATCTTCAGTCCTAACTCCACATTTTCATGGAATGTCTTGAAATAGATCCAACTGTTAAAGCTCTATCTGAATCGGCGGCATACGCTAATTTTTCTTGGTTCTTCGCCTGTAATATAAGAGTTGCCGTCATTACCTGCAGACTTACAAATTAAGACGGTATATTCATCTTGGATCCTGTCTAATTCGAACTTGTTTTTAAATAAAAGGAGGGGACAAAAGAGACCTCGAAGTGGTATTATCCCCTCATGGTAGACAGTGAAAAAAGAGGACATGTTACAATGAACTCAAATACTGGATACCGGAGGGGATTTTTGTTATGTCAGCGAAGAAAGGCCAAACCTTTAATCGATATAGCGAAGAAACGAAGAAAGAAGCCGTTCGTCTGCGAGTGGAAGAAGGTTGGACGTACAGTCGGATCATGAAGAAGTTTGGGATTAAGAGCGAGAGCCAGATTATCACATGGGTTCGTAAAAACCAAAATGGAGAGAGTTTCGAGGATTACCGTGGACGTTGGACGAAGAAGCATTTTAGTAGTGCAGAAGAAGAAAATGCTTATCTGAAAGCACAGGTAGAATATCTAAAAAAGCTCAATCCAAATTTGCACGGAGAGGAAAGTTGGATTTCGAAGCCCGGTGCCAGTCCGTTCGAGAAATAAGCAAGTGGGCACCTGTGGTTTGGCTGTGTAAAATTGCTGAAATTTCGCGTGCAGGTTACTACAAATGGAAGAAAAATGCTGCCCTCAGAGAGAAACGAGCAGACCGGGATGCGGATCTGAAAGCACATATTTTAAGCATTCATCGGCTTCGTCCTTATTTCGGCTACAAACGTATGCGAACCGCGTTAGGCAAAGAAGGCCTTGTAGTGAATCACAAAAAGGTACGCCGCTTAATGAGAGAACTTCAGATTCGTTCCGTGATTCGCAAGAAACGTCCATTTGCTGGCCGGAAACCGTCCGTTCTGTTCCGTAATGTCCTAAATCGGGAATTCTCAGCGACAACTCCTGTGCAGAAGCTCGTGACGGATATTACGTATGTCCGGATTGGGCATGATTTTGCTTATCTCTCCGTGGTGATGGATCTGTACAACAATGAAATTGTAGCGTGGGAACTCTCTGAGCGAAATGACTTAAAACTCGTTACAGACACAGTGAAGAAACTGAAATGTGGACCTTCCTTGCTCCACTCGGACCAGGGGTTTCAGTATACAACACAAACCTATGCCAAGTTACTTGAAGAGAAGAAGCTTACAGGAAGCCATTCCCGGCGTGGAAACTGCTATGACAATGCTTGTATTGAGTCGTTCTTCTCCCACTTAAAGACAGAGAAACTGTATTTGGAGAGACCTCAAAATCTGGAGCAAGCCAGGAGCCAAATTACGGAGTATATTTCGTTTTACAACATGGAACGTTTCCAAAACAAACTGGGCGACCTCTCCCCGATTGAGTTTCGGGAAAAAGTCGCCGCTTAATAAAATCTCTTTTTTTAATGTCTACTTGACGGGGCTATGACCAAAGCGTTAACTTCAAGGTCTCTATTTCCATTTCTTCTACATTGAATATTTGGTCAACTAAGCCTCATCTGTTATGGAAAGCCTAAGCAAATTTCTATAGGTCAGTAAGACGTTTAACAACAAGTGGAGTACTTTCAGTTGCCTCTGCGCTTAAATTCTTATAGAACTTACCAAAATGATTATGTTGGAATTTCATTTCACCACTAAAATTTATTGCTCTAATTCCTGGAGCATACGTATAAGGACTTTTTGCATTTGTTGTTCCTAATACATAATTCAAAGTCCATTTTCCAAAACCTTGGGACATTGAAGATTGATCAGAAATCGTGATATTAGTACTATTAAAAGCCCAAGTGAGAGTTGGTACTCCTCCGGTAAGCGAAACTTCAACCGTAGATGACCCTACATCCCCTGTTGGTCCATATGAAATCATCTTTTCATCAGGAACATAAGCTTCAACGCTGTGTCTAGAAGATGCTTGGCGAGTTTGATATCCATTGATAGGTTCTGTTTGATTAAATGATTTCATATCCCAAACGGAAACAGTTTTCCCTCCAGAGATCGCCTTCCCTTGTTTATAATATTCAACAGTACTGTTAAGATATCCGCCAATCGCGGAAGGATTGATATCGTCATAAATTGCCCAAGAGTAAGTATCTATGTAGTTCGGGGCATCTGACATTGGAGTAACCGTGTTAGTTAATGTTCTCGCATATTCACTCTTTTGACTATTAGTTGCCACTTTTATGGCATTCTCCTTAAAGGATTCCATCTCATTAAATTCCATTTCCGAAAAATAATAGTCAGTCATCACAACCCCATTAATAGAACTTTTACCTAATGCAATAACATTGCTTATTTTCCCGTCTTCGTTAGGTAATTGTTCAACGCTGTTATCAGTCAGTACACTTAACTCATTTTTATCCAGCGGTTCTCCATTGTTTGAAATGAAGTAATACTCATTTGAAACAACATTTCGCAATGATGATTTGGAAGCATACCCTTGTACAAATTCATCTATATTTGTTTTCACTGCCTCCTCTACAGATATTTCCTTAAACCAAGATGGGGACTCAACAGAGTCTGCAAACATGGTTTGGCTGCTCACGCCGATTATAAAAAAACCAGCAAGAACCATAGAACTAAGAAACTTTTTCAAAATAACGACCTACTTTCTCATGATGTCAATTAATTTAATCGCTCGAAAAGCATACATTTATTACATCAAGAGGGTCAACAGGAATATTTTCCTATTAATTTTTGAGAAGCCATCGAATATAGAACTATGGTAGAATGCAAAGTGGACCTAAATAATACTTAATTTATAAAACAACAAGGGGAGATTGTAATGCAGGAATTGGAAGGACTACTTCAGTTAGTGGGTGCGTTAACTTTTATACTTAGTATATATACCATGTTTATTATTATTGGACATATAAATCGATCTAAGAAAAACGATGCTGAAGTATTAAAAATACTTAAAGAAATAAAAGATAATAATACAGTAAACCGTAAATCACAATAGTTATAACATTGCTCGTTAAAAATGCCTTTCACTACTACATTGTTGCATTTCATCATTTACTGGAGCAACCCATATCGGGATTGAAAGCACCAATGTGTATGCAGCAGACGTGGCTTTGACTGACCCTCAGATCTTGGACGACTAGGAGTGAGCAAGGTGCCTGGACAATCTATCCCTGACGACCGCTCGCTTTCGAATTCTTTTCGTTCGACTCGTCAGATATTATATATAATAATGTGTCATAGAAAAAGGGATCCAATCCACATCGGATGCCTCCCTTTTTCATTTTCTTACACCTTATCCACCTTTTCTTTGGTTGTAGGGCATCTAGCCCCGTGTAATGCTATGCTTCTTTGCAAGCTTAGAATGATCCCTGTCCAACGAGGTGTTTGATAATACCTATAAGTTCGTTTAAAGTATGTATAGTATTTAAAACATCCAACAGATTTATATAGGGGGACTGCATGGATAATCCTTGCAGTCCCCCTTATTACCGGTAGTATTTGTTTTGCATAAGAATTCCAGTCTTCTTTGTCTGTGTTTATCTCTACTGTAGGAATGTATGATTGTTTCGCACATTTGCGAAGTTTTCCCTGATCCTCCAAGTACTTTTCGCTTGCTTCCGTTAACGTAGAGTTGGTTTTTCAATACATATGGTTTTCCAAGCTTCGCTTCGACTTTCAATAAATCTGGACTCTACAGTATCATTGGACAAGGTTAAGAGTACACAATGTGCGTTCAGCCTTGATAGACGTTCACCCATCGACTCAATTTCTGCAGAATTAAGAAATGCTGCTCTATGATTTATGTGGAACCTCTCTAAAAGATAAAATATGCCGTTTGACGGTTTAGTATGACCAAGTGAATCAATCCAATTGTATTGTTCCTCAATATAATCAACTTGACGATTTAAAAGCAGAATATGTTCTTCCTTTTCCATTGCTCTTAATATGCCTTGGTATGAATGCAAGACTTGTGTATAGTGTTCACTTATTGCAATTATCGTTTTTTCAGCATTGTGTATTTGACTATGCAATCTCTTTATTGCAGAGGCTATATTAAATTCGAATGTTGATTTATGACCAAAAGAATACCGCCTTGTGAAAAGGCGTTAATTGAACTATCGTTCGCCGTTAGCGCAGTGGATGGTGCTATTCGTTATCCAAGTGCACTGATGTATTGGGCTGTCCTTGAGCGCCCGTAAGTTACTGTCGTTGGCGTTCATTTGCTTCGATTTGACGGAGGATTTCGTCAACGACGTGCGCGATCGGTGCGGTGGCGTCGATTATAATCCCGTTGTTAGGAACGCCTTCTTTCGTTTGATGCAAGCGCGCACTAATTTCCCGTTCCTCTGGTCTGCCACCCCAGTCAGTTGGGTCCAGCGCCACTCGCTCATCAATCCGCCGGAGAGAGGTTTCCAGGTCGACCTCAAGGACAAACACGCCGTCGAAGAGGTCGATGAATTTGGTGTAATTCCGCGAACCACCGCAGAAAAATGTTACCGCCTCATCCTGATTGTCGACCAAAGCTTTTACTATATCAACATGCCAAATGTGGTGTTCGGGTTTAAAGCCATCCGTCGGGGTACCAGTTTCCGGATCGCCTTGATATGCCAATTCACGGTCACCATGAATAGCATGGTAGCCGCGCCGCTGCAATTCGTTGCAGACCGTAGTTTTGCCGGCGCCGGAAACGCCTTCAATCAGATAATTCCTAATGCCCATGGCAGACCCTCCATTCAACTGGATAAGCACAATATATTAGATGTTTCTATCTGTCACTAAACTGCCCGTTTTTAGTTTAACAAAAATAAGTAGCAAGCCGAAGCTTTTCATTCGTATCAGTAACCACAAACAGGCACGATTTGACCAACATATTTTTCTTATTCGAAACCGTATTCTCACATTCCTTGCTGTCTATATAACGGAACCAAGCCAAATAGTTTTGCAAATACTTGGTCGCAACACCATTGAAGCGGTCCATCCATTTCTTCAAGCGACTGTGGTAGCTGTTGACGTTTTGAATGTGGTATACGCCTTTCACATGTTGTTTTCCGTCGGATTTGAAGCGGTAATGAGCTAAGCCTTTCGCGTTCGCATAGGAACTGAATGCTCGCCATGCATCCGTACAAAGCACGTTAGAGTCCGATAGATGACCGCCGATCGCTTCATCCAGCTTCGTTGTCTGAATACCAATCTTTGGTAGTAGTTTTACCCAATTATCGTTCTCCACTATTAATTAGTTTTCTTGTAATAAGAGATGCCATCTGTATAGACTTTATAAAGCTAACCCCTACAAAGTAATAACTCATAAGCAAAGTTGCAAAAAAATAAACTCCCACTCCTAAGATAAACTTAAACATATTTACACCCCTTACCTTCCCATGCCCGTTAGTTGAATTAAAGGGCAGACGAACGATATGACCGGCTGCCTCTTTATCTTTATTGAACTAACGTTTCTCGTTAGCTATGTAAGCCTGCTTTTTCTAATTCAGCTTATTATCCTACCTCAGTTAGATGGGATCACCTTCAGCATTAATCTGAACGACCGTTTCGCTGAGCTGTAACGGCATGGTAGCCGGCAAGTGACCGCTTTGAAGGACAGCTTAGATAAATGCCGTGTGGCTTCAATCGTAACGGAATGAACCGGGGAAGCATGAAGGTCGCCGTAGTGGAGCGGCACGTCGGAGAACGACATATGTTGTGCTCCGTATACCCGATAGAACCTGGCATTTATTAGAGCCTTGTAAGCAATACGTTGTCCATCGATGTAATCGTACGCGATTTTCTCATACATGACTGCTGCCATCGATCCATAAGTCGAAGCCTCTTGCCGCAACAACAAAACCGGAACAATGGACGTATTTCATCCAGACAGAAGAGATGAAAGCTAGGATCGAGAAGGATAGCAGCCTTGATGCGATTCACCAACTTGGCGGCTTCTAGGACTGCCACACCGCCCAGTAAACACGGATTCGTGCGAGGCACTAATAGTGACAATAATATATCCCCTCGGCACAAGATGCGAAATAATCCCAAGATACATATCGCGTTCTACACCGAATCCCGGTGAAAAGAGAATCACTGGCCATGTCCCTTTGTTTGCATCTGTCTTATCACGTGTCGTCAAATTATCGATGACGTTCAGATTTTCAAACCCCCCATCTTCCTTAAAAAAATAGCGGCTACTTCCGTTTGACAAGGTGCGTATAGGTCTAGCCCTCTAAGTGGGTGCCCCTCGGACGAGGGGTAAAAAACGCTGATAGCGAGTCGTGGGTTCTGTTCCAAAACTCGGATGATCCTCCCGATCATCTTGTCACTCCATTCGTGAATGCTATATAAATATTCCACTTGTTTCCACCTAATCCTTCCCGTTTGCTTAATGAAACGGCATGGAAACCCAGTTAGATACTTATCTCATCGGTAATCGGCACTTATTCTTGTCCTTTACGGCAATCGGGACAAGAACTTGTACCCGATAAAACAAAAAAGCCGCTAAATTAGCGACTTTCTATGGGACCATGATCTTGTCGCCCGACATGTCCCTCGACATTATAAGTTGAAATCATGTTGATCTGGCAAACATCGGACTAATCTACTACCGCTGTCGCATGAATAAAATAAATCAATCATCCATATTTTAAGTGAGTCCCTCCACTTTCTTATTTAAGCGAAGTATGTCTCCACGGTCACCGTAAAAACAGATTCTCAAATACTCTCCAAACACTCTCGAGCGACCTATTGAACTGTGCATCCAGTTTTCTCTGTTTATCGTTTGGCCATTATAACTTGAATCAAAGCCATATGAAAAATAATTAATTTTTGGGGGCAAATGCTTCGCTAATGTACGATATTGTCTGCCTGCACCATGAGATTTGCATACAATTAGAAGTGACTCGATAGCGTCGAAGTTAAATACTTCTTTAGCGAATAAAACATTCTCTAACGTATTCCTTGAGCGATCTTCGTAAACGATTACATTTAAAGGAATACCTGCCTCAGTTAGTTTATTAACAATGACATGCGCTTCGGGTACAGTTTTATCTACCCAATTCTCATGCTTGATTCCTGTAGGGCTGACTCCTCCTGTGACAATAATAGTTCTTCCCAAGCCTCTTTTATAAGCGTCAATCGCGGCTTCCCAATGCCCTGGATGAGTACCTCCAAAAACAAAAATAGCATCGCAAGGTAATATTTCCTTAGATAAGAAAACGATATCAGTTAATTCTGTTATCTGTACTTCAGTTAATTCAGGGACTACAGGATCTTTAGGTATTTGAGGTTGCATATAACACCCTCCTTAATTCAAATCATTATTCTAATATATGCGTCGTATCTAATTAACTACTGACAATTTACATATTTCTGCCTTTAAATTGAGCAATGACGCTTTTCAATTATCGGTTAATATTTACTTGTGCGTGCAATCCTGTTGGTTAGATTAAATAAAAAGAGCAGCCATTGTTTCTGTCGGCTGCTTTCGTGCTTATTCATCAATAACAGGCTGTCTTCTAGTCTTTAATGAGCTGCCGTCTTCTGGAGAGTATCCAAAATCACTTCACTTTGTTTAAAGGAATCTCAGCAAGTGAATGTAACAATTTAATTTGGTGTATTATGCCCTGCTTATTATTTTTTATTAAATGGATAAGAGGAAGTGAGTTTTCTATAGCTAAACAGCCGATAACTCTGGCCGGCAGCTTTTTTGTCATTATTGACCTATCGTTCTCCGTTAGCGTAATGCATTACGCTACTGTTCTGATTCAATCGTTTCCCATAACGAATCCCGTGACACATTTAAATATTTCAATTGCTTCATACCATAGAGGAAATCTGGCTTGCGATTGATCATGCTCATTCCTAAGTCCAAGATTCGCAGGTGCTTCAGCTTCTCTAGCTCGAGGGGTAGCTCATGGATCGAGGTGTATTGAATCGTAAGCTGCTCCAGTTGTTCCAACTTTCCAATCTCCGGTGGGATGCTGTTTAGGCTGATCTCTTCCTTCGGCTTAACCCGATACCCGGGAGCCGGCCGATCCGAGCTCGCACATTGGATGCAAAGCTCTCTCAGGTTCTTCAGTCTGGCTATTGATGCGGGAATACTCTCCAAATCAGCCGTCATGACTTTCAAGCGTTCAAGCTTGCTTATTTCGAACAGCCCTTCGGGTAGACGATAAAGATCCTGTTCAAAAATTTCTAGATCACGCATCTCTGTAAGCTCCCGGATTCGCTCAGGCAGCTCTGTCAGCCCATGTCCGCTTATATACAGCCGGTCGGTTTTATGCTTAATGGCATCATCTAGCAGACGATTCAGGTCCCGGTGAGACTTTAATTCCAAAAAAAGCCCTGTAATTCGATCCATCAGTTCGATTGCTTCTTCCTCAGTTAATTCCATACCATACATATGTTCATGGACAACCGAGTAAAGGTAGTTTCCGCCACCTTCTTTCAAGAAACACAAGTCTTCCGGCAAGCTAGGGTAAATCCAATCCGACAGGCGGTTTGCCATTTGCTTCAGCAAGTACCCGGTTTCTTCGCAGCATCTATAAAAATAGTAGGTTCCTGCAGTATAAAAGGCATTACTGCGATAGGTATTTCTTATTTGTGTAAACTCATCCCTATTATCACCTTGGATTATGATTGTTTTCACCAGATAAGGTTCCAACGCTTCCAATACGCTTGTGTAATGGCTCCTTACCACATCACCCGGAATTTTCTCCCCAAGTACAAAACATTCCGAGTTCCGTATTGCCAAATCTATTACCTGCTCGTAAGCTTCACCTTTAGGGTCTGTATACATTCTCATCCCATAAGTCTCCATTCCCATTCAAAGTAATAATATTTTTAATACATAATACCATAAATTGGAACTATCCTGCCCGTTAGCTTAATGAAAATGGCAGGGACCTCTTGGCCGAACTGCCGTTGTGTCTATTCAGCTATAGTTTCCCGTTAGCGTAACAAAGGCAGGATTGTCACCCGACACCGATGTTTATATATATAAGTTAATTCTGTAAAAAATGCCCATGATCCCTTCTTTCTTGCGGATGAAAAAGGAGCTGCCTTAGGAAGCTCCTTCTCCTTCAACCTATTTTGAGTTTCTCATTTTGCTTCTGTATAAACTCATCTTTGGTTAAACCAAACAAAATAAAATCTAAATATTGACCATTTATATATACCACCTGTCGCCGTATACCTTCTTGAATGCAGCCAAGTTTTTGCATCATTTTCGAAGAACCTTCATTTCCTTCAAGAACATAGTCATTAAATTTATTAAGTCTTCGTTCCAAAAAGGCATATTTTAAGAGAATTTCCATAGCCCTTGTACCGTAACCCTGACCACGATACTCTTTATCTATCACTATTCCAATACTAAATGTCCCGTTTCTCTCGTCGATACTGTTTAAATTGATACCGCCTATACTTTCCCCATTCAGCTTATCAATGGTAAACATGATCCGTCCGTTTGTAGAAGAGAAATTAGCATTTTCCTCTACAAATTTTTTTGCCCCAGAAATTGTTGGTGGTAATTCAATAGCACATTCTAAAAGACGACGTGCCGGAGTATCAAAGTCGCTTATGTAACAACTTTCCCAATCTTCGGCCTGTATGGCACGCAATCTAACTTCATCATCTTGCCAGTAATAATTGCTATAATCTATACTTCTCATTATACCCACCCTCTCAAGAATAAAATGTGGTTCCAGTTTTCTAAAACCATATATTAATTTACTAAGCGGAGTTACAACCACATTGCTGTCTGTCAGCTAAACATCAACAGCGTTTTTAATTATGTATCTATACTCTGAGGGGATTAAACCATAGACCAATCACCTATCTAATCAAATCCTATCCACATCGAGAATTAGGTGCAAATACCTTCAAATCCATATTATCAGAAGGTCTCCTTATTCCGGGAATAAAGAATTTTTTAAATCAATTATTATCATCAAAACCTTAAACCCGTATTATGCAAATCTGCCCGTTAGCTTAATGAAATAGCTGCAGAATTTTAATTAGATATGTATCTAATCGGTAATCGGCTCATATTCTTGTCCTTTACGGCAATCGGTACAAGTTCTTGTCCTCGACTCGGGACAAGAACTTGTGCCGATAAAACAAAAAAGCCGCTAAAGTAGCGACTTTCAATGTGACCATGTTCTTGTCCCTCGACAAATGCACTCATTCTGAATGCTGATTTTATTAAAAGTTATTGTTATTTTCTTCCGGATTTTAGGGATCCTCTTACAGTTCGTTTTTGAGCAATGGTTTCATTTCTTTTCATTAAGTACAGTCCTTTCTTTTTTGTTTTACTGTATAAACAAAAACTCGATATTTTATACACAATTCTATGTAGCGAACATGTGCAACAATTTGCTGATCATCTGAATTTGTCCAGAAATTTGCAATACAGTTCTCTGGCCCGTAAATTTCGCTCACTATTTAGCTATTCTTCCCAGTTAAACTCACCAAGAGCTCAATTCTCCGCTTTACCACTACTTGTGATACGGTTCTCCGCTCTATCTGTAACGCAAGTATTACGAAAAAGAGGGAGCGCTGTTATGCTCCCTCATATTCTTCAACTCATTCCAATTCCAAAATTGACTCACCACTAATTATTGTGCCATTAACTTTCCCCTCGCAAATTTCTTTCATTGAGCCCGGCTTGTCAAAATTAAACACATGCATTGGCAGATTGTAGTCTCTAGCTAAGATGAAAGCTGATTGATCCATTACCTTCAAGTTGTATTTTAAAACATCGTTGTAGTGAAGTGACCTGAACTTCCTTGCTTCTTTGTCGAACTTAGGGTCTGCATTGAGAACACCGTCCACCCCTTGTTTTGCTACTAACAATGCTTCACAATTAACTTCGATTGCCCTTTGAACGGAAGGGTAATCCGTAGTAACGTAGGGTTGCCCGTTTCCTCCTGCAAAAATTACTATGTAGCCCTTTTCCAGATGGTGAACTGCTCTTAGTCTGATGTATGGTTCTGCAACTGATGTAATAGGTATTGCTGTCATTACACGAACTTCTTTGTCTGTTTTGGCTTTAAGAACTCCTCGAAGCATCAAGCTATTAATAACAGTAGCAAGCGTCCCGATGTTGTCAGCTTCTTCTCTTTCTATTCCCCAGCTTTCCGCCATATTGCCGCGAAAAATATTCCCTCCACCTATAACTAATGATACCTCAACACCTAGATTTACAACTGACATAATTTCATTAGCAATATGGTCTAACGTTTCGGACTCAAAACCAAATTCCGTGTTTCCGGCCACTGCTCCACCACTTAGTTTAATAAGAACTCTTTTGTACCTTGTCAAATTAACACCTCCGCGCAAATAAAAAACACTAAAGCAACGAATGCTTTAGTGTCTTAATGGAACGTGAATATGAAATTGTAACAATCGACTTATCATAAGCCTTCCGTTTCCTCCTCATATTCCCACCCCTTCCAGTAATTTTTCATCAATTCATTCTATACTGTGTGAGGGTAAAATGCAACCGAAAGCGACAGGATTTCAACCATATATTAATTCCATGAGCACCTGATCTACGGGGCTATTTCTGTATCTTGAGGAGGTATTTATTTTGCGTATCATCGTTACGTGTCAGGATTTAAAATTGCTTCGGCACGCCAAAGCAATTCAACTAGTGCTCCTCGATCTTGTCCAAGAATACTTCAACCAACTAAGGGTCGAACTCGAAGACAAAGCTAAGGGCGAATTCCGCTTCTGCTTACATAGTTGTTCTTTTTGATTTTATGTAGTTCTAATGTGCTCGACTTTGCTAATTCTCTCTGAATAATTCGCAAGCAATAGGTCCAATAATCCATCCGGTACTAGTTTTTCCTGTTCATTATTTTCGAATCCATTAATTGATTTCCAAACTGCTTTATATGGAGTTATTCCTTCTATGCCTTCGATAACTTCTCTTTTGTATAAGTCATGATCAACAAGATCAGCTTCATAAATGAAATCTACTTCATGACCTATCTGATCCAAGTATGAAAATAGGTTTTCAATGACAAACTTTAGCTTGGGTTCTTGTATTTGGGAATCTAATTCTTCTTTTACTTCTCGAATTATCGTCTCTTTACTATTCTCTCCATACTCAACCGTACCACCAACCGGTCGATAAAAAGTCTTGTTTACTGCTTTATCATATGATTCTTCAACTAATATTTGATCGCCTCTTCGAATTAGACACAATGAAACGGTCCTAATGATCATTCAATGATTCCTTTCTATGTTTTTCTATGTATTATAGAGACTGTCGTATAACGTCTTATTCACTACTTCGTAAATAATTCCATATGAAGGGTATTCTCTAAACTTTTGAAAATATCCTGCCCGTTAGTTGAGAAGAAGCAGACGACCAAAAAGCTGGCTGCCTCTATATGTCTTCATTGAGCTATCGTTTCCCGTTAGCTTAACGGGCTACCGATCACCCCCACCACTTTCCCCACACATTATCCGTTGTTCAAATTCAATTATTTTATCTTCACAGCGTTTTGTAGCAGCATGATGATTAGTTTTCATTCTGTCTTGCTTTAGCCACTCTCGGTAATTGTTTTTCAAAAATGGATAATACATTTGAAATCAAATGTTCGCTCGGATTTTTGTTGTCTTTTAAAAGTGCATATATAAGGTTCAAGAAAGTCTTGGCATCTTTCTCTGTTAAACTTTTGATTGATTCCATGGTGCTATCACTTGGAAAATTTTCTTCCTTCGTCTCCATAACTATTCCTCCATCTTTAAATATCATTTATTCTTCCGTTACAAAGCGTTGTTTCCAAGCCACCTCCCTTGATTAAAACGTTTCCAGTGGTTGAAAAGTTATTTTATGGTTTCCCGTTAGTTGAATAAATAGCTATTCAACCCACTTCGGTATTTGTCGCCTAAAATACTTCCCAACCTTCTCTAACTCATCCATAACGAGCTTTATTTTATCGTCTTCTAGAAACCAGTTCTCTTTAGTTGTCCCTGATTTATCAATTATTGGACTAACATAAAAAATAGTCTCTCTAGGAAAATGAAATTGATAAGTTAGTAGTGCTCTTCGTGCATGATAATTTTTACAGACCAATAAAATTTTTTTAGGGTGAATCCCTTGTTGCTGTAATACTTCCAAAGAGAAGCGAGCATTCTCAAAGGTATTCGTTGCTTTATCTTCTTTAAGTATTGCTTTAGGATTAACCCCTAACGAAACACCCACATTTTGTAGATATTCCCATTCGGTTGTTTCTACATATGGGGTGGAACCTCCAGAAGGTAATATCAAGGAAGAGAGCCCTTGATGGTATAACGTTGCGGCTCTTTCCATCAACTGAGGTTGACTCGCGCCTGGGATTAAAATAACATCTGCGTGTCCGATCTCCGTTTCGAAAAACATAAAATCACTGATGCAATCAAATGGAAAAGACATTGAACCTCCTTACTGAATTGACATATGTATTCGCCGTTGTATCCCACCATCCTGCCCGTTAGCTTAATGATAATGCATGAGAACAGTTAGATACTTATCTAATCGGTAATCGGCTCATGTTCTTGTCCTTTACGGCAATCGGTACAAGTTCTTGTCCTCGACTCGGGACAAGAACTTGTACCGATAAAACAAAAAAGCCGCTATTTTAGCGACTTACAATGCGACTATGTTCTTGTCCCCCGACAAAACCATACTTTTGTTAAGACTCCATTATCCATTATTTCCCAAAATGCACTAGCGCTTTTACCCTGCAGAGTACCACATGGGTTGGTTTCTCCTCTATTTCGTCCTGAGATACACACGACCTCACCTATAACATCATTACCTGGAACTTGCAGAGCTGTTAACCTTGTGGTTTCGTTGTAGACTTGATTACTTAGAAGATTGGTTGAACTAACACGTATCGCCGCAGCATCTACGTTATTCCCATAATGGGCTATACTACTAAAGGTACCAATATACGCATCGGACTGATATATTCCTGTACCCGGTTGTTTATACCAACAATGTGCTGCAGTCATAATATACGGGTTACCTGAAGAATCTAAGGCAGAATAACCTGTTGAACAATTTCCAGCTGTAGATGGTGCCGAATCAATAGTTAATCCCCCCTGTAAGGGTCTAATGCGATCCCTACGTAAATTATCCTCTGTCTTTGAAGTTGGGTCTGTAACTATTTTAAATAGGTTTTTATTTTGTCTAGTAATCTCACTGATTTTTTGGACTATTAAACCATCGGCATCATTAACTTTCTCTATAGTACCTATTTGAATTTCTTGATTAATAAAGTCAACATTAATATAAAGAAGGCTTGGGATTAATTCAGTTACTATTGAAAGATTGCTGCGTAGGAGATTGGCTGCATCCTCCATTTCTTTTTCAGAATACTCAGCTTCAAAAGTTTTAATTGGCAGAAAGCTATTAATGGAACTAGCCTCCAACATAGAAGTTGTATTTTCCTTGAATCCTATATTAATTGTACCTCCTGAAGCTTGGTCTATATACATTCCTAAATAGTTTTCGTCGAGGCTGTATAGGTTTCTGATTTCATCAGTCTTAACATCTTGTTCTTGTATTCTATTTATTAATTCTTGCTCTTCTTTTTGAAGGAGCTCGTATCTTTCATATAAGCCTGATCACCATGTCGGTTGAGTGTGCTATCTTGTGGGGTAATATTATATGCATTCGATACCCCTCCGAGAGAATCAGCAATGATATGTCCTTCATCTAAAACGTCACTTTCGACACCAGGAACCTTTGCCTCATCAGGGTAGTATCTGCCAGACGATAGTACAAGTTCGTTACGGTCGTCTTGTAGAATAATTTCATCAGCAATGACACGTACTAATTGCCCATCTTCATTAGTAAATGCCCAATATTCACGGTCTCCGTATCCAATGTCAACAACAACGTTAGGTTCACGATGCCCAGACAAATCACCACCATCGACTTCGATAAGCTTGTATCCTAAAAACAATTCGTTATTTGGTTGTGTTGATGTTTCCTCTCCTACTGGTTCATCAACAACCGCTTTGACAGCTGCTTTTTTTTCACTATTCTTAGTTGTTGTATCTGTGGTTATTTCTTGTGAATCTGTTTCTACATCTGTATTGGATGTATCTTCTATGTTGGTACAACCAACCATAAAGATGATCGTTAAAATTAAAATTAAATAGTTCATTTTCTTTTTCATTTTAGGACTCTCCTATAATTTCATACTGTTCATTCTAAAAACGACGACTTTAACTATATTTTCTTGTTCTATAATCTTACCATAAAAGACTAATATCCTATTGTATTACCCTGCCCCCGTTAGCGCAGCGAAGGCAGCCGATCTTAGTCGTCGGCTGCCTTCGGGTCATCATTAAGCTATAGTTATCCGTTAGCTTAATCATGACAATAGATCTCTTCGTTTAAAACGACCTCTCTTGAAATTTTGGGTTCCATAGGATAGCAGTGGATTTAATCTTGAGCTTCTGCGAATAACTCTCTGAGCATCCTATCCTTGTTATTCACAAACTCTTTCATAATCATAAAATGGTCGGTCTCTTCCAATACTTGGACCTCGATACCATTCGGCTTTAGATTGTAAATAATCGAATCTGGATATGCCATAAGGATTGGGGAATGAGTCGCAATAATAAATTGAGAGTTTTGCAAAACAAGTTCATGGATTCGTGTCAGCATCGCCATTTGGCGAAGGGGAGACAATGCAGCCTCAGGCTCATCAAGTATATATAATCCATTCTCCCCGAATCGATGAATGAAAGTGGAAAAGAACGACTCTCCGTGCGATTGCTCATGCAAGGACTTGCCACCGTACGAATCTTTAATAGGGCGACCGAATGAAGGTTGGCTGTCCAACTCATCGATCGTCGTGGCTAAATTATAATAACTTTCTGCCCGGAAGAAGAAGCCATCCCTCGGGCGTCGCGGACCTCTGATCAATTGTATATATTCATATAAGCTGGAGTGAGTAGCCTGGGTTGAGAAGGAAAAGTTGATCGTCCCACCCTCCGGGTTAAATCCCCATGCGACAGCAATGGACTCCATCAGTGTTGATTTGCCCATCCCATTTTCACCTACGATATAGGTTACCTTGGGGTGGAAATCAAGAGTATTTAGGCTTCGAATGACCGCCAAATCAAAGGGGTAACGATTATAAGCGGGTACTTGGTGCCTCTTGAGCTGAATTTGTCGTAAATAGGAATGCTGTACATTCAATATAGTTCACTCCCTTTTAAGCCTTTAATCGTTATCCTTTCCTTTGTTGGCCAACGCTGACTCATGTCTCACCCTTTAGTTTACTCCATCAATCAAATAATACCACATACCGAAACTATCCTGCCCGTAAGCGTAAGGAAACTGCAATCGATCAACTGGTCGGCTGCAGTTTTATCATTAGTGAGCTATCGTTTCCCGTTAGTTTAGCGAAGTTCCCACCACCATGTCCAAGTATTTCCTTAAGTCATCTTTGGCGTGTGAATTATTAGTCCAAGCTCCTAAATTCCAACTCATATATCTAAGTCCTAGGTAGCGAGAGGCGATTGCATACATTTGATTGAAATGATTATCTGAAAACTCCATAGTATTAGCAGCCAGTAACCCCCTATATTCCTCAATTTGTTCCGAGGTACCGCAGCGAAGAGGAATGTCTAGAAATAAAGAGCCATACCTAGCTTCTTCCCAATCAATAAAAATTACATCCGTATTGTTATGGACTAACACGTTTCCTGGATTAAGGTCGTTATGAATTAATGTTTGACTGCTCTCATCTTTTATTACGTATTGTATATCCTCGGAAATCGTATTTGCCACATCTTCTACTAAAGGTATGTATTCTCCGAAGGTTGCTCTAAACTGTTCGTTCCCCTTAGCTGCATGCCATTGGGGTTTCCACCGCTCGTATAACATCTTTTCAATATGGGAGCTGTCTACCTCAGGTAACCATGAAAGTTCTTTTTTTTGACCAAAGTTAGAGATGTGAATATGTGATAGTACACTCGGTTCACTTTTCTGAAGCAACCTAATATTTATAGTTTTATAATCCGTTTGATAATCAACATCCTGTAAACAAATAAGAGACCTTTCATCTACTTCAGAGCCATATGACAGAGAAAAAGGCACACTTGCTTTTTGTGAGTAAAGCCTTGTTAGTACCAGCCGTTCTATCCTGGTAGCATGTTTTGAAACAAGAGACAACTTTGAGGTTTCGTTAAGTATTTTTATTAGTACACTATGTCGCATTAACTCAACTGCTTGTAATCCCATATTAATCGCCTTGCTTTCAATGCTTAAAACTTCTGCTTTAGGATCTATAAATTTCTTCACAGTCTCTTGTACCAATTTTTGGACATTATTATTTATTAACGTCAAGTTACTCACCCACTCATGTAATACTTTACCGAATTATACCGCAGTTCTAAGCTTTAGTGTGAAAAAGAGTTTTAGACACTTTGTTCGACTATCCTGCCCGTTAGTTGAACAAAAGCTGCCGATCACATTGATCTGCTGCCTTCTTGTTTTTATTGACTTATCGTTTCCCGTTAGCTTAACGATACTGTTGTTCGTTTATTTCAAATTATTCCAGATTTAATCTTTCCGCGGTGCTTTCCAAACTACAAATAGAATCAATGACTGCGGTGTGCTCAGCTAATATTTGCAGCTTCAATATGTGGACTCCCCATCCCCTCTCTTAAAGGTCCCACTTGATTATTTAAAGTAAGTGCGTTTATTATATAAATAATTTCTTCTACATTACATAAGATTTTCAAAAAATCGATCTTCAATCACCGTTAATCTGAAGGAACTTTATTCAAATAACCTATACATTAAAAGGAAGCGATAATGTGGATCAGATCGATAAAAACATCCTGTTTCATATGGAAAACCAAGCCAGATTGTCCATGACCGAATTGGGAAAGTTGGTGGGACTATCACAGCCAGCCGTCACGGAACGAGTGAAGCGACTGGAAGAAAGCGGGGTGATTGAAGAGTATCGTACCGTTATAAATCCCAAAAAAATAGGAAAACAAAGTACATCCTATCTACTTTTTCGGACCAGAGAATGCAATGCTTTCCTTGATTTCTGCCGTTCTTCCCCCGAAGTTGTGGAATGTTATCGCGTAAGCGGGGAACATAACTATTTATTAAAAGTCATGACAGACTCCATCGCGGACCTAGAAGCGTTTGGAGATCAGTGTGACAAATTCGGAACCTACACTACACTTATCGCGATGTCTTCGCCTATTGCGCATAAAAACCTGATTGAAGGAACCAACCTCCTCATCTGAGTATTACGCATTTATTTAAAGACCGCCCATCTATCGGTTACATGGATGGGCGGTCTTTCGTATAAAGAATGAAGCCGTTTTAGAAGGGATTCCTAACAACTGATCTTTTCCGATATAAAAATCCGCTTTTAGCGAGATCTAGGAAATCCGTGATTTTGGGCGGTCCAAGCTATAATAAGGGTAATTAGCAACAAGAGAACCAATGAACCTGGTAGGAATCTGGCCCCGATCCAATCAAGCAGGATAGCCCCAACAATTCCTCCTGCACCGATTCCGAGATTCCACGCCGTTACTAGCATGGATTGAGCGATATCCGCACTTTGGCCACCTGCATGTGCAATGGCTGTCTGTAGTAATGTGGCTGCTCCGCCAAAGGTCATTCCCCATGCGATGACACCGAAGATGATGACGACCGGCTGATTTATCCAGATTTCCATTGCCGCTGAGGCAAGGGCAAATATCGCAATGCTTGATAAAACCAGTATTCTCATATAACGATCAATCAGCAACCCAATGATCCAAGTGCCGATTACTGAAGTCACACCGAATAATAGCAGAATCAGATCGACTCTATGGGCCAGTGCCGTGTCGGCCAGAAAAGGGGAAATGTAGGTATACAAAATATTGTGAGCTAGCACCCAGGCGAGAACCACAAACAAAATGGGCCGAATTCCAGGTATGAAAAAGATTTTATGCAATGGGAGTTGATGCTGAGCGGGCTCTCCTTCATAATCCGGCATATTCCAGAGCACCCATGCAATGAGGGCTAGCGTCAATATGGATACTGTTCCAAAGATCAGGCGCCAGCCTGCATACGTTCCGAAAAATGTTCCTATCGGAACCCCGAGCGCCAATGCCAAAGGTGTGCCTACCATAGCGACGGCCATGGCTTTTCCTTTTAACGACTCAGGCACCATGCGGCGTGCATAACCTGCAGTCATTCCCCACAACACCCCCGCTGCTACTCCTGCACAGAAACGTGCGATTAGCGTTATAGCATACACCGAAGATAAGGCAGTCACCGTGTTAAATACCAGAAAACCTATGATACATAGCAGCAAAAGCGGTTTGCGTCTCCACTCTCGTGTCGCCGTGGTCAGCGGAATGGCAGCCAGCAGGGAGCCCACTGCATATAACGTAACCAGTTGTCCGGCCAGCGCCTGCGTTACGCCAAGATCACTCGCAATCTGGGGTAGTAGCCCAGCAGGCAGACTTTCCGTAAGTATGCAGATAAATCCTGCCATAGCTAACGCCAGTAGACCTGCCCATGGAAGACTTTCTTTTTTGACATCGGTGTCATTTGTGGCAGAATACATTTCGTTCGAAATCACAAATAATGCTCCTTTATTCTGTATTTTGAGATAGCTAAAATGCTCACTTGCTATCTTTGATAAGCTTACAGAAATAAGCTCTCATTGTGCATACAGCATTAAAGGTAGTGGAACTTTATCACAAAGAAAATCCATTTATTTCGGAATGTTTACTTTTAATTTTAATGGTCATCTTATTCTAGCCACTATGACTGCACTAACCTGCCCGTTAGCTTAATGAATTGCATGGAAACCTAGTTAGATATTATCTAATCGGTAATCGGCTCATGTTCTTGTCCATTACGGCAATCGGTACAAGTTCTTGTCCTCGACTCAGGACAAGAACTTGTACCGATATCTTGTATCTCGACAATTTTGGCTTTCTCAAATATTAAAACCATTAATAAAAATATTGAACAACTATAAGACCGACAATAATAACAATAGTTAATACTAAAGTGCCTTTCCAACCTAAATCGACTATACTATACCGAGCCCTACTATTTCCGGGATTCATATGACCAAATGGATTATTTTCCAATTCTTCTTGTCTTAGTCTTTCTCTTGTTCTTTCAGGAGTTTCATAATCTTTGCTCATTGTTTACCTACCCCTAGGTTAATAATTTTAATTAGATATCCAATACCAATTTATTGATGCAGTAGTATAATAATAACATTTTTATGTATTCCACAACCTTCTTGCACTACCCTGCCTGTTAGTTGAACAAAAGCAGCCGATTACGTTGATTGGCTGCATTCTTGTTTTTATTGAGCTATCTGTATCCCGTTAGTTGAATTGTTTTTTATGAAAAATTGGATAGTATCGTTTTATTCCTAGGTACTGTACTCAATAAAAAGTCTTCTTTAGGTGCTTCTTTTAAGAGATTTTCTCCACGTATTCTTAGTTCCTCGTGTTGATTCCGTACGCGTTTAACATGCTCTTCATCACCTTTAACCTGGTTTTCTATATTTTGATATTCCTCAAGGCTCTTATATTCCCAAATCGCAAAGACTTCAATAGCACCTTCGATTTCTTCCGTCATCCACCGACCAACTAAACTTGCCCCATATTTGAGTTGTGTAGGTAAAAGAAATTCATTAAATAAATGATTAAATTCATCTATTCTTTTTGAATCTATTTTGTATGACTTCCTTCGATATATACTCAATTCTTTATCTTCTCATCTGCTCGAAATGTCACTAAGTATTTATTCTTTAATGAACTTTATATCCCTGTTAAAACAATCCTGGAACTTCAACATTATTAAGCTAAACTGCCCGTTAGCTTAGTGAAATTGCATGGAAACATAGTTAGATACTTGTCTAATCGGTAATCGGCTCATGTTCTTGTCCTTTACGGCAATCGGTACAAGTTCTTGTCCTTGGCTCGGGACAAGAACTTGTACCGATATAACAAAAAAGCCGCTAAAATAGCGACTTTCCATGGGACAATGTTTCTGTCCTCCGACACTTCTTTATGGGTTGTGTCACATAAACGGCCGGTCAATCCGGACGTTTATTGCGGGAAACGTTAGCTCAATAAAATAGCGACAGTCAATTTTCTCGTCCTTGGCTGTCGCTGTTTCTTTTTCAAATTTAGTCTAAAACATACCCTGCTTTCAATCTTCAACTTTAGAAAACTGATGTTTAAAGAATTCCTTATATGTCATTGGTTTTCGGCCAATTAGACTTTCAAGATCCCCGGATGTCTCCGAAAATTCTCCAGTGTTGACTCCTCGCACCCAGCCTAATAAAAAATCAGTCATGAAAACAGGCAAGCCATTTGCTACCATAGAGTCTATATATTCTTTTTCGCTAACTGACTCATAAGGGATATTCATCTCACTAATCTCCGAGAGGGCTTCAGCGATGTCTGCAAAAGAGCTCCCCTCGCTGCCACTTAGAGTGTATGTCTTATTTTCGTACCCGTGTTGAGTGAGAACGGCTACGTTAGCTGCCGCCAAGTCATCCAGAGATGCAGCGGCAACTTTGCCGGAACCCTCTGGTACTCGCACGCCGGCTTTAAGCGCATCTCCGAAATACATATGCAAGGTTTCAAGGTACGGTGGATTCCGCAGAATGGTATAGTCTAATCCGGATGCTCTAAGCGTTTGTTCAGCAAATAAGTCTGACATCGTTACTTCGGGCAAAATAAGATTTGAATTTTCTTTTCGAATGATCGACGTGTAGATCACTTGTTTAACACCAGCCTCCTTTGCAGCTGCGATGACATTGAAATGTTGCGTATTACGGTCGGTAAATGCTTGCGCGGAGATAAGCATGACTTTGTCAACACCATTAAAAGCTCGCAGAAGGGAGTTATAATCGAAATAGTCGCCCTGATGGGCCTCCACACCTTCTTTAACAAACCTTTCGATTTTTTCAGATTGCGGATCACGTACCAATACAGCGGCCTGATTTGCCGGAACCTTTTTAAGAAGAAGGTTTAGCGTCCTGCTGCCAAGATTACCCGTTGCTCCAGTAATAAGTATTTTACCCATATTAGTAACCCCTTTGAACTTTTATTGATAAACCAGTTGCAGTATAGGATAACGTTATCGTACAGTGTATTGATCCAGCAGATTTAAATTCAATCCGGCGAGAGGTCCTCCTATTTGCTGCAGCAGACCGCCCTGGCTCAAGGATCCAAGATCAATACAGGCAAAGCCAATCTTCTCCCAAATTTCTTTCAAGACTTGTTTTACCTGGATGTCGTCACCGGACATGAACAGGACAGTCTTCGGCTTCTCTTCCGTGTAATCCTTAATCCATTCCATCGGAACACTGTTAAAAGCTTTAATTACATGAGCACCCGGAGCATATTGGGCTACGATTTCACTTGAATTCTTTCCTGACCATTCGCCAAGTAGAGGTTCCGTATTTTCAAAACGGTTGGTAGCATCAATAAGAACACGGCCTGTCCAGTCAGGAACCATTGACAAAGCAGCAGGCATTTGCGCCCACGTCACGCATAATATTACAAAGTCCTGCTCAGCTGCTTCTGACGGTGTTCCGGATTTTGCGCCAGCACCAAGCGAGCTTACCAGATCTGAGAGCGTTTCGGGACCACGACTATTACTGAGAATAACTTCATGACCGTGAAGCAATAGATGTTTCGCCAGCGTTTGAGCAACTGTTCCAGCACCAATAAAGCCAAATTTCATAACGCACCTCCAAAAACTTATCGATCTACATACGACTCCTTTTATTAATTCTTTGATTTTCTTCATGGCCATAAGTCTTATTATGATCCATCCATAACTTTTAAAATAGTACGTACTTTTATGTTATATAGTAACTAAAAAGTGATAATTGTGATGAAGTGCAGAATAAATGGATCAATGAAATTACTCTATTCTACATTTAATCTCCGATATTCATCCTTACTCAAGTTCTTCTCTGCATAATTTTGGCCCCAATCACAAAGAGCTCGCAAAGTGGGTTCAAGTGACATACCCATTTCTGATATTGAATATTCCACTTTTGGTGGTACCTGATTGTACATTTTTCTTATAATCAAATTAGCACTCTCCAACTCCCGCAACGACTGGACTAACATTTTCTGAGATATTGTGGGTATGAGCCTTCTCAATTCACCGGTCCGTTTAGGACCTTTTATTAAATAATACAGAATAAGAGGCTTCCACTTCCCGCCAATGACATTTAAAGTGATTTCCAGATCACAATAAAAAGTTTTCAATTTAAAAAACACTACCCTTCATTAAATTTCCATTATTATAATACATGATAACCCTATTACTTGTTGATCTAACGGGAAATGATAGTTGAACATAAAGGGTTTCACATATTAGTCATGACTAATATGTGAAACCCTTTAATATATCTATCTTTCTTAAATTTAGGTCTTGATAACCTAGTAAAATTAAGTATTAGACTGACGCTGCCTCACTAAGGATACAGGTAGGATAGCGCATAAGCCACTGGTATGTTCAGTACCTTACTCTAGATGCTAATTGCTCTTGGGCTTTTTCGATGGGCAACATTTAATAAAATAGGTCGGGCTCATCTGAGCCTGGCAGCCGGTACATACATAGACTGTTTCACCGTTATGTGTAAGCTTCCGAATTGGCTGGGTAGAGAAGAGGTTGGGCTCATCAATAAACTCTAGGAAGAATTGTTTTTGTAACTGCTTCCGGGTCTCCCATTCAATTTCTTGCCCAGGTAAGTAATTGTGCACGTCTCGAAGCCAAATCTCAAATCGGTGCATGATCTCGGTATAAGGACCTTCTCCATTCTTGATGCTTCCTTTTGTAGGATATGCAATGCCAAGCGAATCTGACCACTTCAGATTACCGTTTCTTCTGGCATAAAGACGACTACTCTTCTGACTCTTTCTTTGTATATCTTGACACAGGTTGCAAAGCTGCAACGAGCCATTCCGTTCAGCAAGCGCAATATCTTGGGGAAGTCTCGCGTAAGATTTCTTGCAGGCGGTACAATCCAATATATGTACGATCGGTGGGTCAGACTCTCTACGCTGTGAAGTGTTAATGAGATGAGCGGCTGCTCGAAGGTCCATCGTAACTCCTCCTAATGTGTACTGTCTACATGACACATTTTACACACCGGGGATTAAATGTGTCATGTCGATTGTACACAAAACTGCCGCGACTCAGATTTAGTCTATTTAATCTCTTCTTCAACCTCCACTTGCTAATAGTTGAAAGTCCTACAAATGATATTTTCTTTATATGGTCATTTGCTTTTCGTTAGTCTTCTCCGTTTACCTGGCGATTCTCTATTGTTTTATAGTAACTTGAATACGTTCGATCGCTATTCGATGATTTGAAACTCCGTAAACAATCATCTGCAGCCTGCGCTTTGCTTTTGATCAATAGCTTTAGACAGATACCAGTCACGAGCTCTCTCGTAGGGTAGTATGTGCGCTTATTCTAAATGATTTGATTTTTGGGGTTCAAGGTGTAGGATTTCTTTTGATAAGTAACGGTAATCTTGCCGGTCTTGCATCTTCGGTTCCGCCCAACAAGGCCATCAACTCTATCGACTCGCACAGGTTTTCAAACAAAGCCTCGGGTCAAGCCCGGGTCAGACGCTGCTTAAGCAAGAGGCTGATACTCCAGCCGACAGCTAGTGCGGTGGAGCTGTCTCCGCGCGCCAGCCGTTCCTGGGCCAGCACCATTTCATAGACGGAGGCTTCCTCTCCGCCAAATCGCTTGGGAACGGTTAGTTTTAAATAGCCTGACGCCTTGAGATCTTCAAAGTTCTCGTACGGAAACGATCCTTCCGAATCATGCTTGGGAGCTCTCTCCGCGAATATGGCGGCCAGCCGGTCTGCCCTCTCCGCAATGTTCACCTCGTGTTCATTTCGTATGAATGGATCTGCGACATAAGATCGGTTCAAGCTCGCCCCCTACTTTTCAATACCGTGTATTTTGGTAGTAATATAGAAATTGTTAGCAATCCGGATTTGGGGTCTCGATGAAGGGACGTTATGGCAAGTGAAGCTCGAAAACCTGCTCGACGTGGCTTACGCCCCACGCTTCGTTCGGACGCTCGCCGGTCTTGCGGAAACCGACGTTCTCGTACATCCGAATCGCATTTTCCTGATCCTCGGTCGTTTCCAGGAACACGTTCCGGTAGCCCTTTTCCCGGCAATACTTGACGGCCTCGTTCAATAACGTCTTGCCAAGTCCCCTTCCCCTGAAATCGGGGTGCAGGATGAACCATCTGAGCTGTGCTTTGTCCGGCGTATGCCCGACAATGGCGATAGCGCCGACGATGTGGCCGTCCGCCTCCGCCAGCCAGAACCGATCCTTCTCCCGGTCATAATGTTGGAAGAACTCATGAAAGGTCTTGCAAACATAGCCCTCAAATCCATGATTATAACCGCACTCCTCCGCGTACACCCAGCCGTGCAGATGGATCAGGACGCCAACGTCCCCCGACCGCAGCTCGGTGCGGATGACCACGCCCAGACCGCGATCCTCTTCGGTGGAGAGGGAGCTTTCAATGGCCGTCATGCTCTTCGCAATCAGCCCCTTTCTGTGCTCCGGTAGTCCCTCGATTAACCGGCGGATTTGCTCGTCGGATAGCGCATCGAGCTTGTGCAGCATTTCACGGCCCTGATCGGACAGGTAATGATAGTAGGATCTGCCGTCTTTATCGGATTGAACGCGGTAGGTCAGCCCAAGCTTATCGAATCGCTTTAAGATGCGGCTTAAATATCCGGCATCGATGCTCAGCTTGTCGATCAGCATTTTGGCTGTGCAATGCTCCGTATTCTGAATTTCGTAAAGCACCCTAGCCTCGGAGAGAGAAAAATCGCTGTGCAACAGATGTTGATCGAGGAGTCCGAGCACATTCGTATAAAAACGGTTAAAGCGCCGGATCGTCTGAATGATGGTTGCATCTGACATGATGAGTGAGCCCCTTTCTTTTTATTCGGATAGCAAAAAATTAACATTAATATTTGACTAAGTCAAATATTAATTTGACATAGTCAACTAAATGAACAGCGAAAAACACGGAATCCGCTTATTCCGTGTTTTTCCCATGGTAACCCATTACAACCACCTTGCTTAGTTGTGCAGGTCGACGGTTTTATTCAATTCGGAATCCTCTTCCTGACGCTGGCCGTTCATTTTCCGGAAGGCGCTGACAATGCAGATTTCCGTCGGGGTCCTAATTTATCAAAATAAGTGGAACACTCGAAATTTCCCAGTGAGATTAATACCCATCATTCTTAGGTCACATCCTTCTGTGCTAGCCTTCGAATGTCTTTGTAGCGTAGTAAGGCCCTTCAGTAGAGCAACACTCATGTATACATATGATTTGCCTCCTGTCCGTTTGTGAACAAAGGCAGCCGATCTCTTAGCGGTTGCCTTCGTGGTAGTGCCCAGAATAAACTGTTAGGATGGGTTTATCTAAGTATGTTTCTGTAGTAATAACCCAGGGGCCTTTAGTTGGTGTATAGAAATACGTTGCACTTGTAGTGTACGACTTTCTACCCTTAACATTATCGTCAGCTCTAATTCGTGAAAGTTCAAAATCAATACGCTTATCACTATAAAATTTTACAGTAACATTTAAAAGGACTTTCCCATTTACTTAATTCAGGGAATTTAAAGTGATTGTTACATCGTTACGTGCAATAGTAATTGGAAGTTTTTAGTAATTATCGATTTGAATATAGCGCCACATAAAAATGCGGATACGATTTTCAGTTTTTGTTTCATTATTTAATCCTCCAAATTAATATTCACCATCAACCTATCTGCTATATTAGCATCGTAGCATTACAAAATAGCAGTATGAATCATGTTCTTACGAATCACCACCCATTATATTGGACAGGAGCCACTGGAAAAACAACCTTCTACTATAACCTTGCTATAAATGATGTCCGAGCAAGAATTATTTCAATTGTTAATGCGAATAGAAGTACAATTATTAGCGGTAACGGTTATGCTACAATAAATGTTAGTATAGATGGACAAATGTACAGGTTGGTTGTAAGTAATTATAGAATAAATACATTTTACCTTATTGATTAAGTTACAACATACCTTTAGTTATTGGAGTAGTTTATGCTAAATATAACCACATACATTGAAAAGAAGACTATAGATTCTTTTTACTTTAGTCAAGATAATATTGAAGACTATTTTATTTCATTGAAAGATAGTTTATCAATCCAGGTGGCTAACAGACAATTAAACAAGCATAAAGGCCATAAGTTAGATGGTGTAGTAAATATAAAAACGTCTGATACTACAATCACCAACTTTATGGATTGGGATGATATTGACTTGATGTGGATCGGTGTTTTAGAAATGACTTTGGAATATAAAAAAACAGGTTTTGGAGAGCACATTATGGCCATGAATAGCCATGAGTGGAGTGTCAAAAGAATCATTACAAAACCAGAGAACAAGATATTATTTAGAGTAAAAAGAAATCCGTTGATTTTTGAAGGTACAAACCTTTACGAAGCTTACAAAGAGACGAAAAACATTGTTGTTGAAGAAGAATTTTTATCTGAAATTCTTAAGGCGGCTAATGAGTTTATTTCTTTTAGAGAAAAACTATTTAAAATTGATAATCTAGGCAGATTAAAAGCAGTATTGTCTGAAATACAATCTTATTAGGCCAACTAGTAGTTTTAATTTAACAAGTGGCATAAAAAGATCTCCCAATCTGAGCAATTCGGATTAAATCCGAATTGCTTTTTCTTTAAAAACTGTTCTCCGGTACCGCCAACGGAAAGGCCAAGCGATGTCAAACCGTCTTCATTTGCCGGATTTATCATTCATCCTGGATTCCCGGCAACTCATAACGTTGTTACAAATGGCAATCCTAAAACATCAGCTATTGTTCAGCGTTTTTATTAATTACTCCTTTAATCCTTCTAACTCCAGCAGCAGAAGATTGTTCTTTTTTAATACTGAACTTTCCTATGTTTGTTGTATCCTCTACATGAGGTCCTCCACATACTTCTCGACTCCAAACTTTCCCTTCATTATCTTTGATTGTATACACCTTAACGATATCCGGATATTTATCCCAAAAATTCCCTACAACATTACTTTCTTTTGCTTCAGTTTTAGGCATCTCTGAAATATAGGTAATTGCTTTTGACGAAATCGCATCATTCACATACTTCTCCACCGCAGCTATTTGCTCTGGCGTAAGTTTTTCATCATGGTTGAAGTCAAACCGTATTCGCTCTGAGGTAATATTACTTCCTTGTTGATGAACATGATCACCTAAAACTTCCCTTAAACCAGCAAGTAATAAATGAGATACCGTGTGCAGCGCTGTTGTTTCTGTTGAATGTTCAGCTAATCCACCTTTAAATTTACCCACAGAAGCAGTTCTGCTCTTTTCAGCATGTTTCTTTGCCGCCTCTATATAAGACGCCTTGTCCTCCATGCTATATCCATTTTCAGTTAGAAACTCTTCCGTCAACTCCAAGGGAAACCCATATGTTTCGTAAAAATAAAAGGCATCTGCACCTGTAACTTTACCCTTATTCTTAAGATGTTTTTGTATTTCAAATTCTCCTTGCTGTAAAGTTCTATAGAAAAGATTTTCTTCCTTATTTACTGTTTCGATAACTTTCTTTTTATTACCGATCAAATCTTCATAAGCTGTTGCTTCATCTATATAAACTTCAGACAACTCACCCACAAAACTTCCTTGTATACCTATTTTTTTACCTGCACGAATCGCCCTTCTTAATAACCTTCTTGTTATATACCCTGCATCACTATTAGCTGGCTCCGCACCATCATTAATTAGAAAAGTAGCCGCTCTCACATGATCAAGTATGATTCTAAACGACTTTAAATCGTCAGTATATTGTTTACCACTTAACTCCATCAATTTTTTCTTGGGATTAAGGAAGAAAGCCGTATTATAAATATCCTTGTCACCATTAAGGGCTGTTGCAACCCTTTCTAATCCGCCTCCATAATCCATATTGGGATTTTGCATTTTTACAAATCCTGTGCCTTCTTTTTTGTAACACATAAATACGTTGTTCCCAATCTCTAAAAACCTCTCGCTTTCAGAAGCAGGATGATCCAGTGAATCACCGCCTGGTTCAAGATCATAAAACATTTCACTATCAGGCCCACCCGGTTCACCAACAGGCATATCCAATGGACTTCCGGCTCGACTCCACCAATTTTCTTTTTCATCGTATAAGAATATTCTTCCACCTCTAGATGCTCCATATTGATAGGGATCATCTTCAATGATAGGTTCTATACCAACTGATTTAAATTTTTCTGACCAGATTTGAATGGCTTCCGTATCTTTCTGTATATTCAAATCATCACTTCCTATAAAAGCACTGATATACAGCCTGCCAGGATCAATTCCTAATTCGATAATATGCCAATTCCAAATGGCATCGATTTGCTTTTTCTTATAGTTATTTTCATTTGCTTTAAACTCCCATCGACCTATCATTTCAAAAAATGTCAGATGCGACGTATCTCCTACTTCATCAATATCCACTGTCCTTAAACACTTCTGAATATTAGCAATCTCATTACCTATCGGATGCTTTTCCCCCAATAAATATGGAACCATAGGTTGCATTCCACTTCCTGTAAACAACGTTGAGGAATCATTTTCTGGCAACAAGCTAGAAGAGGGCACTTGGCTAGCCCCTATTCCTTTCATAAAATCAATATATGATTTTCTTAACTCATCTGGTGTCATTTTCACCATGCTCAATACCTCCATTTCAATTATTAATTATTCTCGGAAATTACTTTGCAGATATTCAAACGAGAAGAAATAAAACAAAAAAGCCCTAAGCTGACCTATTTCTTGTCAACTTAGGGCGAACTATGATGTCCGTGTTACCACCTAATTTCAGATTTCTCTGCACTCTATCAATACGGGATATCTCCGATATTGTTTCCTGAATAACGGTGGAACTCCGTTGAAGCCTACTTAGATTCCTCTGTTCGGTTCACAGCTCCGAGACTGCTTCACTATTAGATCAATGAAGATTCGCACCAACCATCTTCTCTCTGTGAGATCCCTAATAGCTACTATTTCTCATCATAGCCTTTTCGTTTTAAGTTGAACCAATGCTATCACACTCAACTTGTTCTGTCAATTAATTCCACTATTTTTTATAAGGTATAAGTCTGTCGATTCTACCATCAGCTTTGGCAATTCGGTTGCTTCGCATCCTCTGACTTTAGCCAAATTATAATTCTCCCCAACCTCAATTCCACATTCCTGTTTACCCTGTGAAATAATCAGGAGGTACAACAAACTTGGGTGGGGAAGTATCGCTTCCGGAGCGGAGGTGATAACCCTTATGATATCCCTCCATACTTTTTGGGATAGTATGCCCATTGGAAATTGAACTATACTGCCCGTTAGCTTAACAAGACAGCTGATCGCTTAGTCGTAAAAGATTAAAACAAAAATTAACGTGAATAATCTGTCCTGATGGTACTATTTCCCACCTCAAATGTACTTTTCATAAGTCTCATCTGTGCAGGATTGCCTAATGGGCTAGCGATTTGCATTGGCAATATTTACTCATTAAACTGTGTTCTCATCTTTGTTAAAGTGGATAAGCATTATGAAGACAAAGACGGGAGTTTTAATAGACATGAGCGTTCTCACCAAATCTATCATTGGTCTGCTTTGCGTGACGACATTAGCGGGCACCTATTTCAGTTATACGGAGCATCAGAATAATCGGCAATGGGAGCAGCAACAACAGCACAATACGCAATACTGGTCACATATGCAATTGATCTACCTGCGTGATTTCGACTATGCGCTTGCGGAGTCCCTTGCGGCATCTACGATTTCAGATCGGCAAGCAGCACTTCAATCTGCGATTGAAAATGCCAATTTTATCTTGCAATCTGTAAGGATCGGATCCGTTACAATGAACTTTCAATCTTGGTCATATGAGTCGTTTATCACAGAGGGCAGCCGCTACTTGGCCTATCCTGCCAGCGAGAAGGAAATCTCGCTTAACCCGGATCAATTAGAACAAATTCAGCGTTTGAGAACGTTCGCGAGGACCGCCCTACCTTATCTCGATCAGATGAGAAAGAAAGCTGTTGATTCCTCTATATCAGATATACAACAGATATCAACTGAAATGGAAGAGGCTTTGTCTCAACTCGACTCGGTCTCCACCTATGGAAATAAAGCCTTTAACGAGTTCCTGTACAACCAGAATCCATACATACCTCCGAAGCCAGGAACCGTTTTCGCCGGTGAAACCACTTATACGGCTACGGAGCTTGCGGCCAAAGCGAAAATTTTCATGGGCGAGGCTTGGAATAAAGGAGCAGGTAAGCAAATTGTCCACATCTCAGGCGGGAGCAGCCCCCAATTCGGAGAAGTCTTGGATTTCAAGTTATCGGACACCGATGGAAAATCAACCAACTCCTATATTGCAACACTAAGTAAAAGCGGACACGTGCTCCAAGTGAGACGCAAGAGCTCGATCTCTGAGAAAGGAGATGTAGAGCAAACTATCGACTTAAAGCAGGTTGTCGCGGTTACGGACACCTGGATGGCTCGCTGGTCTGACGAACGTCTGACATTAGTAGCGAAAGAGATAAACGATACTTCCATTTATCTCACGTATATTCCGGTCCGGGAGCAAGTTTCCATTCCGCAAATGAAAGTCGTATGGCGATTTGATCGCCGTACCGGTACGTTGAAGAGCTTTGATGCGTCTAATTATTATTCCCATTACAATAAAACCTTCCCCGTTCACCCGAGGCTGACAGCGGAGCAAGCCTCCGCGAAGCTTGGCCCAAAAGTAACCCCCTCGGGCAAGCCAAAGCTGGAAATCCACAACAGCCAGCTCGTATACGCATTTCCCGTCACTGGGATCGAAGGCGTTTCTCACGTATACGTAAACGCCCGCACAGGTGCTGGCGAAGGCATTAATTACAACCTGTAACCACAACAAATTTAGGCAGCCCCACGAACATCCTCGCTGCGGGCTGCCTAGATTTTGCGTGCCAACGTTGGGTCACCACTTTCCTTTTTAGTTTCTTACGTTTCTCCGTGACTAAAATTAAACTAACCTGCCCGTTAGTTGAACAAAAAGCAGCTGATCATGGCCAGCTGCTTTTCTATATTTATTTAACTATCGTTTCCCGTTAGTTGAGTGGCTTTACAACCATGTTTGAAAAGGCTTCAGTTTTTCTTGAGTTAGGAACTAGGGTTGCTCCTAACGTTTCGTTAACGTGGAGTTTTACATGTTCTTGTTTCTCGACAGCTCAAGTTTTCGGCTTAACTGTTATGCCCAACTTCTTAAAAAATGGTTGTATCTGCTGGAACATATAGCAAACAGATTTATTGATAATAGACAATACAGCAAATGATTAAATCATATCCAACTGTTTTGAAAAAGCGAGAGCAGGAACTAATCGCCATTACTAATTCTAAACATCGGAAAAGCAATAGAAGATAATATTACCGGATCTTCTGTGATGGCCAGCAATCGAGTTATATCGAACCTGACCGACGAGGTAAAATACGGGATGCAGTTTTCACTTACTACAATTCTTCAGAATAAAAAGCTTTAGATACGGATTCCGTAGCTTTATCAATAAAAGCTGCAATTTTATTGGGGCTTTCCTTCAGACCACTACTCACCCACTTTTTAATAATAGCTATACTGCCATGAGCGGTGAACGTATACCAGGACTCAAATAATTGTGGATCAAAATCTTTTAATTCCTGCTTCCATCGCTCAATAGTTAAATCGTGACTGATATAAAGGATTCGTTCTAGTAATTCTTTATCGCCATGCTCTGAGAACAGAACCTTACATATCGTTTGATTCGCTTTTATATACTTACATAATTCATAAGATAGCTTTTGAGGGTTTGAAGAACTCATCCCAACTTGCTTAATGTCTTCGTAAAGATCATTTCCAATCGTTGAAAGAAGCTCAAACTGATTCGCATAGTGTGTATAAAAGGTGTTGCGATTAATCCCTGCTTCTCTGCAAATGTCGGTCACTGTCACTTTATTGATAGACCGTTCTGTCAAAAGCTTCAGCAGGCTTTCTTTTACAACCATCTTTGTATATCTCACTCTGTGATCTGTTTTTTTGTCTGCCATAATATCCTCCAATTAGAAATAGCGAACAAATCTACTGTGGTTTGTATGATAACTAACATATCTCAATCGAACAGCCTGTTGTTTAAGTAACACAGTGAAATTATAATTTATTTGAACGTTCAATTCAATTTCAACTTAAATGGAGGGTAAAATGTGGGTGATATAACTGTGGTGCCTGTATGGATAATTCAAGATATTATAGTCTTAATTGCTGCTGTTCTAATGGTTTTCTATATCCTTGATAAGGAAACACATCCCAAAACGGTTCTACTGCAATTTATAGGTTTTGTGTTTTTTTACGCAGCTGTTTTTGAAATTACTGCTTCATCGCTTGGGGAAGGTTTTTACGCCTATGGGCGGAGTATTTTAATGTTATTTAATATACCGATTACTGTCCCTATTATTGAGTTTCTGATCATTTATTCCACTTTGCGTGTTCTAAAATCTGTAACTATACCGTCCTGGACTAAACCATTTATTACGGGATTAAGCGCTATGGTGTTTGACTTTTCATTGGACCCGGTGGCCGTTAAACAGATATTTCAGACTACGGATGGACTCATGGCAAGATGGACTTATTATCCGCTAGCCGGTGAACCTCAAATCTATGGGGAACCCGTGATGAATTTTACAGGATGGATTTATATAGCGGGATATTGGACAGTCTTTATACTAATTGGTGAATGGTGGCACAAAAAGAAAGGCTACAGTCAATCAATTGGTTATATCTATCCGTTTCTGGCGGCAATTGCGTCATTGGCTTGCATGTTCTCACCTTTATCTAACTTCTTTAATTATATGGGGCCGTTCTTCGCCAGAACCTCTAATATGCAATGGGTGATGTTGATTGCACTTTCTGTAATTACAGCAGGAGTTTTAGCATTAGCTTTTATAAAGTTCTGGGACCGGAAGGCTATTTATTCAATCACTCCCAAAAAAGATTTTCCTATCATGTTTACTTTCTTGGGGTTCCCCCTGGTGAATACTATATTTTGCCTTATAGGAGGTTACACAGAAGTATTGTGGCTGGTCGTTCTGGCTCAGATCTTATTAATGTTAGCCTGGATCGGAATTAATATTATGGGTAAAAAAGCAAGACCAATCACGAAATAACCATAAGCCCAAGCATGGAGGCAAAGACGCACTTTCATTAATATTCTTGTTAGGCATTTTTATTTTGGCGCTTCTTGCTTACATTGAAAAAATAGACCGCCCTCCATAAGGTAACGGTCCCGTTTGCTAAATTACTTGGAAACATATTTAGATGCTTATCTAATCGGTCTGTTCTTGTCCCCCGACATTTTCTTATGAGCGAATTGTGATGTGATCCCCGTTACTTCATCGAATTACTTAGAAGTCTGTTTTAATATTTTCATACATTAAATTTAGCCCTTCAAACTTCCTAGTGGGAGTCGAAGGGCCAAAAAGTTTGCTCTCTAGTTATCTAGGAGCTGTATAGAACTTTTAATTGATTCTTGGCGAGTTGCCTTTCCATAGTGAGCATATTAAACGATGATGAAGGTTCGTCTGACACTTCATGTCCATTGACACGAATTCCCCCTCATGATAAATACAATTTCATCTCCCCTACATATTTCTTTACACGTTTAAGGTCAATCCCAGCCCCGATTTAGGGAAAACGGAGCTTTTCATTAAGTAACATTGTGACCACTCGTCCGGTTGAACCTCGATTGAAAGGGAAGGATCGAGCTCACCAGTGACTTTACATATTCGCTCTTCGCACACATAAAGTGGTTGCAATCAAGCTCTTCAATAATGACCCCATCCCTCAGAAAGGCTAAGCGATTACATAAATAGGCTACGGCTTGCAGATCATGCGCTATGAATAAATATGTTAATTGAAACTCCCTCTGGAGCTCCTTTAAGAGAGATAAAATTTGAGATTGCACAGAAACGTCGAGCGAGCTAATGGCTTCATCCAAAACAAGATAGCGCGGCCGTGTGGTCAAGGCACGCGCTATGCATACACGTTGCAACTGTCCACCGCTTAGCTCATGCGGATACTTCTTTAGATAGTCAAGGGGCAACTCTACCCGCTCCATCAGCTCTGCAATAATCGCTTCATGGTCGGCATGAGCGTTTTTGCCGCTTCGTAGCATATAGAGTGGTTCCTCGATAATTTGCCGCAAGGTCCAGTTCGGGTTGACAGAGGTGCGATAATCCTGGAACACGACACTGAATTTCCCTTTGTTTTGCTTAAGCCACTTTTTATGTGGCACGCCATCTATCCGAATGGTCCCGCCATCACTGGTTTCTAATCCAAGTAGGATCCGGGATAACGTGCTTTTACCGCTGCCGCTCTCCCCTACAATGCCCAGACAGTCTCCATCGTTCAAATGAAAGCTGACGTCGGTCAGTACATGCTTTTGGGTGTGATTCCGCAGCCCACGGTCAGCCTTATAGCTTTTCTGAAGATTCTCCACCGTAATCATACTCTTGGATCCCCCCGCTATGCATTGTGTTCATAAAGCTATCTGAAAGCTGCAGGCGCGTGCTAACTAAATATTGGGTGTAGGCATGTTTAGGCTCATTAAAAACATCAGTGACCGAGCCCTGTTCCAACACTTCTCCTTCTTTCATGACGATAACGCTGTCGGCCAACCGCTGCACAACTCCCAGGTCGTGGGAGATGAGGATCAGTGTGGTACCCGTCATTTCCTTTAAGGACTGAAATTGATTGACGACTTCCAATTGATTAATGGAGTCTAGAGCTGTTGTAGGCTCATCCGCAATAATAATGTCCGGCTTCAGCACAAGAGCAATCGCAATCATACAGCGTTGAAGCATCCCACCGGACAGCTCATGAGGATAACTCTTATAAACGGCAAGCGAATCCGGGAAATTCAATTTTTTCAAGCTTTCCAAACTCAATCGCTCAGCTTCTCTTCTGGATACCCTCAATACCTGCATAAAAGTTTGTTTCATCTGGAAGCCCATTTTCTCAATAGGATTGAAAGCCGTCATTGCATCCTGAAGAATCATCTTGATTTTTTGACCCCGAATGGACCTCCGCTGTTTTTCGTTGTCCTTCAAAATGTTGCGGCCCTCGAAAATAATCTCTCCTTCAGATTGTATCCAGCGGGGATTTACACCTAAAATTTCCCGAACAGTCATCGTCTTTCCACTGCCGCTCTCCCCAACAATACCAAGGCAAGAATTTTTTTGCACCGAGAAGGATGCATCTTTTACAATTCTTCTTTGGGTCTTGAGATCAACAATATTAAGATGCTTAACGGTCAGTATGGTCACTTACCATCTTCCTCCCTTCACCCAAGCGGAATAGCTTGCGTTGTTGCTTCGGGCTTGCCATGTAGGATTTCGAGTTCATGGCCTGCTGCAGACTGTCACCGAGAAAATTTAGCGCGACGATGACAAGCAGAATGGTAATACCGGCAGGGATCATCTGCCAGGGATGGGTGAACAACACATTCTTCGCTTCATTCAGCATCATTCCCCATTCAGGAGCAGGAGGTTGCACGCCCAATCCAAGAAAGGAAAGGGACGAAATACTTAGAATCACCCAGCCCATCTCTAGGGTCGAATGTGTGGTTACTTCACCGGAGATCCCGGGAACAATATGCTTTCTCATAATATAGATTGGAGAAGCCTGATGGACTTGAGCGAACTTCACATAGTTTTTTGATCGATACTGCTGAACGCTGCTATAGATCATCCGTGTATACCAGGCCCACTTGGACAAAATATTCGCAATCACGATATTCATAATCCCGGGTCCCAATATGCCGATAATAGCCAGAATCATCACCTCTGACGGGAAGGACAGCATAGCGTCGCAGAAACGCAAAATGACTTCCCGGACTCTTCCGTTCGAATAGCCGGCTAGAATTCCAAATGCGACCCCGGAAAAAATCGTCACACTCATAGCCAGTAGAGCATAAAAGAACGTGGTGCGTATGCCGAATAAAATCCGTGAATATAAGCATCTTCCCAGATGATCAGTCCCGAGCGGGTACTCTGCGCTTGGCATGGCAAGCTTCATATCCACCTGAAGTAAGGTCGGATCATGCGGAGCAATTAGAGGGGCGAAGATCCCAGCAAGGCAGACCACGCCCAAAAATATCAAGCAAGTGATACCCAGCTTATCCTGTTGAAGACGCTTGAAAAAACTCATTTGGCTTCCCTCCGCAAACGTGGATCTATCATCACGACCACAATATCTACCAATAAATTGCAAACGATAAATAAGACGGCCATCATCAGAATATAAGCCTGGATCACAGGATAATCCGAGTTAAAAATAGCCTTGACGCATAAACGACCTATGCCGGGCCAGGCAAATATATTTTCAACAACAACAGTCCCAGCAATCAGACGCGGAATAGACATGCCGAACGCGGTAAGAGCCGATTGGATCGAATTGGAAAACACTTTCCACATTACAGTGCTCTGTTTGAGTCCGCGCAGCTTGGCATAAAGAATGAAATTTTCTTGCGTATTTTGAATCATATTATTGCGTATCAGTCTGACATAGGTGGATAAAAAGGTTAGTGACAAGGTGACGGCCGGCAAGATAATGGATGAAGGACCATTCTTCCCGCTTGTCGGAAGCCACCCCAGATAAACCGAAAAAGACCACATGAGCAGCAAGCCGATCCAGAAGCTTGGCATCGCTGACAGCAAAAAGATGAAGCCCCGCAAAAAACGATCCTGCCATCTATTCTCGAAGATGCTGCAGATTATCCCGATGGAAACGCTGAAAAGGACAATAATTATAAGTGTAGCCCCCGCTAATTCAAGCGTTGGAGGAATCGCTTGACGCATCTCTTCCAATACAGGCTTTTTATTGACGTAGCTGGTACCCAAATTCCCTTGAAAGCTGTCCATAATCCAGTTTTTATATCGGATAAGAAAAGGATCGTCAAGTCCGAGCTCTTCGCGCATGCTCTGGACCACTTCCTCGGTCGGGGTAATCTGATTTACACGCAGAGCAATCTCTGCCGGATCACTAGTTCTTAAATTAATTAGAATGAACGCCATGAAGGTAACCAGCAGCAGGAGCGGAACGGTACCTGCTATGCGTTTTATTACATACTGTATCATAAAGGACTCACTCTCTGCTTACTCAAAATACATGAGCTCAAACGGGATTTCATATTGCGATACATTGAAGGAAACGCCCTTAAGCTGTTCGGCATGAATCGCTTTGACAACTGAATAAGTCAACGGCAGATACACAGCCTCTTCATTCACATAGCTGAATATTTGCTCATATTTCTCCGCCCGCGCAGTTTCGTCCTGCTCAACGAGAACATCACTGATCGTTTGGTCCAGCCATTTCTTCTTTTCCAGACCTGCCTGAGCCTGATAATCACCATGCGAAGGCACACGCCAGGTTGACACATAGGTTTGTGGATCATAAGGCAAGCCCCAGGATAAAGAGTATTGCAAATCGAAATCACCGGATTTTTGACGGTCGAAATAGGCTTGCTTTTCTTCACCCAACAGTTCAAGCTCAACGCCAATCGCTTTGAGATCATTTTGCATCGATTCCCCAATCGTTTTCTCCTGCGCATTATCAGAATTATAGGACAGCATCAGGTTAAGCCTTTTCCCATCCTTATAACGGTAGCCATCGTCTGATTTTGCCCACCCTGCTTGATCCAGCAAAGCTTCGGCCTTCTGGGTGTCGTAGGAACGAACCTTAAGCTCAATGTTGGCGTACGGAGTGGATTTAGACATTAGGACATCCGCAATTTGCTCCGTGTCGTTGAGAATGCCGGTCGCGATCGTTTTTTTGTTAATGGCATATTGCAATGCCTCGCGAACCAGTTTGTCAGAAGTTGCTTCTCGCTTGCTGTTCAGCAATATCGAGCGCGAACCGGATGGCGGACTGATCTTCGTTACATACTTGCCCTCGTCTTGCAGGGAGGAGAAGGCATTAGCATCTAGCATGTCGCCGTCCGCGCCAAATATGAGATCAATCTCGCCGTTCTGCAGAGCAAGTAGAATCGTCTGGTGATCCGGCATGACCTTCCAACGAACATGCTGAATCTTCGGTTTATCTCCCCAATAGTTCTCATTGACACTAAACAACGCGTATTGATTGTCTTTATGCTCGGCCAATATATAGGGTCCCGTGCCTGCATAACCATTGACGCCATTCGCTGTTGTTCCGTCGATGAAACATTTAGGGGAGATCATTCGGAAAGGACGCGTAAGCCCCAACTCCTCCAACGTCGGATAATATGGTGTTTTTAGTGTCAAGGAAAACGTATATTCATCGACAACTTTAGTTGAATCAATAACCTGCACCAGATTCAGCCAGGCATTCTTCTCATAGTTGGCTACGACGACATCAATATTTTTCTTGACGGCCTCCGCATTGAACGGTTCACCATCGCTGAATTTGATGTTTTTTCTTAAATGGAACGTATAGGTCAAACCATCCTCCGAGATCTCCCATTTCTCAGCAAGCTTGGGTTTAACGCCCTCCGGTGTATTCATAACCAGAGATTCAAAAACCATATTTTGTGCAGCGAGTTCGCCACCTGTCAGATGCGGATTAATATCGCGAATATCTTTGGTGCTGGCAAAGACTAGTTCGTTCTTGTCCACTGCTGCAGGGTTGCTCTTGGTAGCCTGGCTGCAGCCTGTTAATACAATCAGTAACGTAAACATAGCAAGTAAAAGTTTCTTTTTCATGAATCCTCCTGAATATAATTGTAGTAGATGTAATTAAGATGAGTATATCGACCGCTGTACTCTCCCGGTGTACATGGAGGTACAAACCGTACGCATCAAATGAAAGATAACGAAAGACAGCCATATGCCGTGACTACCCCACGACAACCCTGCTATCCAGTTAACGGGAATGTAGATGAGCAGCGATATAAAGATGCCGTTGCGAATGGCCCAAGCCTGTGTTACCCCTGAAAATATGCCTTCCAGTTGCAACCCCCAAACACCGGCTATACTGTATAGCGCGATCCAAAACATATGTTCCCGCACGGCCAACCGTACCTGTAGGTCGCCCGTAAACCATGACACAAAGTCTAACGGATCAACGATGAGCACAAGCCCCATTAACACGGCAAAGAGCGCTCCCCAGACTGCTGATAATTTCAACGCATTCCGATAACCATTAATATTTCCTTCACCTGCAGCCTGTCCAGCAACAATGCTGGAGGCATTAGCCAAGCCACTGAACACATAGGCTAGCAAATAATGGAGCTGCAGCAATATGGCGTTGGCTGCCAATACGGTTTCATCCATTCGAGCCGCTTGAACCATAAACAAGCTGGTCATCACCAATAAGCAAATCGTACGTAGGAAAAGGTCACGATTCACGATCACCATTTTTTTAATATGGCAAAGATCAAACAGTTCTCTGATCTGGAGATGAACTAGTGCGAATTGCTTGCTGTATCGAATGATCACGAAGCCAATTGCTACACTGATTATTTCTGACACCAAGGTGGCAACTGCAATACCCGCAACTCCCCAGTCCAACTGCAAGGCTAACCATATTCCAAAGAGCATATTTAGCACATTTGCGAACAATTGAGAAACCAAGGTCAATTTAACCTTCGACACCCCAATCAGCCAACCCGTAATGGTATAATTCAGAAGCGCGAAGGGAGCTCCCCAGATCCGTATGTCAAAATAGATTCCAGCTTGCTGGAGCACTGCATCGCTGCCCCCAATGAGGTGCATGGCAGCCAGCAAAATGGGCTTTTGTGCCGCGATGAACACCACGCCTAACAAAATCGCGATCAGCAGAGGTCTGATGAAGGCATATGCAAGCTGCTCGTCGTGCTTGGCTCCAGCCGCTTGAGCCGTAAACCCGGTGGTGCTTACTCTTAAAAAACCGAATAGCCAATACAGGTTGTTAAATATTAATGTTCCCACAGCTACTCCACCAATATAGGACGGATCCCCCAAACGACCTGCAACGGCTGTATCAACCGCTCCCAGCAAGGGGACGGACAGACCGGTTATAATGAGAGGAATGGAGAGCTTAAGGTACTGCCTGTGTGTCATTTTAGCTCCTTTATATGTAATTATTACGAAATTAAACACTGATGAATATCTATAGCCTTTACGCAAACCGTACAACCAGAAACTATACATATTTATCGTAATTGTTACGATTAGGATTATAATTTAGCTTTCTTTGAAATGTCAATGGAATAAAATAACTAAAATGGCCCACTCCGATCGATAGTGTTACCTTTTTCCCGTGACGAGCGGAAATGAACAGTGTATCCCCTTTTATTCGTACATTTTCAGTAAAAAAAGACAGCGTGATAATTCACTTCACGCTGTCACATATAGGCAGCCCTTTACGACTACTTTTTATAACCTAATCGTTTCTTGAACTTATCGACGCGACCGCCGATCTCAGTATTTTTCTGTTTGCCTGTGAAGAAAGGGTGAGACGCGGAGCTCGAATCTACGCGGATCACAGGATAGGTATGACCGTCTTCCCATTCCATGGTTTCTGAAGAAGTCTTTGTGGAGGCGCTAAGAAATGTATAGCCTACGCTTGCGTCCAGAAATATGACTTTCTGAAAGTTGGGATGTATCCCTTTTTGCATCTGATGTCCTCTTCTTTCCGAGTCATTTGACTCTTTGTTATTGCTTATTCGTAAAAATTACGAAATACATCATAAATGAATAATAAAGTATTCATTTATATCTGTCAACTTTCAGGCTCGATGGTGATGGGAAAAACAACAACCTTAATATTTCACCCCGCCATCTAAAAAATAAGACTGTTCCATTACCTCCATCTCACTTAACTAGCGCAAATTACGATATGCCGTATCAAAAACTTGCATCCATTTCACACAACATAAAACGGCGCTTACCACAAAAAGTATTTATTACACTATAAATCGAGAGAAACCCAAATGGAACGAAAGATGTTGTCAATTGACTGCCATTCATGATTTAATGATAATTATTACGTATTAGGTGAAATACATATATGAAAATCGGTACATTATTCACACTTCTCCAGCAGCTGTCTATAAATAGGAGGAACTGTTTTGCGTAAGTGGCTTTCAAAGTCCGGACTCAATCTGGTATTTGTCGTAATCGTTCTAAGTATCATCTATGTTGCATTATTTCCAGACGTCATCTCAAACTTAAGTTTTCCAGTCCCCGATATGGACAAAATCCAGACATTTAAAACGATGCTGATCAGCATCGTATTGGAGGCATTGCCATATATCCTGATCGGTGTATTTGTTTCGTCACTCATGCAGCTGTTCCTGTCAGAACAATGGATCGCTCGGTTCTGCCCGAAAAATCCGGTCCTCGGCATTATATTCGCCTGTACACTCGGCATTCTTTTCCCGGTCTGTGAATGCGGCATGATCCCTATTGTGCGTAGACTCATGGTGATGGGGATGCCGCTTTATATCGGGATTGTTTTTATACTGGTTGGACCGATCGTTAACCCTGTTGTTTATGCCTCAACGTACCAAGCCTTTCGTTTACAGCCAGAGATCGTCTATTCCCGAATGGGCCTGGCTTTGGTCGTTGGTTTGATCATCGGGCTTGTCGTCTATAAATTTGTATCGGGCAATCCATTGAAAAATGCTCAAACCGCCAGTCTCTCCAATGCAAATGAGGCTTCACACGGACAGTCCCAGAACAAATTCCTCTCCATGATGGATCATGCCGCTCACGAGTTTTTTGACATGGGGAAATATCTGATTATCGGCTCCATTATAACGGCAGCTATTCAGTCATTTATCCCCAGAGAACTTCTCATTCAACTTGGACAAGGTGAGTTAAGCTCCCATCTGTTCATGATGGTATTTGCCTTTATATTGTCGATTTGCTCTACTTCGGATGCTTTTGTAGCTTCTTCATTCCTGCAGACATTCTCCGCATCCTCTATCATCAGCTTCCTTGTTTTTGGGCCTATGGTAGATTTCAAGAGTACATTGATGCTGCTGTCTGTCTTCAACAAACGCTTTGTCATATTTCTGATCGTTCTTACAAGCGTTACCGTATTTATTCTCTCGATTGCGCTTGGACAAATGATGTTCTGAAGGAGAAGTGTATTAAGTGAAACATCAGCGAAATGAAGCCGTCCATTATTGGATACGGGCGATCATCCTGCTCAGTTTTTTATGTTTTATTGTCTATCTCGTCAAGACGGGGACGTTAATGTATTATATTGCACCCAGAATGAAAATCTTTATCCAGTTAGCTGCAGTCGGGCTTTTTCTTCTCAGTGTTAGTCAATCATACCTGGCCATGCAAACTGCCCGAAAACGCAGTGTCATGTGTGAGTGCCAATGCAATCCGCCGAAATCCCTTAAATGGAATGTTGGGATTTATTCATTGTTCATCTTTCCGTTGCTGCTGGGAGTTCTCCTTCCCAATACCATCATGGCTAGTAATGTCGCTTCGATAAAAGGGATGAATTTAACCCCCGCTCGACTGGATGCGGAGTTGCAAAAAGACGTTCCGTCAGATGAACCCGAAGGAATGGATTCGTTCGATGCTGAACAAGAAATTCCGATGGAACCTGAACCGTTTCCCGAATATGAGCATTTAGAGGACTTTGCGGAGTTTGGCAAGAAAATCAACGAGCTTCCTTATATCACCGTAAATGACACTGGTTTTATGGAATACCTGACAACTTTCAGTCTATACGCTGACGCTCTTACTGGAAAGAAAGTTGAGCTAACAGGGTTTGTCTATCGGGAACCCGATATGGCCGCTAATCAGTTTATCCTCTCCAGGTTGGCCGTCCAATGTTGTTCTGCTGACGCCACTCCCTACGGTATCATCGTTGAAGATGATGCTGCTGCCACTTTGCAGAAAGACACATGGGTTCAAATAACGGGAACAATCGGAAAAACAAACTACAATAATCTTGACGTCGTGAAAGTGGATGGAAAATATATTCAACGGATCGATGCTCCGGAGACTCCTTATGTCTACCCTTACGTTGACAATTTTAACAACCTACTGGATTAGTAATACCGGTAAATTGATCATCTATCATTTGAAATACACTAAAAACGAGCCCTTAGAGAATTTCTCGAAGGCTCGTTATACGTTTATTATTTGAAGGAAGGTTGGTGCCCGGCCACAACCTTTCAATAAAGCACAGATATAATATATTCTATCTACTCTGTATTGACATCCCACATTTCCGCTGTTTTTTTTGACGTTTAAGCCTATAACCTCCATTAACGCCAGAAGTCGATTCAACCATTCCGGCCTTAACCAGGTTAGATAGTATTTTAGATAAGTATGATGGTGATACTCGCTGCTTTTCAGCGAGTTGCTGAACCCCTACTGGTTTGTCTAGAGGTGATATACTTAGAAACAACATCGTATGAAGAGCATAATTCGTCGCCTTGGAAAATTTCATTTAATCACCACTGGTTTCGTATTTGACGAAATCGCATCAGATTCAGACCCTGTCCTCTGGATGCATCACCAACATTGAATTAAGCAATTTTAAAGCAGCGGGGTGTGAAAACTGTTCGATTTTTTTGGCGTCTGCCTCGTCAACAATTGTACCTTCCTGCATAACCAGCAAACGGTCGCAGAAAAAACACGCGGCCTTAATATCATGAGTTATAAACAGATAAGAGATACCGAAACTATTTTTCAATTCATTCAACAAAGACAAAATCGCGGATTGCGTAATAACATCCAGGCTACTGATGGCTTCATCCAGTACGATTAATTTTGGGTTTACTGAGATCGCACGTGCGATCGCCAGACGCTGTTGCTGTCCACCACTAAATTGATGGGGATAATGATCAATAGACACAGGATCAAGACCTACTTTATCCAGCAACATGCGAGCATGCGCCTTTGCTTCTTTTCTATCCATTTTGACAAAGTTAAGTAAGGGTTCGACTACAATGTCTCCCGCCTTTAACCTCGGATTCATGGATGACAAGCTGTTCTGAAAAACGGCTTGCATGTATCTACGATATGGAAACCGCTGCTTTTGACTCATTTTGTTCCATTTTTTACTCATGAAGAATATTTCGCCGGAGTCCGGCTGGTCCAGTGCCAGAATTAATCTGCTTAAAGTGCTTTTACCGCATCCGGACTCACCCACCAGACCGACACATTCCTCCTCTTTAATCGTGAGCGAAGCTCGGTTAACCGCACAGAATCGTTTTCCATTGCTCCAAGGGCTTCTAGATTCCAGCTGATACGTTTTAGAAACTTCACTTACTTCTAAAACATTCATTCGTATCTTATATGCCTCCTATCTAAAGGTTAACAATCCAGCGAAGGCCTAAAGTCTATTCTGGCATGCAATAAACGTCGGGTGTATTCATGCTTAGGCGAATCAAACAGCTGTTTGCAAGGTGCCAATTCAACAACTTCTCCTTTCTGCATAACTGCCACCGAATCAGCCATTTCAGCAATTACGTCAAGATCATGCGTAACGATTACAATGGCCGCCCCCGTCTCTTGCCTTAAGACTGTCAACTCATTCAAAATAAGCTTGCGATTGCTTGCATCCAAACCGGTTGTCGGCTCATCGGCAATGATCAATTCCGGTTTCATAGCCATCGTTATTCCGATCATCACTCGCTGCAGCATGCCCCCGCTCAACTGGAACGGATACAGCTTCAGAATCTGCATAGGACGAGGCAGGCCGACCTTAATCAGATACTCTTCCGCTAATTGGGAGGCCTCTCGTTTATTCAATTTCATATGAGTCCTAAACGTTTCGATCATGTGTGCACCTATGGTTCGTAGCGGATTAAACGCAACCCTTGGATTCTGCATGATCATGGAGAATGTTGTTCCTCGAAGCCTTCGGTGTTCTCTAGCTGAGAGCGCAACAATATCCGCTTCCTTGAACCAGATATGACCTTTCGTAATCCGAAATTCTTCGGGCAAAAGTCCCATAAGCGCCATGCATAATGTGGTTTTACCGCTGCCGCTCTCCCCCACAATACCAAGTACGCTGTCCGCGGAAATTGATAGATTGACGTGATCGACAACCCGTTTGTGATTTCCCTTCTTCATTTCGACGGATAATTGCTCGATTTTAATGGATGAAGCTGTTTCTCTTGATAAACCGTTTTGTATCATAATTTCTCCTTGGGATCGTACAACGTCCGAAGTCTGTCCCCGATTAGATTAAAGGCAATAACAGAAAGCAAAATCGCTAATCCGGGATACATCATAAGCAAAGCATGGCGCCACACATAGTCTTTCCCTTCATTGATCATCATGCCCCATTCCGCTTGTGGTGCTTGTATTCCCAGCCCCAGAAACGTTAGTCCCGTCATGTCGAGGATGACGCCTCCCGTCTCCAGCAGCGCCAGCACTGATACAGGAATAACGATATTCGGAAGGATATGTTTCAATAGTATTTGCAGATAATTGGAACCAGACACGATGGCTGCTTGGACGAAATCGCTCTCTCTCAACGACAGAACAATCCCCCGAACGAATCGTGCATAGTAAATCCACTGTGAAAAAATCATGGCTATCAGCAAATTTGAGAACCCGGAACCCAACACGCCTACAAGTGCAAATGCTAACACTAGTGTCGGGAAGGCAAGCAAAATATCGCAACACCTTATGAAGGCACGATCCAGCCACCCTCCTTTTAAAGAGAAAAAAGCACCCATCACCGTTCCTGAAACAACACTGCATGTTACAACAATGAGTGCTCCACCCAAAGAATAACGTATCGCAATAAGAAGCCTGGAAAGAATGCATCGGCCCAAGTGGTCTGTCCCCAAAGGGTATGTCCAAGAGGGCGGGCTAAACTGGATTGATAAATCAACCAGATAAGGATCATGGGGAACAATCCAAGGAGCCAATGCTCCGGCAACCCCCATGAAAATCAAGAATAAAAATCCTGCACCAGCAAGTCCCAGGCGGATCCTTAGAGAAATGCGAGTTCCCGATGTAATCGAAATCATCTGTCAATCCCACTCTCCTCGCTTTGTTCCAATCTTGGATCAATCCATCGTTGTAGTAAATCGACCAATAAATTTATAAAGACATAGACAACAGCCATAAGCAAAACATAACACTGGATCACCGGATAGTCACGATTAGAAATGGATTCAATCAAGTATCGGCCCATGCCTGGCCAGCTAAACATTTGCTCTACGATAACCGTTCCCCCTAGCATATTCCCCAGGCTAATTCCCATTACTGCAAGCAAAGGTGAAAACGCATTACGTAACACATGATGAATAAGAATGAAGCCTTCCTTCAGCCCACGTACTTTTGCGTATAGCACGTAAATCTCTCGCATTTGATCGAGTAGCTGACTGCGTAACAAACGGGTGAACACTGCAGTTTGGGCAAGCGCGAGCGTAATGGATGGAAGAAGTAAATGCATTAAACCACCTTTTCCCTGGAAAGGCAGCCAGTCCAGCTTGAGCGAAAAAAAGTATATGAGGATGAAGCCTAACCAAAACCGCGGGATGGCAGTCCCGACATAGATAAATATGGCGGTAGCTCGATCGATCCAACGATTGGGAAACAATGATGATAGAAGGCCGAGTGGTAAACTGATCATCACCGTAAGTAGCATGGCCGACAACGCCAATTGTATCGTAGCTGGAAATTTCTCTGCGATTTCTGAAGAGATCGGGAGTTTACTTACATAAGATACTCCAAAATCCAGTTTCACTATATTAGAGATCCACATCCAGTACTGGATATATAAAGGTTGATCCAATCCAAGCTGGGAACGCACCTCGGCAATCGCTTCTTCAGTTGCATTCAGGTTAGATTGTCGAAGGATGACCTCAGCAGGCTCTACCGGTACAAGTCGGACAAGCAGAAAAGTTAGCACAGATACCCCTATGAGAATTAAAGGGAGTGCAGATAGTCGTCTCCAAACAAATCTCCGCATTAACTTCTCCGTCTATGGCCGCAGATCAATGGATTCAAAAGGAAACTTGTACTTTGAAGCGGTTGGTTCAACTCCGATCCATTTCTTTTGGTAAAGTGCAATATTGGCCTCATACGAAATAGGATAAAATACTGCTTCCTCATGAATCTGGAATAAAATATCAGCATACATACTTCTTCGTTCTTCTTCATCTTTGCTTATAAGAACCTTATTAATCTCTTGGTCTATTTCCTGTTTCTGAGGCAGGTTTGAGAAAGCTTCAAAAATTCCGTCAGCCGTTGGATTCGCGATTACAGTAACAAAATTATGTGGATCGTTAGGGGCTCCGTAGCTGGACCAAAAATTCATATTGGCTTCTCCGTTTTTAAGCATTTGTAAGCCAAGCATGACTTCAACGCCTTGAATCTCCACCTTAATTCCTACCTTAGCCAAATCTCCTTGGATTACTTCAGCCATCTGCTTCTGAACCGCTTCCGTGCTAATATAAACAAACTTCAATACCAATGGCTTCCCGTCTTTCATTCTCACTCCCGATGATGGATCAATTATCCATCCAGCTTCATCCAATAAATTGCCCGCTTTAGCCGGATCGTACTCAATCGGCTTCAGATCCAGGTTAGCATACGGAATATTTCTCCCGAGAGCTGTTTCAGCGTTAAGCTCCGTTCCCTTCGTCACGCTTTCAATCATCGAAGCCTTGTCAATTGCGTATTGAATGGCCTGGCGAACTGGCAGTTCCGAAGTTGCCCCTTTCAGCGTGTTTAAAATAATCGCACGGGTCGTCAGGCCATCCGAAAGAGAGACGCCGTACTTGCCGGATTCTTTCAAGTGAAGGAAGCTGTCTCTGCTGATGACGCCTCGTCCGTATATCAAATCGATATCCCCTTTTTCGAAAGCCAGCACAATGGATTCCTGATCCGGAATAATTTTGACCGTTATTTGCTCCAGCTTAGGTTGTTGTCCCCAATAATGTTCATTGCGCTTGAAAACCGCATATTCATCTTTTTTGTACTCTTTTAACGCCCATGGCCCTGTTCCTACCGGCTTAACAATGGTTTCGGATGTTTTCCCGTCAGCGGGGAAACCAGCCTCTCCCAGGAAACGAAACGGCCGAACAAAGGACAGATCCTGAAGAACAGGATAATAATAATCCTTCAAGAGCAGACGTACGGAAAGATCATCTACTTTTTCAACGTGATCGATATGCTTCATGATACCGATCCAACTGTGCCGACTTTTATTTGCCATTATGGCATCAAAATTACGAATGATATTATCGGCTGTCAGACTTGTGCCATCGGAAAACTTGACCCCTGGGCGAAGATGGAAGGTGTAAGTCAGTCCATCTTCGGAAATGTCCCAGCTCTCTGCTAGACTGGGTTTGATTTTTCCATCTTCACCATAAGTAACTAGCGAATCATAGATCATGGACTGAGCAAACATCTCGCTTGGTGCATATAAATGCGGATTGAGCGGACCAATATCATTAGGCCATGCCAAAGTAAGCGCTTTGTCAGACGATGTGGCTCCCTGACTTACAGATTGGGTTCCAGTGCTGGAACAGCCCGCCAAGAATATGACAGCGAGGAACAACACCAGTTTTTTCTTGACTCCTAACCCATGGTTTTTCATTTGATCAAAAACGTCCTTTCTTTCTTCTAGATTGGTGCTACAAAGCGAAATAAATAGGCCTCTTCGTATTCATATTGAATTCGGTCCCGGACGTTTCTGAAAAAACGTTCCTTGTTGGAAAGCTGAACATACATGTCGGGAGTCAGCCGTGTAATACCTACTTCAAAACCTTCTGAAAAGAAGGCTGAAGCAATATCATCCAGTGCATGAAGATTCATAGGTAGCATACTGTTACTGTCAATTTTCTTGCGCATATAAGGGAGGCTTGGATTCTTGCTGTAATCACTATAGCTGGCATAGTAGACTCCCCCGGGCTTTAAAGCAGCTTTGATTTTATATGCATGCTCCTGAAGGTCGGATATTAAGTAAATTACAGCTGTGCTGACGGCAAGATCAAAGCGATGACCCCACTGCTCAGGGGATGCCGTAGCTTCATATTGAAGGGGTAAATCCCCTTTGCGTTCATTAGCAACCTGAATTGATTCCTTTCCTAGATCTGTACCCACTCCTTCCCTGAAAGGATACTGTGAATAAAGATACCTGAGAAATCCTCCTTGATTACACCCGAAATCCAACACCGAAAAATCGTTGATCTTTTCCTTCTCAAGAATTTTATCGATTATCTTATTCCAGAAGGTTCGATGACTTTCTTCCATCAGTTGTTCGCTCTCGGTTGGCGCATTCCACCATTTGTTATACAACTGTTCCTTATTCAACACTCTCTCCTCCTTAATAGGCACTTAAATGTAATTATTACGATTATAGGCGACAACATATGCTTACATGGTGAGGTATTACGGAGTATGATCACCATCAAACTAATTTCGCTAGTATTATTTCGTCAACTATAATCACACCTCGTTGCTCTCATACGTTTTCAGTGTCAGGGTAAACTTTAATTTGCTTGAGTTTGTCAAACACAATACGCGCTACTGCATCGTGTTGATGAATGGATTCCTCATTACGGCAATCGATACTAAAATTACGAACCCAGTCCTTTTCATAAAGATCCGCCGCTACAAGCCGAACAATATCTTCCACAAAACGCGGATTTTCATATGCATGCTCTGTAACATGTTTCTCATCTGGGCGCTTTAAAATCGGGTGTAGGCAACTACTTGCATTGCTCTCTGCTGCTTCCAAAAGCTCTTCTTTCCACTGTTCGGGAAGTGACTCACCATCGTAGCCCTCCACCTCAATGCGTAATAAACCACGTTGGTTATGGGCACTATACTCGCTAATTTCTTTTGAGCAAGGACATAATGTCGTAATTTGTATCTCCAATTGGGCTTTTAGAACAGCTACATTGCCAGCCTCCCATTTCACAGTAACGGATGCTTGGGAATGGCTTAAACCCATTAACCCACTTACTGGTGCCTGACGTTCATAGAACCATGGATATGATACTTTCAATTCAGCTTTCCTTTGGTCCATTTTCTTCGAAAGACGTTTCGTCAACTCAATGAGATCAGGAATTTTGTCACTGAGTCCCAATTCTCTACTGTTCTGAAGTTGTTCAATGAGCCGGCTCATATTAATTCCTTTATTCTCCCTTTCGAGAGATGTCGAGAGTCGAAAATTTCCAATACTCGAAAATCTTTGAGGAGTTATGGAAGACACAACTTCAATAGGATATTTCAAATTATCGATTCCAACCTGCTCCAATTCAAACAAAAAATCGTTTCTGCTATTCTGTATATCCTGCATTTCTTCCTTGACCACGGGTTTCTTTCCTTTGACCGGATCCACTGTACCAAATAATTGAAGTCGTTCATGTTTCGATGGAAGTAAAAGAGAATCTCCTTTTTTATTCATTGTCATAATATCCCTACCTGGTTATTTATTTGGCACTGCAGGTTACACACTGTTCCAACAGCCCTTTTAGCTCATTCTTAGGAAACTGCTCTCCTATAAATACAGCTACATCTTGAACCTTTCCTTGCGGATTAATCGGAATAAGTTCTAACTGCCTGTATGCGAATTGAAACAACATACGCTGTCCGGTACCTGCCTCCGTAAAAATGCCTTTTGCACGGTAAACGCTCTCTGGAAGTTCTCTTATGATTTGTTCAAAACCACTCCTGTCTATGTAATTTTGAAAGTAATGCGTATAAACCATAACGTGATCGTAAGAATGATGATGCACATGAGCGGCATTTTGAGAATGCTGATCATGGTGACTATGGTTACATACAGATTGCTGATGTGTATTCTCTTGATATGATTCCTCAAGAGAAATAGGAAAAGTATCTTCTAGAAAAATTGTATCCAACACGGAATAATCGATTTGACAATGAACGGTATCATATAGTAATGCATTAGAATTTATTGATTCAATAATCTTTCTCAGCTCTTTCAAGTCTGAAATATGAATAAGATCCGATTTGTTGAGCAGTAAAACGGATGCACATCGGATTTGATCTCTCATGAGATGATAGGTCTTTCCAGACCCTTTCCGATACCAATGTTGAAAATGTCCGGCATCTAGCACTGTAATCATCGCGTAGATATCAATTGGAATCAATAGTGCTGCCTCTGTTACCGCCTCAAAGATATCGATCGGGTTCGCTACACCAGTAGCTTCAATGATGATTAGATCTGGCGACGATTCATGCACCAGTTTTTGGATTTCCATTCCCAAATCACCACTTATTGTGCAGCAGATACAACCACTTAACATTTCTCGCAACGGAACATCCTCATTTACAAGCTGACCATCCAGGTTGACATCGCCAACTTCATTCATGATGATGGCAGGACGCACTCCTTTTTTCTCATAAAAATTTAGCAATTTAGATAGTAATGTCGTTTTACCGCTCCCCAGAAAACCAGACAAAACAACAACAGGAACCTTTTTCACCCATATCACCTTCTTAAAGTCATTATATTTTCAATTATCAGCCGCTGGAGCTTTATCTTTACCTTTAACGGAAAGACCAGACGCAATGAATTTGCCGTCAAACGAATATACCTTGAGCTCCTCCAAACAATCTCCTGAAAGATGTCTTCGCACAAGCTCTCTGCCAAGGTCAGGGGTTATAGATTTATACCATGTTCCTTCTGGGTAAGCAATTACGACACAAGCGTCCGCACATCGACCATTACACCGAGTACGTGTAGTATGAATGAAATTGTCAGCTCCTAGCGTAGTAATTTCATCCCGGATTGCTTCCGTCACTTCTTCGGCATTCAGCTTCATGCAACTACCGCCATTACATATAAGTAAATGACAGCGAGTCTCATTTAAATTCCAAGTCGTCATAGAACATCTCCTTCTCTAGCGATACATATTACTGAGGAGGTTGAACACCTACCCTGTCTTAATTGTAATTATTACGATTATACACACGTATAAAGTATGTTTCAATCTTTAATTGGATCTTGTTATGAATCTGAAGAAGTTTTCAAAGTGCTGTTTGACAAAAGAAAAACGGAGTTCTATACTTGTCTTAATTGTAATATTTACAATTAAGACATCTGTCTCGAGGAGTGATTCTTATGTCAATTCAACAGACCGACCCACGTATTCCCGTCACGGTACTGACAGGTTTTCTCGGAGCCGGTAAAACGACCTTACTAAATCATGTATTAACAGCGGAGCATGGCGAAAAAATAGCGGTCATTGTCAATGAGTTCGGTGAAGTTGGTATCGACAACCAACTTGTTGTAGGAGCGGATGAAGAAATCTTTGAAATGAACAATGGCTGTATCTGCTGTACGGTACGAGGTGATCTCATTCGTATTCTTAATCAGCTTAGGGATGCGAAGCTGGGTAATGGTGATCGCAAAGCAGATTTTGAACGTGTGCTCATCGAGACGACAGGTTTGGCAGATCCTGGCCCGGTTGCGCAGACCTTCTTTGTCGACCCTGAAATAGCTGATTTTTATAAGCTGGATGCGATTGTTACGGTTGTGGACGCAAAGCATGTTGAGCAGCATTTGGACGACGGACATGAAGCTCAGGAACAAGTCGCCTTTGCTGACGTACTTTTGCTGAACAAAACGGATCTTGTTTCAGAAGACGAACTACAGAGGTTGGAACGTCGCCTTCGTACCATGAACTCGGCAGCCAAGCTATATCATACCCAGCAGTCCAAAATTGACATTAACCAAATTCTCGGGATAGGTGCTTTTGATTTAGAGAAGAAGCTGGAGATCGAACCTGGATTTCTGGAAGAAGAGCATGATCATGAACATGACGATGAAGTAACCTCTATTTTCTTTCGGGAAACTCGACCTCTCGACTTAAAGAAAGTCGAACGTTTTCTCAATGAATGGTTGGTAGACCATGGCGTAGACACATTCCGATATAAAGGCGTTTTCAACATTAAGGGAGTCAAGAAACGAGTCGTTTTTCAGGGCATTCATATGCTGTTCAGTTCATATCCTGACAGGGACTGGAGACCAGATGAAGTGCCAACCAGCGAATTCGTGGTGATCGGTCGAAATCTTGACGAGAACTGGTTCCATGAACAGTTTGCTGGTTGTGTAGCCACTTAAGACATAATCGATTTAACCAAAAAGACCTCTCAGCCGTAGGTCTGTGCCATTTCCAGCTGAGAGGTCTATTATATTCATCAGGTTTTTTGTTGAAAAATAATTAATCCTAATTGTAACTATCCAGGGAGAGTGATGGAATTGAAAATGGACGAACTTTATAAGCAGCTTATCATCGATCATTATAGACATCCCCGAAATTATGGTGAAATAAACGACATGTCTTCCATTCGATTATTTTATAAAAACCCCACATGTGGGGATACGATTGTATTATATCTGCTAGTCGATCAAGGGCAGATCCATGATATTAAGTTTGAAGGTAACGGGTGCTCCATTAGTATGGCATCCTGTTCCATGATGACATCAGCTGTTAAAGGACGGTCTTTAGAGGAGGCGGAAAATCTCACCCGTCTGTTCTCCTCCATGATCACGATCGGGATCTCCCCGGAAGATGAGGCCCTGGAAGAATCACTTTCGTTACTAGGGGTTCATTCGTTTAGGGCTCGGCATAACTGTGCGCTAATGGGATGGCAGGCATTGCGCAAAGTTATTAATCAGTATAAGAATGATGACTCCCCACCACAACAAGTTTAAAAGCATGGTTCCTCGGACGGGACCATGCTTAATGAATATCATTTCTTCTATTCCATAGTCTCTTCTTTCTCCAGTGCCTGGCATACTTCACATATCCCATAGACCTCAAATCGATGTCGCAAGACTCTGTAGTCCCCAGGTAATTCAAGACCATGATCCATTGGGCAGTAGTCAAAGGGAAGCGTTTTTTCACAATTGACGCAAATCAGATGATGATGGTGGTGAGTCAGGCAGTTCTCTTTGAATTTTAAACCTCCGTCCATAAAGTAGAAATGTTCCAAAACCCCCATCTCACTTAACATACGAAGATTACGATAAACTGTATCCAGACTCATGCTTGGGTAATGAACGGACATTTGATCGTAGACATCTTTGGGCGATAAATAGCCATCGTGATCGGCGAAAATTTGGGCTAATGTTCTTCGTTGTTCCGTCACTCTCCATCCATTTCGCGCCATGGTATTCAACATATCTTTAACTTTGGTTTTGTTCTCCTTCATAAACATACGTTCCCTTCCTCAGTATACAAAACATCCAGCAAAATACCGTCGCTCCGTTTTGAAAAAGACTTATCTTTTTATTTTAACAAGAAAGAAGGAAAATGTCATATGTAGTGATTGGAGTGCAGGTGAAATTAGCCCCTCAGTGAGTTTATAACCAAACCACATGCGCTAATTTTTTTTGAAAATCATCTCTTCGGGCCTCCAATAGAGAAGCGCTGCCTTAAAACGATGTTTGTACAACAAAATGCCGTTCTCTTCCGTAACAAACTGTCTGAGAATCTTTTCCGTTGCTTTTCGGTCATAGTTAGCTTCCAAAATAACGCCTAAATTGTCCTTCAGCAGCTGTTCTTCATTCTCATAGCGATAGATTCTTTCCAAATTTACAATTTTGCAATTTACATCGATACCAAGTTCATACAGAAGATTGGTTAAATAGATATAGTCCCGTCGCTGAAATTTGACTTTGTAACCAAGCTCTTGATGGATCTCCCACAAATGCGGTTTTTCAGGCCCGGTTGTCAGCCCGATAATCGCCCACCGTTTGGAAGAGTTATTCATATTTAGAAGCGCCCGATCGATCTCCTGCATCCGATAATAACAATTGATCCCAAAAACAACATCAAACTGTTTTTTTGGTACAGAGTCTTCCCATTTAGAATGAATGAACCGTATATTTTGGTGACCTTGCCGCTTGGTATCCTTCTTTAAATGATTGAGCACACTACGTGAACTGTCCACGCAAACAAGCGAGGATGCTTTATCAGCAGCAGCAAAGGTATAGTTCCCCCATCCCGGTCCAATCTCCAAGACGTCATCGGTAGGCTCGATAAATTGAAGAAGCTCTCGCCGAATATCAGCTGCATAGTCATCCAATGCATCTGTTTTTTTGGGAATAAATCCTTCCCAGAAGGATTCCTCCTTGGCATCGTCGCTCATTCGCTCCGGCAGATTGCCGTTCCAATCCTTCATCCCTTCCAGCCATAGCTGCTTAAAATTCATATCAAAGCGGACGCCGTGATACATATTTAGTTTCCCCCTCTATTCCTCACTCGGTTAAGTCCATACCGGCTCAACCGCAGTCATTTTCAATCCGTATTTTGCAGAGGCAACCTCCACTTTTACGCCGTAAACCGTCTCCATATTTGTACAGGTAAACACCTCCTCAGGTCGACCGGAAGCATACACTTCCCCGTCCTTGAGCATGTATATTTCATCCGAATACCGAGCAGCCAGCTCTAGATCGTGTAAAATCAGGATCACTAGGATGCCCGAATGTTTTGAGAGCTTGCGTACTAGCTCCAACACTTCGAGTTGATGGCGAATATCGAGTGCTGAAGTCGGCTCATCCAGTAATAGCAAATCCGGCTGTTGTGCCAACGCGCGGGCTATCCAAACTTTTTGCCGCTCTCCCCCGCTTAGCTCGTCCAGATAACGCGTTGTATAGTGATCCAGATGAAGGTCGGACAGGAGGGTGCCCACAATATGAAGATCTTCTGATGACACTCCCCATCGAATGTACGGCTTTCGCCCGAGCATGACCGTTTCCATGACAGTCAGCGGAAAACTGGATGCCGTATGCTGAGGAACGTAAGCTTGAATTTTAGCCAAATCTCTGGGTTTGAGGGAATATACGTCTTTTCCCCTAAGCCAAACCGTTCCCTTCTTAGGCGGAAGAATGGAAGCGATGCTTTTGAGCAATGTCGTCTTCCCTGCGCCGTTAGGACCGACAATACTGACCACCCGGCCCTTTTCCAGATTCATGTGAATATTTCGTAATATGGAGTTTGAACGGTATCCAAATGACAAACCCGTTATTTGTAAAAACAAGACTTCCCCCTCCTAGGTCCAATACTCCCGGCGCTTCTTGACCAGTAAATAGATGAAAAATGGTGCGCCGAAGAAGGAAGTTACAATTCCAACGGGGATTTCAATCGGCGTAAGGAGCAGCCGCGCCACCGTATCCGACGTAAGCAAGAGCAAGGCGCCGATCAAGCAAGAGCACGGTAATAAATATCTATAGTCGGTACCGATTATCATTCGGCTGATATGCGGGGCAACAAGCCCGATAAAACCGATAATGCCTGTAAAAGCAATGGTTGTTGATGCCAGAAGCGTCACCGTCACCAAGCAAACCCAGCGTATATGCTTCACTTTCACTCCGAGCGTGAGTGCTACCTCCTCCCCGGAGATGAGAGCATTCAAATCCCATGCATATTTCATCAAGACTAATAGCGCAAAGGCGGACAGCGGCAAGAGAATTTCCAGCACATGCCAACCGGAGCCCCAGAACCCCCCCATTAACCAAATAATCAGATCTTTAAGCGCATCGTTGTTGGAAAAATACTTAAGAGCCGATACGCCGGCCGAGAATAATTGACCAATCGCTACACCCGCGAGTAGCAAGACCGTAGTTGAGCTGTTTTTCATACGAGCAATACCGTATACAACTCCTACTGCCAAACACCCGAAGAGAAAAGCGTTAAAAGCAATCAGCCATGGTCCGCTGTGAACGAGGTTCATACCGAATACGCTAGTGCCCGCCACGATCGCAAGTGCGGCTCCGAAGGCTGCTCCACTTGAAACCCCCAGGGTAAACGGATCGGCTAGAGGATTACGCAGCAATGCCTGCATGATCGTACCCGCTGCGGCCAGCGATATACCGGTCACCACAGACATCAGGACTCGGGGGAGCCGAACCTCACGTACGATATACACATTCATTTCGTCAGCACCGGCGCCAGTCATCATTGCCCAGAGCTCTTGAAGGGGCACCGTCGCCGAGCCTTTGGTGATCGCTGCTCCTGCTGTAATGATCAATAAGATCAGAAGCAATATGAGCAGCAAGAGCTTACGTAATGATCTACCACGGTAAATCGATTCCATTTGACGATCTGAGGACATCGACTCCAATGGGATATCGTTGTGATGGATTGATTTTTCCATCATTCCGTCTCCTTAAACGAGTAGTACCAAATCCCTTGATAAGGAACATCCAGCCATTCTTCAAAATATTCCTTGGCATATGCTTCAGGATTAACATCTTCAAATAGGTCAGGATACAGCCACTTGGAAAGTTGCAAAACACCGATATATCGTTTGTCTGAACCAATAAAATTAGTATGAAAAAAATAAACTTCCCTGTCTTTGCCTGCATTCAACTTCTTCAAGGATGAAATTTTCATGATATTGGCGAACGCCTCATCAAGCGGTTTGGCATCCATCGTTTCGTACCCACCTAGCCAAGTACCATGTAGTGTAACGACATCTGGATTTCGTTTGAGCACATATTCTTCATCGACCATGATCGTTGTGGAAGCCTCCGCAGGATTCCATTGTAGATCGGCTGCATCTTTTCCACCCGCCAAAATTGTGGCGTAACCTTCACCTACGCCGGTCTTACCATCCAGTGACTGGCTTGGAAAAACTCGATAGCCGCCATTGGAGTTGAGAAAACCGGCTGACAGTGCCAGAACACTTTTTTTCTCGCTTGTATCTATAGATTGAATTCGTTTTGCCGGAATACTTTCAATTTCATGCCTCCATTCCAGAAATTTAGCGGCCCTTTCTTCTTTACCGAACAGCTTACCCAGCAGTTTCCATTCTATATCCGTCTGCTCTGGCAAGTAATTGTTCATGCGTACGACCTTAATGCCAGCCGGCTCCAACTTTTCCTCCAGTTTTTGATCAGGCCGATTCGTGTAGGTGAATACCACTTCAGGCTTTAAGCTAAGTATCGCCTCCAAATTTACCTGTTCCGTTTCTCCAATGTCTGGCAATTTGTCAAAGCCAAGATAAGGATTGTGTTTGATCGTATTGTCACCAGTGGCCACTACGCGGTCTTCCGCTCCCAACAGTTTAATGGCTTCTGCTGTATTTCGATTAATAACGACGGTTTTCTGAACCGGGATATTTAGTGTAATTTCTTTGCCACTTGTATCGGTAAAGGTCCAACTTTTTAGTTCCGTATCTTTTTGTGAACTCAGCTGTTGACTTTCTTGATTTGTTACAATTGCATCATCATTATTGGTTGTCGAACATCCCGCTATAAGCAAAGTTAGAATCATTGCAAATGCGAGTCTAATGATAACGTTCGACAAGAATTTTATTTGAATAAACAAAGTGTGTCTCCTCCGGAATTTTAAATGTAATATTTACGATTAATGAACATCTAGCATGAAAAATAAATACTCTTAAGCATTCCTTTAACCTACGCTTTCCTTTCGATGACCAACCATAATCATTCGCGGTGAATGCCTCTTATCATAATGTTGTCCATCATAATTTCCGTAAATTATATCCAATGTAAGACCGACTTTTTTCAGCATATCTTCCAATTTCTCTGGACCATATAGCTTGACGCGTTCCGAATATCGACGAGTAAGATGGTTAGATCCTTGAACTACAATTTCCTTCATAACGAAACCGCTTAAAATGCGGCGGGTTTCCGAGATGAGGTTTCCCTCCTCTACCCGCTCCGAAAAAGGAACCAGGTGATCTGTTGTGTATTCTGCGTTCATATAATCGATAATGAACCGCCCTCCCGGTTTCAATGCCTTATGGATTTGCCGTAACACCGTTAACTGCTCGCTGTCCTCTTCAAAATAACCAAATGAGGTAAATAAATTGACAACGGCATCAAATCGCTCCTTAAACATCTTACTTTCTGGTAAAGCCCGCATATCGCATTCAACCCAATTTACAAGTTCATTAGGGTCGGAGGCCCTAGCTTCCTGGAGCAGCTCCGAGGAAAGATCCACACCTGTTACGCGATAGCCTGCACGTGCAAGTGACATTGCATGTCTCCCCATACCACAACATAGGTCGAGGATTTTACCTTGAGATGGAAGCTTCAGCCACTCCATCATTCTAAATACTTCTTTTTCAGCCTGGCGTCTATCCCTATGACGGTAGATTAGCAAATAATCCTTGCCGAAACTCTCTTCGTACCATTTATGTAACGTCTTTTCCATTTATTCACTCTCCCTTGAGATATCAAAGTCACTTGTCATCCATACAAGGCCCCTTTATTCAGGCTAAACAAGATATCAGTTTCATTAATTGTAATAATTACGATTAATTATCGAAAAAAGAATCGAGAAGACCTCGATTAATCGTAATATTTACAATTAAAGTCTACTTGCAATTTTATAATATGTCAACACTTCCCCCCTCATGAACACGTAGGGATTAAAAAAGCCTCCAAGCAGACATTCACATTGTCTGCCCGGAGGCATTAGTATACAAACAGTTTGCTATAAGTCATTCTTCTTAATCGTGAGGACCCTCAAGTTCTCCTTCAAGCTCCAAAAAACGATCCCGTAACATGTTCAATTCTTCCTCTGTCGCCTTCCAATAGTTCCGTTGATGACTTTCAAGCAGCGTTTCCAACATACCAGAGTAGGCCCAGCTGTTATTTTCAGACATTTGCTTGCTGCGTTGTTCGTTGGCCACATATTCATGATGAACCGCTGAGAAAATCCAGGAGTCTACTTGGTTGGTCGTCGCTGCAAGCCCCAACAAGTTTTCTACTCGGTCTGCTGCTTTCTGGGCTCCATGATAATCATGCTTTAGCAAACCGTCTATCCATTTGGGATTGAGCAGACGGGTTCGTACTCCACGATGGACAGAGTTTCTTACTTCTTCAGTTAAGATTTGCTCCCGCGTGGTATCGCTAATATATATTTCCGCCTTGACGCCTTTGGTGATTTCTACCGATTTCGCCAAGCCTCCAAAAAACTCATAATAATGATCCAGATCGGTAATTTCATGTTCATGGTTGCTCCGAATCTGTGAAACAATATCAACGGCAGCCAAGTTCGCCGCATACAAATCATACATATCCTTGCCCCTGTAATCGGAGCTGTACACATGCTTCAGGCTGTTCATGAAAGCTGCGCCCAATTGGTCTTCTTCTTCCCACTGCTTGGTCTCGATCAGCTTTGTTACCGAGGCTCCATATTCTCCTGCGGCAGGCCCGTATATGCGGGCACATGCCAAGTCCCAAGCCTCGTCATGCTCTGCCCCGGCGCTGCGTAACTGCTGATACAACCTCTCCGAATGCTTTTTGAACCGGTTTTGATCAACCGGCTCCTCCAGCTCAGAAATTTCTTTAAAGAGACGGTGAAGCGTTGATAGCTGGTCCGGGAACATGTCGCGGAAAAATCCACAGATATGGACCAGGACATTCAGTCGCGGCCTCTTCAGCTCTGATAGCGGAATAATTTCATATTCCACCTGCTTATGGTGATCCTGGTCCTTAACTCTAACGCCTAGATAAGCCAGAATCTGCCCCAACGTCTCCCCTTGTGTCCGGGACGTTTCCAAGCCCCACATAACCAGCGCGGATGTTTCCGGATATGACTTTTGCGCTGCATCATACAAATTCAAGGTGTTCTCCGCAATCCTCCAACCACTCGCAAGAGCTGCACGGCTTGGTATGGACCTTGGGTCAAACTGTACCAGATTGTTTCCGGACGGCAGAACCTCCGGATTCCGAAAGCAGTCGCCTGCAAGACTAACCGGTATATATTTACCGTCCATGGCCCTAAGAAGATTCGTAAGCTCCAGATCTGCCTTCGTAGACTGATAAGCCTTTAAGCCGAGCTCCCAAATGTTCTGCCATTGTGATTGTTGATCGGCTGATCCTTGCGGAGGTTCAGGAACTTCCCGGGTTTGAACAAAGGTTAACACAGCTTTCTCCACATACTCATCCAGCGTTCGCAGCCTGCGGATATCCTGGGCTTCCAGCAGCTCATCATAATCCCAGCCCATCGAACGCGCATATAATCTCTGCAGCGATCCGTAGGTTCCCCGTTCATGGCCAAAAATCATGCTCATATGCTGCGCCGCCTGCTCATGTGTATACCCCTCGCCTAATATATGCAGGCCATCAGGAATCATGGATCTTCGGATTCGGTACAGCTCGGATTCCAGCGATTCAAGACTAGAGGATTCAAGAAAAAGCGCAGCTGCCTGCTCCTGCAACATCTCCCACAGATCAGGAAGTCGTGCAGGATTCAGCTGTTCCGCTTCCCGATACTGATGCAGCAGTGTTTCCAGGCCGGCGTATTCTCCGTATAACCCGGATACTGTGAATGGAGGGGATTGGTATCCTATCAAGGTAGCATGGGATCTTCGCTTCGCAATCATGGCTTCGGAGGGGTTGCCGACATAATACGCGTAAAAATGCGGAATATCCCGAATCAATGCATCAGGTAAACAATCCCCCGACATGCCGCTTTCTTTGCCTTCCAAAAATTCAAGCGTACCATGGGTTCCCACATGCAAGATCGCATCAGCCTTGAACTCATCACGAAGGTATTGGTAAAAAGCCAAATACTGATGGTGCGGAAGGAGACTTTTATCATGGTAAGCTGCCTCCGGATGCTCATGTACACCCCTGCTAGGCTGGATACCGATGAACAAGTTGCCGATCCGAAGGCCGGGAATTTTGAAATCGCCGTCCTCGGTCGTCATGATGTCGCCTGGCACTTCGCCCCACTGCTGAACAAGCTCTCTTTTCCGCTTATTCAAGACCTGATTGCTCTGCTCATACGATGTATTTTTATAAGTCGGAAGATGATCGGGCCAGTTGTCGTTGGACCACACTGCGGAATTTATGGTTCCATCCTGTATAAAACGCTCTTTTAATTCGAAACCAGAGTATGTCTCGGTATCATAACCATGCGCCTTCATCGCCGTGAGGATGCGGGATATCGATTCGAAGGTATCCAGAAAGGAGGCCTGGAACAGATGTCCTTCCCCTGGAGGGTAGTTATAGCCGATAATGGCGATTCGCTTCTCGGATTGCTTCTTGGATCGGAGATTCAGGTACCGCTTTACACGACCGACCACCCGCTGCGCTCGATCTTCGATCATACGGAGCTCTTTGGCATCAAACCGCATGTCCTCGTCATATCCAAGGCTGGATAACGCGGCAACCGGATGCGTCTCAATGCTCCCGTCGAGCTCAGGCAGCATCATTTGAACCAGAAATTCGGAAGGCGTCAAGCCTTGTCTGGAGCTTTCCCACTCCTGCCGTTCCCGGCGCGTCAGGAAAAACGGATGGAACATCGGAGCGTCCACTTCTTTTAGTAACGCCAGGATTTCATCGCTCTTTCCCCCCGTAGGTCCGGCACCCAGGCGGAACGGAACAAAGTTTACGATCAAGTCTACCTTGCCTCCATGAACGCCCCCATGCATCAGCAAGGTTCGCAGCCGATTCGGTTCAACATCCGACAAAGAAGTGAATACGACAGGAAGAACATTGGCAAACTCTCGAATGCTCTGCATCATGCTGCTGACGATATCTCCGGTGTGGAGCGGGTAGCTGTGACCCATAAAAAGTATGGCAACTGTTGGATCATCCTCACGGGCCGGCATGGACGCCCGAAAGGCCTCCAAGGATTCAAATGACTGCGGGTTAGAGGGATCATAGATGCTCAGCGACTTCAGGGCAAAGGGCGGCTCGACCGGCGGCCAATCCGTTTCCTTTCCGAAGCAGGTGGCAATGTAGCCAAGCATATGGTGTAAATTGGGAACCCCTGCATTTCTCCAATATGCGACCAAGGTCCGGTGATGCCTGAGATTATCTTGCTGCTCGGTCGATATTGAAGATGTAGAAGGATGTCCACTTGAGGTTGTTGACGGATGTCCACGATGGCCTGCGCCGGCAAGATCGTGATACCTCAATGAACCCAGCCTATATAAATCCTTAAGCCGCTCCCCTTCCCCTCCTACAATCACTTGCTCCGCTTTAAGACCGATACAAAGGTCATGAATACGGGAAACGGTCCGGGCAGGGCTGCCGTGCGGATCGTGGATGATAAAATCCGCTTGATTTACGGCTGTCTCGAGCCAGCTCCACTGTGCCTCCGACAAGGTTCCTTCTATATTAAATACAGATAATGAAAGGCGACTGCGCAAAGATGCATCCCACTTCTTCTTATATATGAACGATAAATCCTTCATGGCCGCATGGGATGTCGTTAAGACCGTGATCTTCATTCTGTTTTCCTCCTCCTATCCAAGAACGATAGAATCATGCTTGATTAGGGTTATCTAACCCAATATGGTTCGAACCGTGCCAGTAAATCCATCTTCGTTCAAGTGTTCGAGTACTCGATACTCAGCACCCAATGCTTCAGCCAATTCTTTAGAGCGTCCCAATTTAACAAAGCCCTGCTCCGTATCAATGACCAGACAGGAGATCCCGGCAAGCCGGATCCAGCTTGCGGCCTCCAGGCATTCATTCCAAATGTCCGAATAAACCGACAATCCTGAAGGACTTTGGTTCGCTCGGCCATCCGTAACGAATATCAACGTCGGTATCGTATCATGATTTCTTCGTTTCTCCGCTTGAAGCACCTTATAGGCCAGGTTAAGCCCGGCTGCCAGAGGCGTCCTTCCTCCAGTCGGAATATCGCGGAGATGCTTTGACGCTGTATCGATGCTGCGTGTAACCGGAAGCACAAGCTCAGCCTCGTCCCGTCTGAACGCGATCATGCCAATTCGGTCTCGCTTCACATAAGAATCCCGGAGCAGATGAAGGATGCCTCCTTTGACCGCTGTCATGCGCTTTCGGGCCAGCATCGAACCGCTGGCATCAACCACAAACAATAACGTAGACCCAACGCGATTCTCTCTTTTCTTGAGACGCAAATCATCGAGTTCAATGGCAAACGCGACGCCGTCCTTTTTGGTACGGATCAACTGATAGGGAGCCGCTGCGCGGATCGTAGCATCAAAAGCCACATCGGTTCGCTGCTTCCTGTTCGGGTATACAGCCCCTACCGATCTGCCTCTCTTCTGAACCGAACGCAGATCATGTCGCTTTCCCGAGCCCTCATATTCTAACTTACGCTTCATGTTCAACTTCAAGGGCTCGATTGGATACGCCTCGTCAGGAAACAGCACCTGATCATCCATTCGATCACTGGATACATTCTGAGGATCATTAGGATCCTCCACAACCGGCATTTCTGTTCTGCTTTGTTTGAAGGCGTCTTTCGCCTCATTCGTATTGGTCCTCCCATCCCCGTGATCGGGATGCTCTGCAGGGGAGTGGGAAGAATTCGTTTGATCGGGTGATGGATTCGTCTGATCGCCTGCATCCGGTTCAAGTGGATGACTCCCAGGGGCGTGGGGGTTCTCGAATGCAATTCGCATTCGATGAGGAAGAACATACTCGGCGATCTCTCGGATATCCTCCATGGTTACTTTGGTGCGCCCATCCCAGGCGGCTGCCGCTTTAGCCCCTTCAACAAGAGAGAGCTCGGCACGGGCGCTCGCAATCCCCGCTTCATATGCGATTGAGGAGGCTAGCTGAATCATTTCAGCGCTTACCTGTATGTGAGGAATCAATTGTCCTGCCGCTTGGATTTGCAACCGGAGTGCATCTTCCTGACGCTGATATCGGCTACGGAAGGCATAGGGGTCCTGCTCGAATTGTAATCTTCGGCGTATGACCTCGGCTCGATCCTTGTGATCTATCAACTCGGTCAACGTTACGCAGAATCCAAAGTGATCCAGCAGTGAAGGCGAAAGAACGCCGTCTCCCAAATCCATTGCCGCAAGCAGCATAAATCGGCTTTCTCGAATTTCTGATATCCCTTCTCGCTGCAGATAAACCCAGCCGCTCGAGCGTGTATTGACAATCTCTCTGATGAGCACTTCGGGCACTAGATTCATATGATCGGCCAGCAGCAGTTGACCATCGGCAATTTCTAACAAACCCGGGGAACGTACGAGCCTGCCGCGGTCGATGGCGGCCGTCATATCGAATGAGCCGAGAAGCCGATCCGCTGTGATGTTGACAGGTACGGATATTTTCAGACGGTCAGGGATCATCGAAGAAACTGCATGCAGCAGATGACTTTTACCTGATCCTCTAGAACCATGAATAAGAACTCCGCCAATCGCAGGATTCACAGCATATAGCAGAAGCGCCCGCTTCGCTTTCTCTTGTCCAACGATTCCGCTGAATGGATATACTGAAAGCTGCTCCATTTCCCCCACCTTCATCATGCCTGTACCATTGCTGTTGAACGCAGTAACGCATGTAATCGCTGTTCGATACCGCCGGACTCTTCAAACGGCTGCCGTCTCATCCGATGAGGCAAGACCAGGTATGCGGCTTCCTGCATATGTTCATGGCTAATTGAATCTTGGCCCCGCCATGCTGCCAGGGTGAGCGCTGTTTTGATCAGGGTAATGTCGGATCGATGCCCCTCAACTTCCAGCGCAATTCCGATTTTTGCTGCCAGCTCCAGCATGTCGTCTGTAACGTCAATCTGATCCAATCGCTCCCTTGCCTGAAGGATCTGATTCAGAACGCGCTCCTGTTCGGCCTCATAATGCGCTGAAAATGATGCAGGGTCACGCTCAAAATCCATACGTCTGCGGATGACAAGGGCACGCTCGCGAACATCCTTCTCTCCGCCGATGTCGACCGACAGCGCGAAACGGTCCAGTAGCTGCGGCCGCAGGTCACCTTCTTCCGGGTTCATCGTCCCCACCAACAGAAATCGCGACGGATGAGAATAGGATATCCCTTCTCGCTCTACCGTGTTGATTCCCATTGCAGCCGCATCCAGCAATACATCGACAATATGATCGTCCAACAGATTGATCTCATCGATATATAAAATATGACCATGTGCCGCTGCCAGCAGACCCGGTTCGAATTTCTTCTCTCCTGTCTTGATTGCGTGCTCAATATCGAGAGCACCAACGACGCGGTCTTCCGTTGCACTTACAGGCAAGTTAATGACTTTTAGATCAGGCATGAGCCCAGCCAATGCCCGTACAGCTGTAGATTTTGCCGTTCCTTTCTCACCTCGGATCAAAACCCCCCAAGCTTCGGATTTACGACGTTCAAAATGAGCGCCAGTTTCATTCTCGATTGACCTACAATGGCTGTAAATGGATATTGCTGCTCTACGTCTTTCAAACATCACAACTCCTTATGGCTTCATTAATCCCGATACTCGGGCCGTGACACGTTGGCGAAAGGTCCTGTGTCTCAATCCGATTCATGCCTTTTTCCTCCTTAACAGATACAGGAAAAAGGGCGCTCCCAGCACACCCATGATGATTCCGACCGGTAGCTCCATCGGGGAGAACATAATTCTTGCCAGCGTGTCGCAAATCGTCAGAACGGCAGCCCCTAACAGCGCTGTGGAAGGAATCAGAAACCGGTAATCCCCTCCGACAAGCAGCCGGGCGACGTGCGGTATGATCAGCCCGACGAATCCCAGAAGGCCTGCGATGCTGACGGCACTGGCTGCAAGCAGCGTTGCGATCGCAGTTATCCATAATCGGGAAAGTTCCACCCGTATCCCTAAACTCCGAGCCGTGGCATCTCCGAGCATCATAATGTTCATTTGCTTGGAGAAGAGCATCGAGAGAGCTAGACCGATTAAAGAGTATGGGAGGATGGTCGATAGGTCGGGCCAGCTTTTAGCTGCAAGTCCGCCTACCATAAAGAGCAAGGCCCCTTGCACCCTGTCGCTGTAAAAGGTAAGCATTGCTGATATCCCGGATCCCAAAAAGGCGGAGACTGCCACACCTGCAAGGACAATTCTGAGCGGGTTTACTCCGTCTTTCCAAGACAGCAGATAGATGATGAATGCGGCAAGCGTCGCTCCGATGAATGCGGCAGGCGTCAACAGATAATCATATTGCGGCATAACGACAAGCAGGAAAATTCCGAACAGCCCGGCCCCGCTAGAGACCCCAATTATATGGGGATCTGCCAGCGGATTCCGCATAATTCCTTGCAGCAAAGCTCCTGAAACGGCAAGGTTCGCTCCAACAAGCATTGCAACAAGCGTTCGTGGCAGTCGGATATTCCAGATAATCTCCCGGTTCACTCCGGGCAGATCATGTTGCAATACGGCCGCAGCAATATCTCGAAGCGGAACCATAACAGCGCCGGTGGCTATGCTAAAAAGGGAAGCTGCTATCGCTAAAACCATGAATATGATGATCACGGACACAGAGCGAATGGATTTATTCGGCATCACCGAAGATCTCCGGATACACCAGCTTGGCTAAATACTTCAGCGATTCATCATAGTGAAGGCCTGGATTCGTGAGGAATAAATCGGATGGTACGACAATCACTCGCTGTTCTTTGACAGCTCCTATAGAAGCCCATGCAGGATTGCTCTCGAGTTCCTCCTTAATTTTCTTATCCCCCACAGCCTTTTGTCCGTGGATGATCATAAAGATATAATCCGGATTCTGCTTCGCAAGCGTCTCCATGCTGTAAGGGGACGTGGTTGGACTGTCAGGCGATGATGCTAGAGTCTCTGCCATGTTGCTCAGGCCAAGCATTTTGGCTATCTCCAGTCCTGTTGTTCCGTCCTTCTGAATGGAAATTCCACCGGGGGTGACGTTTAGATTGATAAAGGTACGATGATCTCCCGGCAATTGCTGCAGAACTTCATTCACCCGGTCATCTAATGTCTTCAGCTTTTCCTGCAGCTGTTCTTCCGTCCCGGCAATCTTCGCCATCCATTCCGCCTTTGACTTCATATCCTCGTAGCTGGACATGCTCATTAGCGCCACGTCAATGCCACTGCTCTCCAGCGACTTTACAAGCTCCTTATGAAAACGTGCTTGCCCGATGACCAGATCCGGTTTTAAAGCCACCACCTGCTCCAAGCTAATCTGACTTACGGTTCCGACAGACGCTACCGCTTCTGCTTCTTCAGGGATCGAAACGCCCAGGGCTTCCATCCGCCCTACCGCTTGTCCTCCCACAGCATACAGCAGCTCAAGGAATTCGGGTGACAGCACGACGATTCGTTCCGGACGCTGTTCGAGCGTAATCGTACGATTCGTCGCGTCTTGGAAAGTGATATAAGCTTCGTTGACTGCTGGGGGCTCGGTTTCTGTTTCCGATGACTTCAGTTCTTTTTGGTCATGAGCTTCTGTCTCCTGGCTGCCTGAAGTTTCGGTTCCATTGCACGCTGACGCAACAAGTGCGAATACGACGATAATACAGATCGTCAAGATGTAATGTGTTTTTTTCTTGCTTAATTGCAAAGACATGGACTCGTTCTCCCCTTATGACTAAATCCTTTGATTTAGCAGCTAGTAACGACATTCTATGTAGAATGTAATTTTTACGATTATAGAAGATGCTTATTTGCTTACCGTATTAATGCAGAATTCTTTGGCATAATGATTCATTAAAGTACAGAATCTCCGATTGTGCCGAATAAAAAAGGAGGACAGATCATAGCGGTTCCTGGATGGCTCGTAAGTAACAAGCAAACGGTGTTTCATTCGCTCCATTGCGAACTCGATAAATGACTTTGCCTGCACCGAGGAGATGAAGGTGACATACGCATAGAGCGAGTGGTCTTCCGGCTCATCCAAGAGGCTGACTCCCGCGCAGGAATACTCTGTCTGTATCCCTGCTCGTTTGAAATATATATACGCAGGAAGAAGTTCTGCGTCAAGTTCTATGTTACCTAACCAGACTGTCTGCTTTTCCCGCATTCGCTGCTTGGACAGCTTCGCCCATTTCCCCAATTCCATCTCCCGGCGGTTCCACTGATCTTTGCTATGCGTACTTATCACTCGTTCTGCTTCTTGATCGAAGATCCTAACCCTGTCCGCCATCTCTGTCCTCCCTGTCGGCCATGATGCTTGCTCAGTCATTCCATTCCGGTCTAGCGGGAGCATGTGTTTCTAATGAACTTTCACAATCCGTGCAGTAACCGAAAATATCAATTTTGTATTTCAGTGATCGAAACTGCTGGGGCTTGGGTAACTCCATCTCCTCTGGATCAAAGCTCATCGGAATGGTTTGTTTACAATCCATGCATATAAAATAAAGCTGCGGCTGAACATGATCGATTATGCGATACCGCAATTCATTATCCAACACGAAAATCTCAACGATCCGCAATTGCCTAAAAAGCTCAAGATTCCGATATACTGTACCGTAACTCAATCCATGAAAGGTTTTCTCCATGGCTTGGTATATCTCTATGGCTGAGAATGGACGGTTTAATCCTAAAATCAGATCAACAAGGAATCTTCGCTGCGTTGTAATTCGCACGCCATGCTCAACCAGGTAGTCAATCATTTTATCGAGCTGCATGCCAGGATTCAACCTGATCACCTGCCTGCTACTATCATGATATGATTTATGTTAGACAACTTTAGTACACAGCCCACGATCCTATACCCAGATGTTGCGTCTTACCAACTGGACTTTTTCACGCCTGGAATTTGTCCTTTGTGGGCTAGCTCGCGAAAGACGATCCGTGACACGCCAAACTTGCTAATATAGCCTCTTGGTCTGCCGCTAACCGCGCAGCGATTGTGAAGTCGTGTCGGGGAGGAGTCACGAGGAAGCTTCTGCAGTCCCTCATAGTCCCCTTTTTCTTTTAGCTCCCTGCGTTTTTCAGCATATTTGGCCACGACTTGCTGTCTTTTTCGTTCTTTAATGACTTTGGACTTTTTTGCCATCTAAAACAATCCTCCTCTATTCTTAAGATTTATTCATTTAAAGCAGCTTGCAAGGCTTGGAGATTTTGATGCATGATTGCAATGTAATCAAGTTCTTTTGCGATATCTTCCTCTGTCAAGCCTTCAATCGGATTCAGCACGGCTGTGGATGCTCCGATTTCAGTTGCGATCGTCTCTGCAACGTTTGAGGCGACGAGCGTTTCAAAAAATATAGTTTTTACATTGTTCTCCTTGGCAAATTCAATGATCTTCGCCATTTGCGAAGCCGACGGCTCTTGATCCGGAGACAACCCCGCGATCGGTACCTGGGTTAAACCATATTCATGGGCTAAATACCCGAAAGCAGCATGCTGGGTGATGAAGTCTTTTCTCTTGGAATCCTTCAATCCTTCGTTAAACTCCTGATCCAACGCCTCCAGCTTGCTTACGTAGGCATCTGCATTCGCTTTGTAGGCATCCTTATGCTCAGGATCTGCTTCCGCCAGGCCTTGTTCAATATTACGCACTTGCTGAATAGCAAGAGCAGGCGAAAGCCACACATGTGGGTCAAGTCCACCGTGATCATGATGATGCCCACCTTCTTCGCCATGATCATGGGCATGTTCATCTTCGTGGCTGTGTTCATCCTCTGCACCATGGTCATGGGCATGTTCATCTTCGTGGCTATGTGCACCCTCTGCCCCATGGTCGTGCGCATGTTCATCCTCGTGGCTATGTTCGCCCTCTGTGCCGTGGCCATGGGCATGCTCCTCTTCATGGCTGTGTTCGCCTTCTGCGCCATGGTCGTGGGCATGGGAATGCCCTTCGCCTTCCATGATCTCTATTCCTTGACTAGCCTCAATTACCTTTAGATCACGATCTTTGACGCTATCCAGTACCTGATCAATCCAACTCTCCATACCTGCACCGTTATACACAATCACGTCAGCATCAGCAATGCCTGCCATATCCTGCGGCGTAGGTTCCCAGTCATGCGGTTCAACCCCTGCCGGTACCAAATTCTCAACATCCGCCAAATCGCCGGCAACTTGGCGCGTAAATTCATACATCGGATAGAAGCTTGTTTTAATCTTTAATTTTGTTGCTGTCGATGTATCTGTTACTTGGCTATCTGTTGTATTCATGCTTCCATTGGATTCACTTGGCTTGGCAGAGCCGCAGCCCGCGACAGCCAATGCTGCGGATAATGAAAAAGCGGCAAAGATTCGTTTATAACTCTTAATCATGATTAATAACTCCTCTTACTTTCGGTTTGTTTATTTGTACAGCTCTTCGATTTCGCAATTGCAGCAGCTTCTGAATGAATACGGCTATGAGCAAGAACCCTAACAAAATGAGTGCAATCGTGCCACCGGGTGGCGAATTCAAATAGTAGGAGGCGGTTAACCCCGAGAAAACGCCAAACAATCCTGTAAGGACGGCTACTCCCATGGCAGCTAAAAATCCGGGAGCAATCCGGAGCGCTATCGAGGCTGGAAGTACAATAAGTGCCGATACTAGCAATACACCAACGATCGGCATGGAAGCAGCGACCGTCATGCCTGTGAACACGGCGAATGAAAACGATAGAATCGAAACCCGAGTTCCTGAAATTGCAGCAGTTTCCTCATCAAAGGCGAAGTTATACAGGGGCCGGCGTAAGGCAACAAAAAACACCAGCCCTAATGCGGTTACGATGGCAATCAGTCCTAGTTGTGTATCACTGACCGCAACGATGGATCCAAAAAGGTAGGAACTGAAGCTTTTGTTCAAATGCGCATTCAAACTCATCAGGACGACGGCCACTGCCAGTCCGGAGGTCATGATAATGGCTACCGGCACCTCGGTGTAGGTGCGGTATACCCTTCGAAGCTGTTCAATGACAAGAGCTCCGATAATGGCGATCACAAATCCGCTTATCGTCGGATTGAATTGCAGGAACGATCCTAATGCCACCCCTGCCAACGATACATGGGAGAGGGTGTCAGCCATAAGCACCTGCCGACGAAGCATTAAATATACGCCGAGGATCGGAGCGATTACACCGATCAGGCCTCCTGCCCAAAACGCGCGCTGCATGAATTCGTAACCGAGCATCGCCATCCCGTATCCTCCTTTCGTTCCAGATGGACGACCCGGTCCAGGTAAGGATCGATTTCCTCCAATGAATGGGTAACCATGATAACCGTTTTGCCTCTATGTTTCACATAGTGATCCAGCAGCTCGTATAACTCTTTACGGCTCGCTTCATCCATCCCGGTTGTTGGTTCATCAAGGATCAGCGCCTCCGGCTCCTGAGCCAATGCTCTGGCAATACAAACCCGTTGCTTCTGACCCCCTGACAATTCGCCAATCTTATGGTTGCGATATTCCCACATCCCCACTTCAATCAAGCTTTGCTTGACGGCCTCATGATCGCTGGCTGCAAACCGTTTGAACAACCCGAGACGATGATAACGGCCTGAACGAACGAGTTCGATGACTTTACTGGGGAAACCGGCGTTAAACGAAGCCACAAGTTGAGGAACATAACCAACCGTTATTGGTGATCCGTCCTCCGATACACGATTCATTTCAATCGTTCCGCTCCAAGGCTTGATCAAACCCAGCATCAATTTAAGCAAGGTCGATTTCGCTGCACCATTGGGGCCTGAAATAACGATAAATTGCCCGGTATGGATATCCAGTGACAGGTTCTCGATGACGGTTCGATCTCCGTATCCAAACACGACGTCGCGCATGGAGGACATAATCATTTCTATCTTCCTTCCTCATGACAGAACATTCAACACTGTCTTGCGTAATAATTACGATTAATGACGCTGCTTATATTAACGTGTCTCACGATGTAACGTATATCTTTTCAATCTAGGGCAATACTTGCGCATTTCCAAACGCTCTGGATGATTTTTCTTATTTTTGGTTGTCGTGTAATTGCGATCTCCCGTTTCGGTGCATGCCAATGTAACGATGACTCTCATATTTTGCATCCTCCTTATTAGTAATGTTTACGATTAGTAATACTACCCTCTATGTGTATCTTTTGTCAACCCATCTATCGGATTTATGACATCTATCAATGAGCAGCGACGGTTATTGGATTATACTCTTCAATAGCGTTCTGCATATGCTTCATCTGAAGAGGCATTCGCTCAATAATCGCTTTTCGTTTTGCTTTTAGTACAATTTGTTCAATATCAGCAAAGCTGCACCTTGCAAGCTGCTCGCAAGTTTCAGTGAGAATTGACGGATCATATTCAAATTCGCCAATGAGAATTTCAATGTATAACTTCCTTTGCTCCAGCTCAGGCACGGTATAGATTAACTTCGTATCGAATCGGCGCCATATAGCCTGATCCAGATCCTTTTCTAAATTGGTGGCCGCCATAATAATGCTCCGGTCTCCAAAGTCATCCAAGCATTGGAGCAACGTATTTACAGCACGCGCCATCTCCTTGACTTCATCGTTGTTATCTCGAGTCCGGGCAATGGCATCGAATTCATCCAGGAACAGAACACACGAAAATGTGTCGGCATAATCGAATATTTTACGGATATTGCTTCCGGTTTCCCCCAAATGACTGTGGATGATCGCGTCCAAGCGAACCAAGACAAGTGGAAGTTCAAGGACCTTAGCCATGTAAAAAGCCGTTAAGGTCTTTCCTGTTCCTGGAGGGCCGTACATGACAATCTTGTTTGGAACCGGCACGCCATGCTGTTCAAACTCCTCCCTCATCCCTAAAATTTCAACAAATTCATTCACAATTCTTTGATTGATTTCTGGCAAAAAGAGATGCTTTGCCTTTTTGGCACAGTCCTTGGGAGAATATAGGCTTGCCATGTCAATTCCCTTCGCACGAGGAAGACGCTGACTCGTATTACTTTTGCTCATCGATAGTTGTAGCTCCTTCAGTGTGTATATAGATGTATGTAACCCGGTTTAAGTAACCCATATAACCTCTTGGGCATCAATTTCTACCTGCTCCAGCACCTCTTCAAAATCATTGCTGGGATTAATAGACGAAACTGGAATCCATTCATTGCCGTTCGGCTTGGCATAGACTCTCCATGTACCTTTGTGGAAATGAAATTGCACTAGCTCGGTAGACATCCATTCCCGTCGATCCCAATCGGGTCTTTCTTCCGAAAGGATGACGGTATCTTCAAGAGTCCGATATGTTAGCCGAACAGACGCTCTAAGATCCGCAGGTACTTTCACGGCAATGTAACCCTCAAGAATTGCACAGATCCTTTTGTACGTAAATGGGTCCACGCTAAAATACCTCCTATTCCTCGGTTTATTCTTCTAGCGCGCTGTTCACGTAATTTTAAATCAATAGCCGCTCTATCAGCTATGCAATCCAAGGCAATGGATTCTCAAAGCGCGCCCAATTCAAGCTCATTTCCTCATCGGTAAGCAGACACTGATCCAACGCATCCTCAACATTCTCTCGATCCATGTCGATCCCGATCATCACCAACTCGGTTTGCCGATCTCCCCAATCGGTGTCCCATTTCGCCCGAACATCCGCCTCGGTTCGTAAAATCTCTTCTCTTTCGGCTGCAGGAAGAGCGGCAACCCAATATCCAGCTGGTCCAAACTGAATCGAGGGGCCGGCTTGGCTTAAGCTTGCCGCAACATCTCCATCGGCAGCCAACCACACCAGTCCTTTCGCACGCACTACCTGTTCAGGCCATTCCCCCATGAATTCAGCCAACCGGGAAGGATGAAAGGGCCTTCTGCGACGATACACGAAGGAGCTTATTCCATACTCTTCGGTCTCCGGGACATGCGTTTCTTTTTGCAATTCCTGGATCCATCCGGCTGACATGCTTACCCGTTCAAAATCAAACAATCCCGTATTTAAGATCTCAGACGGATCGACTTGCCCATTCCGGGTACGAATGATCTTGGCGCTCGGCTGCAGCTTCCGAAGGACAGCTTCCAGCTTGTTCAATTCCTCGTCATCCACGAGATCACATTTATTTAGCAGCAGTACATTGCAAGTTTCGATCTGATCGATAAGCAAATCCACGACATCACGATCATCTTCGCTTCCTGCGCCCTGATTGCGGTCCAGAAGGCTCTGACCGGATGCGAAATCCTGCCAGAATCGATTAGCGTCCACGACGGTGACCAAACAATCGAGTTTAGCCAGATTCGTTAAATCAATCCCTGTCTCTTCGTCGGCATATGTAAATGTCTGAGCGACCGGGATCGGTTCGCTGATGCCTGTGGATTCAATCAGAATGTAATCAAACCGTTGTTCATTGGCGAGTTTTTCAATTTCCTCCATTAAATCATCTCGCAGCGTGCAGCATATGCATCCGTTGGACATCTCGACCAGCTTCTCTTCCGTGCGGGATAAGGACGCCTCTCCCTTAACCAGCGCTGCATCAATGTTAATCTCGCTCATGTCATTTACAATGACAGCGACCTTCAGGCCTTGCCGGTTATTCAAAACGTGATTTAATACCGTTGTTTTTCCCGAACCTAGATACCCGCTGAGTACCGTTACGGGGATTTGTTGTTGTGTCATTGCATTCTTCTCCTTGTGACTTGATATTGGACTTAAAATGGACTAATCCATCTTATTCGTAATGATTACGATCTATGACAAACCTAATATAATTCCTTTTATTCAAAATGTCAAACGTCTATATTTCGATACATCACGTCCTTAGAATCACAAATTATCTTGGCTCCAAAAAAACCACAGCGAATAGACCAAAGATGATCATGGATCCCTGGTCTACCAGCCCTTGATTTTGCAAGCGTTGAGCAATACCTTATCCTTCGCGATGAACGATTGAATGGGGCAGGAAGATAGGCGTTCCCGCCACAGGATCCTTCAACACCGTAGCGTGTATTCCGAACACTTCCTGCAGCACAGCTTCAGTCAGCACTCGATCCGGCGTACCATCCCGTACAACCCGCCCATCCTTTAGAACAACCATTCGATCTGCGTATCTCGCCGCCTGATTCAAATCATGAAGCACAACAATAATCGTAGTCCCTCTCTCTTGATTCAGCCTTCTAACGAGCTCCAATATCTCCAACTGATGTCGAACATCCAGGAATGTCGTGGGCTCATCCAGCATTAACACGGGAGTCGACTGAGCGATCGCCATGGCAATCCACGCTCGCTGCCTTTCTCCCCCGAAAGGGAATCCAGCGGCCGCTGCTCGAAAGCTTGCATTCCGGTAACCTCAAGCGCCTCTTCGATTGCAGCATGATCCTGCTTTTTCAACATCCGCAGCGGACCTACGTGAGGATACCGTCCCTGTTCTACCAGCTCTCTGACCGTTATGGCCATCGGAACCTCCGGTGACTGAGGGAGTATCGCCATTTTCCTTGCCAAGGCCCTCGGAGATTCTTTTGCAATGGCATGCCCATCCAGATATACACACCCTTTCTGCGGCATAAGCAGCCGTGCCATGGTTTTAAGCAGCGTGGATTTGCCGGATCCGTTGGTGCCCAAGAGCGCGGTCACACCACCCGATAGGATATCCATGGACATCTCTTTGAGGATGGGTTTGTCGTTATATCGCAGCTCTATTTTCTGAGCTTCCAGCAAGGGTTTTTGGGATTGATCTTCTTTCATCTTCGTCTCTGTCTCCTTGTTCGTTGAAACATTTAATGTGATTTTCTTTTTTGCTTAATGAGATACAGAAAAAAAGGAGCCCCCATAAAGGCAGTAACTGCCCCTACCGGAAGGGAAACTTGCGAGCTTAAACCGAATACACGCAGCTCGAACGATACGGCCTGGGCAATGACATCGGCGCCGAGCAGCAGCAGACCTGTGACAACCGTACTGAAAGGGAATAATCTTCTTGCATCTTGGCCTACCAGTCTCCTTGCAATATGAGGGCCGATAAGACCGATAAATCCGATTGCGCCAACGGCTGCAACCGCTCCGGCGGTCAGCATTGCCGCCAGGATGAGCATCATCCATCTCATTCGACGAACTTGTACGCCCAGACTAGCTGCCGTAGACTGCCCCAATTGCAAGGCATTCGCAGCTCCTGCGCTAAGCAGACCCAGAGGAATGATGAGTAAAGCCCAAGGCCAAAGCATATCCCAATGTACCCATACCCGGCCATTAAGGGATCCGATCATCCATAACAAGATGCTGCCGACCGCTTCCGTATGCCTGAGCAGGATTAACGAGGTGCAGGATTGCAATACGCTGCCCGTCAGTATTCCGACTAATGCAAGCCTGGTGATATCCATTCCCTTACCCAAGCTTAATGCGTTTACAAAAAGCACAGTGCCGATGCCGCCCGTCCATGCAACCAAAGGAAGATATTTTGTCGCATCCCCTAACCCGTCAGCAAAAGTGATCCAAATGACGATCATCAACACCGAGCCTGCCGATACGCCGAGCAACCCCGGCTCTGCCAATGGGTTCCGGGTTATGGACTGAAGAATCGCTCCTGCCAGACCCAGCATGGCACCTGCTACAAGCGCAATCAAGGTCCTTGGCAGTCGAAGCTGCCATATGATTTGTCGATGGTGTGCCTCTTCATGCGCGTTTGCTAATGCACGCAGAATATGTTGCGGTGAAATAACCACTTTGCCAAATGCGACATGCATGACACACAGAATCAGGATAAGCAGCAAGGCTACCATGAGTCCGATCTTATATGTCATCTCATAGGGATTACGATTCCGGATCAGCTTGTTCATTCTGAAGACCGCCCCCCAAGCTTACGCAAAAACAATGCGATAATGACAGGTCCGCCGATTAGAGTCGTCCAAAGCCCGACAGGCACTTCCCTGGGCATAAATACGGTTCGTGCCAGGATATCGGCTGTTGTTAATAGTACGGCTCCGAGCATTGCCGAGAATGGAAGAACGAACTTTGCGTCATATTGCTGTGATAAGCTCCGTATAAGGTGAGGAGCGATCAAGGCAATATAGCCAATAGGTCCGCACTGGGATACAACCGCAGCCGTCATCGCGCAGCATACGATGAGCAGATAAATACGCACCCGCATGACATGAAGTCCCAGTCCTTCGGCAGTCTCGCTCCCCAAGCGCAGAACGTTCAAAGATCTGGCGAAGCTAAGGGAAAGGGGAATCGTAACGAGCGCCCAGGGCAAAAGATAACCGACATGAGTCCAATTGCGGTTCGCCAAATTTCCCATCAGGAACGTAAACAAGAGGCTTGCACTATTGGATGACCCCATCGTAATCACCCATACCACCAATCCGTTCATGATCGCAGTTACTGCAGCGCCGATAAGGATAATATGTATGCCTCCATTCCTTCCCCCAGCTGCCAAAATAACAACAGCCCCGCCTATAAGTCCTCCAATAAGGGCAAACCACGGCTGCATGACATAGGAAATGGGAACATGTAAAACCGTAATAAGGGCCATCATAAACGAAGCTCCCGAAGAAACACCTAACAACTCCGGACCTGCTAATGAATTTCGTAGTCCATCCTGCAAAAGAACGCCGCATAACCCCAGCATCGCTCCGGCAATGCATCCTAGTACGATTCGAGGGAGCCTGATCTCCAGAACGGACACCCTCTCAAGTTCGGTTCCCCCGTTTAAGAACAGCAGCTGCCGCAAGCCTGACCAGGATATTTCCGGGTAGCCGTACTTCATGCCTATCGCCATAGCAGCAGCCAGCATGATAAACAAGGCAAAAAAAAGGGGCGCACCCCCTATATTTGCTCTCTTGACTATGGTGGAATCGGTACTCTGCAATGCTATTCCACCGCTTTCTTATAAAGCTCGGGATACATGATGCTCATCGCTTCGTCTAATATGATGCCGAGCGAACGTGTTCCTCTGCCGCTCGCCCATACGGACGTGCGCATCTCATGAACCTGTCCATTCTTTACCGCGCTGAGTCTGGACCACAGCGGGTTCCTCTTGAATTGCTCGGATAATGGCTGTGCATCTGGGCTGAACGTGAAGGTCTCGACAAAAATATAATCCGGATCGTTCTCAAGCACCTTTTCCAACGAATAAGCCATCCCCCCTGCTTGATGGCCGCCATCTGCCTCGGGTGCGGGCCATGGGTATTGCGTCACTTCCGCCAGCACCGAGCCTACGAGTGACCCGGCCGTATCGATCCCGAAGTTTACATCGGACCCGTACATCACCAGCGCGGTTTTATCCTTCGGACTGTGTTCTTTGTAGTAGTTGAATTTATCCAGCAGGCGCTTCTCGGCCGCTTCGGCTTCTGCTACTTTTCCGGTCAGCTGGCCCATATGCTGTAAGAACTCGATCGATTCTAGCATACTTTTGGGCTGGACGATGTACAGCGGAGCAATGCCGGCTAAGCCTTCCCGTAAACCTTCATGGGTTCCTTCCAATCCGATGACAAGATCCGGCCCCGCTAACGAAATATCCTCCAAATTGGGTTCAAAGAAGCTTCCTCCGATTTGTCCAAGGCTTGCGGCTTCCTCACCATAAAATTCTGGTTCAGGCGCTAGTCCTCCTGCAGTTACCGCAGCGGGTTTCAATCCCAGCTCAACCAGGGCATCTACGCAGATCTCTGTTAAACACGCCACCTTCTCCACCGGCAGGTCAACGGATATCTCCGTGCCGGTTACATCCTTGAATGTCGCTTCGGAGTTTTTTCCTTCCTCATTTGACGCTGCCTCTTCAGCACTTGGCGTTGCTTTTTCAACATTTGGATCCGCTCTGTCCGTTGCATTTTCAGTCCCCGTTTCTTGAGGCGGGTCTTGGGGAACACTGCTGCAGCCAGAAATGAGTGCTGCAATTATCAAAAATATGATACCTAGTCGTTTGCGCATGGGTTACATCTCCTTTAATTCAGTGTAATTATTACGATTAATACAGATGAAGCTATGTACTCTGTACATTATCTTCTTCACTGGCCAAACTTCTCGAAGCCTTCCTATCACTGCGCCCATATGCAAAAACAATCATAATCAGCCCCAAGGCAGCACAGATCAAGTACATGGAGGAGTAAGATAGAACATCGGCGATCGGTCCCATAACGACACCGCCCAAAGATACACCGAGATCGGCCATTGCGATAAACAAGCCTATCAATACATTGCGGCTTTGTTGAGGCAATACAAAAGATAAATAGGTTGTTAGTGTCGGATACAGGAGTGCCTGCGCAATGCCCATAACTATGGCTCCTGCGTACAGAAATAGAGAACCCCATAGTTGAGAAATACTGATGCATAGGGAAGCGAGGGCAATGAGAAACATGATTCCCATGACAAACCACGAATGCCATCTGCCATCGGAAGGGATTCTTTTTCTTAGCGTGAAACGAGCAGCGACTACAACAGCGGCTTGGAGCATCAAATAGATGCCGGCATGGCCGCTCTCCAACTGAGAGCCGTAGAGCGGCATAAACGTGGTTACCGCTCCAAACACGATTGACGACGAGAGCATCAGTACACTGCATTTGAACATGAGTGGATTTTTTATGATCTGTCCAAAGGACTGAAATACCCCTGAATTCGTGGTGGGCGCATCGGAAGATCCCGATGCCGGGTCCATTTTGACTGCGTATCCGAAAAGACCAGTACTGATAGCAATCAGGATTAAGATGATCGATATGGAGTCCATCCCGTTCGTTTGCCAGAAACCTATAGCAAAAACAGGACCGATAATGCCCGGAATATATGAAAATAAAGAGTAAAAGGAGATGCCTTGAGAACGATCTTTCTCTGGCAAAGCGTCAATAATGCCAATCTGTAGGGCCATCGAAAAAAATGCTGTTGAAACACCTTGCAGTATTCGTGCAACCAAATACCCACTTAACCCGGTGAATGAATACAGTATTAAAGCAGCAGCGTTGACCAAGAGAATAATGCGAAGGATCCTAATTGGCCCGTACTTTTGGATCCATTGGCCGGCCCACGGCCGAAAAAACATAGTTGTAAACATGTAGGCGCCCATAATAATGCCGATCGTTGTGCCGCTTGCTCCCCATGCAGCTCCCTGGAGCGGTATGATGACGTTCAGAATGGCATTGGCGCTGAAATATAGCAGTGTGAGCAAGTATAAACGCAGAAATGGCCAAGACATCGCTCCACTCATCATTCAATCCTCCTGCGTTGAAAATGTCAAAATGTAATCAAGTGATCGATCAGTCGCTTGGCATAGTCCGATTGGACCTGCTTTAATTGCTCGACGTGAACTATCTCCTCAACCTGACCACTTTTAAAAATAAGGATCCGATTGCAAAGGTAAGCTGCTGCTTGTATATCATGGGTAATAAAGACATAACTCATCTGATAGATTTCTTTTAGTTCCTTTAATAATCGTAGAACTTGAATCTGAACAGATACATCCAAGGAACTCACGGCTTCATCGAGTACAATGCACTTTGGCTCCGTTGAAACGGCTCTTGCGATGCATACCCTTTGCACTTCCCCCCGGACAGCTCATGAGGATACTTTTTTTTGTACGAGGAATCCAACCCGACTCGACCCAACAGAACGTCGATTTTGCCTCGAAGATCTTTTCCGGGTCCCCTTAAAGCTCTCAATGGTTCCATGATGGCTTCTTCAACCGTAAAGTACGGGTTAATGGAAGATGTATAATCTTGAAATACTGCACTGATATTGCCCAATCTGGTTTGTCGGTGCGTCACGTTGTTACCTTCGAAAACGATCCTTCCACTATCTGGCTTCTCGATGCCCAAGATGAGACGTCCAAGCGTTGATTTTCCGCTGCCGCTTTCTCCAATAATACCAAGACACTCGCCCTTCCCGCATTCAAAGCTTACGTTCCTGAGAATGTTTTGACGTTTACCCGTCATCCATCCGCCAATGCGGTAGGATTTATCGACGCCTTCGACTTTCAGCACGGATTACTCTCCCTTCATGATGGAATTGAAATGGTTGCTCAGCTCGAGGCGAGTAGAAACCAAGTATTGGGTGTATGCGTGGTTCGCATCTGTAAATACCGTTTCGGTTATGCCCCTTTCAACAATCTCTCCGTTTCTCATCACAATGACTTCGTCCGCAATCTTCCTCACAACCCCCAGATCGTGGGAGACAAATATCATAGAACTGCCTGTGCGTTCGCGAAGCTGAATTAATTGCTCGATCACTTCATATTGAGAAATCGTATCCAGTGCCGTTGTCGGTTCGTCCGCGATGATAACGTCGGGTTCAAGGACCAATGCCAATGCAATCATTAATCGCTGCAGCATCCCGCCCGACAATTGGTAAGGGTATTTATTCATGATCTCCTGTGGATCATGAAGCATGACGCTCTTCATGGCATTTATCATGATGGATTCCGCCTCGCTTTTACCCCAGCCGAAATGCTGCTTCAGTGTCTCCTTGAAATGCACGCCGACTACGCATGATGGATCGAATGCGCTCATTCCATTCTGCATGATCATGCAAATGTATTTGCCACGTCTTTTTCTCATTTCCTTCTCCGGGAGTAGGGTTAAATCATCCCCTTTAAACAAGATATTCCCGGATTGGCGAATACCTGGCTTGTGTAATCGGATAATCGACCTGCATGTCATGGATTTGCCGCTTCCGCTTTCTCCTACGATGGCCAGACAGGTGCCCGACTTTAGCTGAAACGAGCTGTTATGGATGATATCTTTACCGTCTTTCGCGTTCCAAACCCTCAGTTGATTTACCTCAAGCATATTCATAGGCCGGTTTCTCCACCTCTGCATTTCTTTGCATTCTTCCCGAGTTCATTCGTTTCGGATCCAGCGCATCCCGAAGTCCATCCGCCAAAAAATTAAACGCTAAGACGGCAATTACAATGGCCAGCCCAGGCGCAAGCATGAGTTCCGGACGGGAGAACATTACCTCTCTCGCCTCATTCAGCATCATTCCCCACTCGGCGTGCGGGGCCTTTATTCCCAATCCAAGAAACGATAATCCTGAAATTTGCAGAATCATGGAACACATCGAACCGCTTGCGGTAACTGCAATATCGGAAAATGTCACGGGAACAATATGTTGAAGGATGATCTTGCGATTGTTGATGCCCGCTGCCTTTGAAAACTTGACATAATCCATCTCGGAATACTGCATGACCGATGTCCTGATGACGCGGGCAAACCACGCCCATTTCATAGCAACGAATGCAATCAATATGTTCTCGAGACCCGCCCCCAGAATGCCCACGACCGCTAAGGTCATGACATATCCCGGAAAGGATAGCATAATATCACATAGTCTCATGAATACCTTATCTGTTTTCCCGCGAAAGTATCCTGAGATAAAGCCTACAATCGCCCCCACGCCTACTGATGCCATGAGTGCAACTAAAACCCAAAGTATGCTGGGGCGAATACCGTAAATCAGCCGGGATAGAATATCTCTCCCTAAATGATCGTTACCAAGCCAATGAGACCAGGAAATCCCTTCATACCGAAGATCCATATTAACTTCGTTAGGATCATGCGGAGCGAACACGGGGGCTGCGACACCAACGATTAGGATTGCTGCAATAACAATCAGAGACAGGCTGGCTAGCTTGTCATTGCTTAAATTTTTTAGGACTCTCATCAGATTTCCTTCCTTAGCTTCGGATTGAATGCCGCATTAATCAGGTCAGCCAGGGTGTTAAACAATACAAAAGCTACGGCCATAATAAGGACATAAGCCTGTATGACTGGGAAGTCCCTGCTCAGAATCGACTTTATGCTTAACCGACCGAGTCCCGGCCATGCAAATACATTTTCGATAACGACCGTACTTCCCAATATAATCGGAATGGCCATGCAAAATATGGATACGGCGACCTGCAAGGAATTTCGTAGAATATGAATGGTGATCTTCCTCTCAGGCAAACCGCAAGCTCTCCCATAGACAACATAATCTTCGTGTAATTGAAAGAGCATGGAGCTTCTTACGTTTCTGAAGTAAATGCCTACATAAGCCACTGATATGACCGTCACCGGTAGAATGTAGCTTTGATAAGAATCCATCCCACTTGTCGGTAATAGGTCCAAATGGACGGAAAAATACCAGATCATAAGCGAGGCCAGCCAATAGGAAGGCATTGCGGTCAGAAGGAAGGACCACCCTCTGATTGACCGATCCAATAACTTACCTTCATTGAGTGCACAAACAACCCCCAAGATGATAGATAGCAAGATAATGAAGAACGATGAAATTAAAGTAAGCTTTAACGTATTAAGAAACGCGGGGCCTATTAATGACCAAACCGATTGCCCTGTTACATAGGACTCTCCAAAATCCAGTCGAAGACTGGCTAACACCCAGTCTGCATACTGTTTAAGGAATGGCTGATTCATTCCCAGTTCCTCCCTCGTTTTGGCAACCAGCTCGTCCGTGATTTCAGGGACCTCTTGGGCGCGAAGCACTACTTCCACAGGGTCCATCGGAGACAGATTAATCAATAGGAAAGTCAAAAACGATATGACGACCAGAATTGGAACGGACAATAATAGACGTTTAATAATATAACTTCCCATAAATCTCTCCTTATCGAATGATGGTCTGTCCTATTCAAAATACATGCTTTCGAACGGGAGCTCGAATTGCGTTTGTTTGAAAGCAATCCCTTTTAATGCCTTAGGTGCGAGCACCGTAACACTGCCATTCGAAATCGGGATAAATACGGCCTCATCATGCACGATCCGCATGATCTCCGCGTACAAATTTGTCCGGTTATCTTCATCGGTAGAGACCATTACCTTCTGAATAAGGTTGTAGAGGTCATCTGCTTCCTCGATTCCCTTGGTAGTGTGGAGATAAGAAGCTTCCGAGGTGAAGGCCGAGATGGTGCTTTGAGGATCATACGCCAATCCCCAAGTTTGATTGAACAATAAGTCATAATCCCCTGTAGATCGGCGATTCGCAATGGAAGTGGATTCTTCGCCGATAATATCCAGTTGTAATCCAATTGATTTTAATGCATTTTGAATAAATTCAGCCTGTGTTTTTTGTGAGGAGGAGTTGCTGTCGTAATATAAATTCATGGCCAGTCTTTGACCCGATTTACTTCTGACGTCATTGCCACTGGCTAATTTCCATCCGGCTTGGTCCAGTAAGAGCTCGGACGCTTCTACATCATAACCCCGCTCCTTTAATTGGACGTCTGCATAATTGACGTTGGATGAGAACAATCGATCCGCTTCCGCTTCTGTGCCTTCAAATATGTCCTTGCTGATGGTTTCCCGATCTATTGCATACCAGATAGCTTCCCGGACGGCGGTTTCGCTTATCGGGCTTTCCGATTGGCTGCTGTTGGCAACGATCATTTTTGTATTCATGGCGTCACTTCGGACTATTTGGTAATTCCCCGTATCGACCAAGCGGTTCATCGCTTGTACATCGAGGCTGTCCGCTCCCCGGTCATCAGTGAATACGAAATTCACTTCTCCTTTTTGCAAAGCGAGGAACGTGGTTTCACCGGCCGGAAGCACTTTTGCAGTAATTTTTTTGATTTTTGGAGTTCCTCCCCAATACTCCTCATTAGCGGTGAAGGATGCATACTGGTCGATCTGATGTTCCTTGAATATGTAAGGACCTGTGCCGTTGGACCCGCTCACGCCATTCTTCGTCTCACCTTGAATGAAGTCTTTGGGGGAAATAAATACATAGGGTCGTGACATGGACAGTTCGACCAGTGCAGGATAATATGATTCACTCAAATTGATTTGGACGGTGTATTCATCCAGAACGGCTACACTTTCTATTTTGGACGATAGTTTTATCCAAGCGTGCTTCTCGGCATTACGCTGGACGGCATCGATATTTTGCTTGACCGCTTCGGCATTAAACGGCTCTCCGTCATGAAACTTCACATTTTCCCTTAAATAAAAGGTATACACTTTTCCATCTTCCGAAACGTCCCATTTTTCAGCTAACAATGGTTTGATGCCTTCTTCTGTGTTCTCTACCAAAGACTCGTACACCATCCCCTGAGCTGGCATGGAACCCGTGTACAAATGAGGATTCATGTCATGAATATCTTTGGCTGTTGCATAGATAATTTCATCTTGGATTGCCGACTCACCATTCTTACCCTGAGTTGCTTCACCACACCCTGCTATCAGTGCAACCGTGATAATGTACATACAAACCTTAAGAATTCTGTTCACGCTTTCCCTCCCAAAAATAATTAATGTACTGCTAATGAATTTCTTTCCCAGACCAGACCCTCATTGATCCCCCTATCTCTTCCCATTTTTACTCAGTGCAACTTAATTGTAATCATTACTATTTAATCCGAAAAAAATATAGCATGTCATCAAAAAATAGTCAACAAATTCTTCCATGGAATTTTCTATACAAATTAGAGGACTGCGCCAGTTGACATCGCAGACTTAAAAATATTCGTTCGCCTTAAGATTCCATAGCCTTATGCATGTAGACTTGCTATGAGACCGATTTAGTACAAATAACGGTCCATTGTCTTAAACACGATACCATCCCTTTTTACACTAATTACTTCCTAACCACTCCTCAACAGTGCAGGAAAACCCGTTAAAACTGTTGGCTTTTTGAGAGACGTAGCCAATATTCGAATAATCTTTAAAGCTTCCTATGAATTGTCCGAGCCATGCGACTGTACTTGCCTGCATTGGCAAAATCCTTTAAGTAATGTCGATTTAGCGACTTTCTATGGGACTATGTTCTTGTCCCCCGACATCCGAGTTGTGTCACAATTGGCGTGATTGCCTCAATCAACTTATCACTCTCCTTCTCTTTTAAACGAAAAAAAAGCCGCTGATAGCAGCTTTTACATTAATCAACTTGCTTTTAACCAATCGTTAGTTAAACAAAAACAGCCGATCACATTGATCAGCTTTGCTGCCGGTCATGAACTTAAATAGTCAGTATCACAGAAAACTCTCTACATTACCTTTCATCTTTTACTCCTACCGGTTATAGGTTGTAAATAATCTGCCCAAGTGCATTTATTGACAAATACCCAGAACCTTAGATGCTATCTAGTAATATTATAAGCGACTAGACTTATTTAAGCGAAACTAGCGTATTTATTTCATTATCTATCGACAAAATATTTCCCCAGATCTTCTCATTAAATATTCCATCTTCATTGATTAATTGACTCTGCTGTAATGAAAGGTCTTTATAGAGAATAGATAATTTTTTTAAGAGATCCATTTGTTGCGCAGTAGGGTTATTTTCTTTGATTTTTACATAAATATAGTCACTCGTATTCGGGCCATTTAATAGATGTTGATACTTTCTTTCAAGAGCAACATACAAGGCATCAGATTCGTAACCGTTAAGTGTCAGCAATGAACGAACAAATTCTGTTTCAAGTTTATTATTCTCTACCGCGTAGGTCAACGTATCACTTATTCGTAATTGAGTTTGCCACATTACTCCGTTCAATAAATATAAAGTATGTGGGTTATCGTTTTGTTTATCCTGGAATTTTTCTTGGACAACGTAAGCTAAACCACAGATAACGATTAAAATGCCTAAGATATATATGATCTTTCTTTTCAAGTGAACACCTCGTTGAAATTTTGGTTGAATTAATGAAGTCGCTCTAATGAGAAAATACTGACTAAAACTCATGATTATAATATGTCTCAATTTTTGGCGTTACGAAGAAAGCTAGTGATTTTCCAATATTACATAGGTATACTGCCTTAGCTTTAATGAACATTTTATTTGTCCCGTCTGTTTGCTCTTCAAAGAAGAAGTATGCAGCAGTACCTCCATTTAAATCTGCGGATGAAGTTACCCCAGCAGTCTTACTCGGAAGATCGGCCTTTTTGGCAATTGCACCGCTCCCTGTCGTACTTCTTATTTTGCGTTCAGCATAGGCCTTCCAACTACTCATCACATTAGAATCTATCGTGGTAGTAGTTACCCCTAATGTTGCATTTTGATAAGCAGCCCAAGTAGTAGCCAATAGATTATAGGATTTTTTCAAATATCCCTTTAAGATTGGAATTTGTAATGCTTTAACTGGCGTACTATCTAAAGGATAACTTGTATCTTTTCTATAATTGAGAAGTAGTTTCAGCATTTGCCACTCCTAATCCGAAAAAGCTGTTCAGATTAAATTTAGTAGATGATGCTACCTTTTGTTCATTAGCGTGTTCCATATCTGAAATAATTTGATCTTTTAATTCCAAGTAACTTGAGGGCATCTCTCCAAAGGCCAAAATGCCAACGCCGTTGTCACTTTGTAATGTTCCATAGGTCTCAGTTACATATACTTCCTCTGTTTGAGGATTAATGTACACTGTAAGTGCGTATCGATATCTATGTTTTTTTCATTTTTAGCCTCTGCAATAACAGGACCAAAATAGACAGTTTGATCATTTACGGTATACTTCGTAAGTTCTCCATCCATTAAAAACTTAAATTTTTCAATCGATTTAACTTTAATCTTGCCTTCCCCAATAATATGTACTGAAGTTTCATCTATTTCATCAATAGAAAACTTCAATTTTGCAGATCCGTCTGTTTTATCCGAATTTTTGAAATCATCATTAAGAAAGTGTTTATTACCTTCTTTTAGGGCCTTACTCCATAGAAATGAGTCTGTTTCTTTTGGGTTTAACGCAAGCTCAATATTATACTTGTCATTCCCCTTTGCCATCGTATGGAAAGGAAAACTCCCCAACACTATAGTAAAACAGCAAATCAAAATAAATATTCTTTTAGACACTTCTTTAGCACTCTCCAATATGTAAATTTAAAGCTTGTTAAATTTATCACATATAAGTTTATGTTTTAACGCCCAATTAGTGGTAATTTAATCTGGGTATGAAGCAATCATTACTCATATACATTTCCGGGTTTCGTGTATATACTACAATCCTTCCACTAGGAACGAAAACAAACGCTTATGAAAACTACATTTCCTATTTCAAGAGTGTTTATCCTTTCATCGTGTCAGTTGTCCCATAACAATGTGAACATTTCCATGAATTATGGTATGGTACTTAATGAAGTTTTAAGTGCATGTGATCAATGTTTAGATAATCATCTAATCGGTAATCGGACTATGTTCTTGTCCATTCCGGCAATCGGTACAAGTTCTTGTCCTTGACTCGGGACAAGTACTTGTACCGATAACATAAAAAAGCCGCTAAATTAGCGACTTCAATGGGACCATGTTCTTGTCCCTCGACATCTTTATGGGTTGTGTCATTTGGAAATGTCATATTACGACCTCATTATGCAGTAACATTTGTATATTCATTCCATATCCTCCTCGCACTTTCCTGCCCGTTAGTTTAACAAAAAGCAGCTGATCATGGCCAGCTGCTTTTCTATATTTTTTAACTATCGTTTCCCGTTAGTTGAATAAATAGCTACTCAACCCACTTCGGTATTTGTCGCCTAAAATACTTCCCAACCTTCTCTAACTCATCCATAACGCGCTTTATTTTATCGTCTTCTAGAAACCAGTTCTCTTTAGTTGTCCCTGATTTATCAATTATTGGACTAACATAAAAAACAGTCTCTCTAGGAAAATGAAATTGATAAGTTAGTAGTGCTCTTCGTGCATGATAATTTTTACAGACCAATAAAATTTTTTTAGGGTAAATCCCTTGTTGCTGCAATACTTCCAAAGAGAAGCGAGCATTCTCAAAGGTATTCGTTGCTCTATCTTCTTTAAGTATTGCTTTAGGATTAACCCCTAACGACACACCCAAATTTTGTAGATATTGCCATTCGGTTGTTTCTACATATGGGGTGGAACCTCCAGAAGGTAATATAAAGGAAGAGAGCCCTTGATGATATAACGTTGCGGCTCTTTCCATTAACTGAGGTTGACTCGCGCCTGGGATTAAAATAACATCTGCGTGTCCGATCTCCGTTTCGAAAAACATAAAATCACTAATGCAATCAAATGGAAAAGACATAGTGAACCTCCTTACTGAATTCACATATGTATTCGCCGTTGTATCCCTCCATCCTGCCCATTAGTTGAACAAAGGCAGCCGAACTCGTAAACGGGTGCCTTCTCTTGTCTTCTATTTAACTAACGTCTCCCGTTAGTTGAATGATTTCCCTGAAATTTGATAAGTTATTTCTCTTGTTTAATTGGTTAAATGACCTTTATAGAGCCATTGATCCCCAGTTTTCACAAAATCCATATAGACGGCAACATTTCCATCATCTACTTTTGCCAAAAATACTTGAACCTCATTCTCACTCACTGGTTCAAAACCGCGATACTCTAAGTTCCCAAACTCAATTGGTGATAAGAGAGAAACATTTCGCTTGGAATCATCATCTTGTAAAGTATACGTTTCGCCCTGTTCATCCCACTCCACTTTAGGGACAGATAATGTTGCTAAGGCTTCGTAATCTTTTTTATTCATGGCGTCAATTACTCTGAATGCTGCATTCAAAGGACCTGTAATTGGCCCCATGTCCATTTCACTCGAAGTATACTGAGCCGCTTCTAATTCAGCTTTAAGGTGCTCGTTTTCAGCTTGAAGATCCATTTCCTGATTACCTTGGGTAACAGGTAGATCTTCATCAGAATTACCACAAGCAACCAATGCGAAAGCAAAAATAAACAACAATACAAATTTTCTCATCATATACCTCCTTGTATACGGATGTCCTATATCTTTATAAACGACTGATGAGAAGTTTGGTTACGTTAATCTGCCCGTTACTTCAATAAACAAGAGGCAGCTCAACGTTGCATGATCTTCCACTCTCGTGTCCCGTTAGCGTAATGCATTACGCTACTGTTCTGATTCAATCGTTTCCCATAACGAATCCCGTGACACATTTAAATATTTCAATTGCTTCATACCATAGAGGAAATCTGGCTTCCGATTGATCATGCTCATTCCTAAGTCCAAGATTCGCAGGTGCTTCAGCTTCTCTAGCTCGAGGGGTAGCTCATGGATCGAGGTGTATTGAATCGTAAGCTGCTCCAGTTGTTCCAACTTTCCAATCTCCGGTGGGATGCTGTTTAGGCTGATCTCTTCCTTCGGCTTAACCCGATACCCGGGAGCTGGCCGATCCGAGCTCGCACATTGGATGCAAAGCTCTCTCAGGTTCTTCAGTCTGGCTATTGATGCGGGAATACTCTCCAAATCAGCCGTCATGATTTTCAAGCGTTCAAGCTTGCTTAATTCGAACAGCCCTTCGGGTAGACGATAAAGATCCTGTTCAAATATTTCTAAATCACGCATCTCTGTAAGCTCCCGGATTCGCTCAGGCAGCTCTGTCAGCCCATGTCCGCTTATATACAGCCGGTCGGTTTTATGCTTAATGGCATCATCTAGCAGACGATTCAGGTCCCGGTGAGACTTTAATTCCAAAAAAAGCCCTGTAATTCGATCCATCAGTTCGATTGCTTCTTCCTCAGTTAATTCCATACCATACATATGTTCATGGACAACCGAGTAAAGGTAGTCTCCGCCACCTTCTTTCAAGAAACACAAGTCTTCCGGCAGGCTAGGGTAAATCCAATCCGACAGGCGGTTTGCCATTTGCTTCAGCAAGTACCCGCTTTCTTCGCAGCATCTATAAAAATAGTAGGTTCCTGCAGTATAAAAGGCATTACTGCGATAGGTATTTCTTATTTGTGTAAACTCATCCCTATTATCACCTTGGATTATGATTGTTTTCACCAGATAAGGTTCCAACGCTTCCAATACGCTTGTGTAGTGGCTCCTTACCACATCACCCGGAATTTTCTCCCCAAGTACAAAACATTCCGAGTTCCGTATTGCCAAATCTATTACCTGCTCGTAAGCTTCACCTTTAGGGTCTGTATACATTCTCATCCCATAAGTCTCCATTCCCATTCAAAGTAATAATATTTCCAATACATAACACCATAAATTGGAACTATCCTGCCCGTTAGCTTAATAATTGCATGGAAACATAATTAGATATTTATCTAATCGGTAATCGGCTCACGTTCTTGTCCTTTACGGCAATCGGTACAAGTTCTTGTCCTCGACTCGGGACAAGAACTTGTACCGATAAAACAAAAAAACCGCTAAAATAGCGACTCTCAATGGGAACAAGATCTTGTCCTGCGACACCTGGACATCATTTAGGTTAAACTGCCGTATAACTAACCTACTGGTTTTTAATGTAGTCGTCCCTGTATGTACCAGCATGTTATATTCCCCTCTGAAGAGTAAGCTCTCTGTTTTTATATTTTTTTACACGCTGTTTTCCGATAACGTCTTATCTACGAACTTCGTAAATAATTCCATATGTAGAGTATTCGTGAATTTATTGAACTATCCTGCCCGTTAGCGTAAAGAAACCGCAGTCGATCAACTGGTCGGCTGCAGTTTTATCTTTAGTGAGCTATCGTTTCCCGTTAGTTGAGCATAAGCTAACCTTAAATCCACTCTTTTCCATGTTCTCGAATGAATTTAATATCGTTTTGATAATGTTCAAGATGCCCCTCATCCATCATCTTTTGAAAAGCAATGTCACCTTCACTGCCTTTCCTTATAATTGTTTTACATAACCCTTCTAATCGTAGCAATACCATTTCCAAGTAATCTTCTTCCTTTCCTTCACCGTACGATTCAAAAAACAATTTAACTCTTTGTTTTATACGGTTAGCATGCTGTAATGAATTATAATAAATAATTTCACCTGTTTCGGAAAGATAACATCTGCTTAAAGGGACGCAAGTATAAAGCGTATATGCTATGTCCCAAAGTCTTGGACCAGGTCCAGCAACATCAAAATCAATAATACCTATTGGTCTTTCTTGATTAAAAATAATATTGTATATTGCAAAATCATTATGGCACAATACTTCAAACTGTAGAGGGGTGTTATCTATCGATTTCCAGCTCTCATCAAATGAAAAATCACTCACAGAATCATGATAAAACCTGAGCATTTTCGCTATTTCTATTAAGACATCATCAGACCACATGTATTCCTTTAAAGGATAATTACCAGCTTCTCCTTCAATAAATGATAATATCTCTCTTCCTTTTTCATCAATACCTAAAAATTTAGGTGCATAACTGAAACCTTTGTTCTCCAAATGCTTTAATAGCTTATGAATTTTGTAACTATCTGGTTTTAATTCGCGTCGTACAGTATCTCCCGAACGATACACTTTAGAGACATTCCCTCCTGGTAGTATTACTTCATTTTCATGGTTTGACATTAAAAATATTCCTCCCTGATATGACTTTCTTTTAACCGTAAAACAATCCTGTTTGTTCAATTAGCTTGGAAAAGGCAGCCGAACGTTCGGGCAGGCTGCCTTCGTGTCTATTATTGATCGTTAGCTGAACTGATTTGGTATCGCAGTGTGATTTGAAATAGAATCGATTATTATATCCCAGTCGCCATAGTGAAGCTCATGCCCAGTACCTTCCAATGTCAGTAAAACCGCACCTGGAATTTCGTTAGCAAGATTTTTTCCATGTTCATAAGGGATAATCGGATCTTCAGTGCCATGTATAACCAAAGCGGGCACGTTTATTTCACCCGTCCTAGACAAATAGGATTCTCCACCTGTGAGCATGCCATGATTATGGATGCTGGCCATATTTTTGCTTCTTTTTATTTCTTCTTGTGCCAAATGATAAACTTTTTTCTCATCAAAAGGATGCTTTGAACCCACTAGGATTCTTGATCTATCTATTGCAAATTCGACTACCGATTGTTCGTTATTCCAATCTATTGCCCCCACATTCGAGAAAAAATCCATAATCCTTTCCTCCATCGGGGGAGATCCGGAGCAAAATTGGACGTTGATAAGAGGGTAATGGTTAAAACTCTCTCTGGATGCCGCAGAGCTATCATTTGAGTCAGCAAACCACCCATGGACAAGCCTACGATGTGTGCCTGCTGAATTTTATAAGCATCCAATACTCGAACAGCATCATCTGCCATATCTTCGAAAGTATAGCCCGGTTGACCAGGTTCGTAAGTTGTTGAACGTCCAACATCGCGGTTATCATAACGAATGACAAAACGTCCTGTATCTGCCAGGCGCCGGCAAAATTCTTCTTCCCACCAAATCATTGAGGATTGGGCACCCATAATCAGTAATATTGCCGGGTTACCTTGTATTCCGAAACTGTCGGTACATATTTCAATCCCATTTACTTTTATTAATCGTTCGTTCATGTAAATTCCTCCAATATTAATGTAGAAATAAAAAAAACACAGGCTATCGGCCTGTGCATGCAGTAATCGAATAAAGAAATTGAAAATGAACGTAATTAGATGATTACCCTATGATAGACTCGCAGTCCCCTCACCGGATAGATTAAAAGGGTTCATTACATTTTCTTTAAATCCAGCCTATACGACATGAGCTTAGAGTTACCCCTGTCTCCAATCGCATAGTACTAAACTAGGTTACCGTGGAAGGTAAACCAATCTTCGATTACGATGCACGCAAAACAAATAGCCTTAAACCACTATTTAAATTCATTTGTGCAAAGAATATCGAAGAATTAGTTTAACACACGTAACCCCTCCGCTCTTATCAATTATTGCAATGCTAACACATGATGAATTTCTATGTCAACACCTGGAAAGTGTCTTTCAGGCTAACCGCTCAGTTCAACGCTAATCTGCCCGTTAGTTGAACAAAGGCAGCCGATCTCGTTAACGGCTGCCTACTTGTCTTTTATTGAACTAACGTTCCCCGTTAGCATAACGATGAGAAGCTTTTGTCTCCATTGTCAATCTTTTCGACGGGCGACATGGAGAACAGCGCCCCAGTGGCGGCGAACCGACTTTTCTGGGCGACTATTAAGGCGAACTCGGATTTCGTTGAAGAGTTTTTCGCGTTTCCATTCCTCCATAAGTATGTGCCCGGAGAAGGTTTCGAGGAGTTTAATATAAGCGTTAACACGATAAATGCGCTCCCAATCGAAATGTCGTATGCGAACAACCTCAAAAAGGCCGCTTTTCTCAATCTCATCTCTTTGCACGTGAAGTTCCCCTGGCCTTGGCCAATCGTTGTTGTCTACCGATTTACCTTCGCCGATCTCATAGTAAACGGTTTGAATTTCACGGAAGAATGGGTCTTCATCGTCTGGAAAAACGTGATCTGCGTTCCAAAATGCTAGGTGTCCGCCAGGACGAAGTGCCTGCCATGCCTTCATGTACCGAACTTCGGGATCAACCCATTTCCAAGCGGTTGCAGCGAATACCAGATCAAAACTATTCCCCGCCTCCGGTTGCCAGTCTTCGAAATTACTGTTGATTATGTCAACGTCCATTCCGACAAGGTTATGACGGGCAACTGCAGCGAGCTCGGCTCCAAGTTCTACGCACGTGATTTTAAATCCGCGCTTGGCTAATGGGAGAGTAGCCTTTCCTGTAGCACAACCCACTTCCAACAAACGATCGCCTGGATTCAAATTTGTAGCAAAGATTAAGTCATCGAACAATTCATCAGGGTAATCCGGACGCGACTGCTGATAAATATTCGCGGCTTGTTCGAATGATTCGCGCAATTTATTATCATTTTTCGAGTTCATAGTACCTCCTTAATACGGCAGGCGATTGACTTGGCCGGATGAACCGTCGATATATTCAAATACTCCATGTATCTCATTGGGAATCACATCCAGATCCGAGGATATAACATAATTTATTCTATGATCTGCTGCACTATCCTGCCCGTTAGTTGAATAAAGGCGGACTTTAAGGGGAATCTGCTGTTATTCAAAATGCTAAAAAAATCGACGATAAAGTTCTCGTCGTCGTTCGCCGCGCAGCTGAGCATATATTTGAGTGGTCGATGCTTTTTCATGCCCTAGCATGCCTTGAATGAAATCTAAAGGTGCTCCATTATCGAGGAGTTGGCACGCATAGGTATGACGAAATCGATGCGGATATAGATTTACTTCAATCTCTCCTCGGCCTGCAAGCCGTTTCAACGCCCACCGGATCGTAGGAATGGCCATCCGTCTACTCGGATGTGTATCGGTTACGAATAAGGCTTTACAGTTGTCTTCACGGCCGGCCAGATACTTCTTGAGCCACACTTTACACTCTGTCGTGAAATAAACTTCTCTCTGCTTTGAACCTTTGCCATTAACAATTGCAGAGCAGTTTTCCCAGTTAAGATCCTCGATTTTTCCCATGCTTCTTGCAGCTCGATATCCTCGCCCGATAGATACCGATTCATTAATTCTGAATTAGCAAAATCCTCAATTTCAATCAGTGGTTAAAGGTTTTGATAAACAATAGAGAGGAATTTATTAGAACCTTGTATGACTATAACGTGATTTCTATGGAATAAGGTTGGAATAAATACTAATTACGACGAGATTTTTCATAACACCTCACGTTCAATCAAACGTTGGAAATTGAGTGCGTCTCTAGGAGAAGGGATGAACGAATGTCCGAGGGCAAGAACATGGTCCCTTTGAAATCCATGATTCCATACAATTTGGGGTTGCGACTATCGAAATAAGCAACTTTGTATTCTTCATTCTTCATCTGGTTCGCAATAAAACACCAGGCATTTCGCTTACGATCTAGAGAAAACGGGATTAAATGGCCCTATTTCCACTGATCCACCCTCTCTAATATTAATCATTTTATGAGTCTCAACGCTCGTCATACTTTATAATGAAAGTCTCTGATTCGATAAGTTTTTCTTGTTTCTATCTCCTACTGCACTAACTTCTTGAATCATGTACAGAACTGAACCATTGCTAAACTGTGATACCAAATCACAAAAGGATTTTGGTAGTTTGTAATTCAATGATTTTCTGTTTTTTCTATATCTTCCGTTAGCTAAAAAAAAGGAGCAGCTGCCAACAGGCGAACTGCTCCATGATATTTTAACTTAATGTAAAACAACTTCATTTCCTTACCATTAAAGAATGACCTAAAAACCAGCTATATAATTCCGGATTATCGTATGTTTCTGTCCAGGAGTTGTGATTCGTCTCAGGATAAATTGTGAAAGAGACATTTCCACCGTTTTCGCGAAGTGCGTCTACCATTTTTTCTGATTCAGAAATGGACACTATATCATCCTTCGCGCCATGGAATGCCCAGATGGGTGTTCCTACTAGTTCATGTACCCGGTTGGGGTTACCTCCACCACATATCGGAGCGATAGCTGCGAACCTTCCTGGATATTCTGCTGCTAAGTGCCACGTCCCATAACCACCCATGCTTAGCCCCGTCAAGTATATCCGATCTGGATCAACGTTATAGTTTGCAATGATCTCATCTACTAATGCCATCAATCCGTCTTGTTCAGCATTCCAAAAAGAATCCTCCGGGCATTGAGGGGAAATCGTAATGAATGGAAAAGAAGGATCGCGTTCTGCTATCATAGGAATTCCATGTGCTTTTACCAACTCCAGATCATCTCCACGTTCACCTGCCCCGTGAAGAAACAAGATTAAAGGCCACTTATTTGAGGACTCTTTTTCATGTTGATCTGGCAAATGTAAGAGGTATTTCATCCGCACTCTTTTAGTTATTTCTTTTTCAAATTTATTTGCGGTTTGACTCATTGTATCTCCCTCACTTTACTGATATCTCCCATAGGGGGTAAAAATAGAATTCCCCATATTTCCCGGAATTCCTTCAGTTGCATTAACCTGCCCGTTAGCTAATGAAGTTGCATGGAAACATAATTAGATACTTATCTAATCGGTAATCGGAACAAGTTCTTGTCCTCGACTCGGAACAAGAACTTGTTCCGATAAACCTACCCCAGAGATTTGCTTTGGTCTATGGCAGCCTCCAGATCGACACCCACTTTCCGACCGACTCCGTTGCATACCGGGCACATCCCTTGTGTAGTATTGAAGGAGAAATGGTCGACATTGCCTACTTACGGCTGGCCCACACGCTCGAATAACAAGCGTAACATCGGAGCAATATCGCTGACCGTGCCGAGTGTCGATTGCATGCCTCCTCCAAGCCGCTTCTGGTCGACCACAATCGCCATGCTCA